>CAIJPE010000052.1 GCA_903822435.1 uncultured beta proteobacterium | reverse complement strand
GGCGTCGTGGGACCGCGATGGCAACGAAAGCGACCGCGCCTTCTACCTCGAAGGCTTCAATGGCACCGGCAGTTTCAACATCGACCGCATAGGCCGCGGCAGCCTGCTGGTCAAGACCGTCTGCCTGTCGGTCTTCGGCGGCATCCAGCCTGAGTTGCTGGAGCGTTACCTGGCGGGCATGGTGAACTCGCTCGACAACGATGGGCGCATCCAGCGCTTCCAACTGCTGGTCTACCCGGAACCCGTGGCGTGGCAATGGCGTGATCGCTGCCCGGTCAAAGGTGTCCGCGAGGCCGTGCGCGACGTCTTTGACCGACTGGCGACCTTCGACCCCCTGATGGACGGCGCCCAGCCCGCCGACGACTTCGTCAAGCTGCCCTGGTTCTGCTTCGACGACAAAGCGCAAGAGGTGTTCATCGAGTGGGCCACCGACCTGCACCTGAATCGCATCGCGGTCGAGCAAAACCCACTGATGCGCCAGCACCTGGCGAAGTTCGAGAAGCTGTACTGCGCACTGGCGCTGATCATGCATCTGGCCGAGGGCCGCATCGGGCCGGTGCGGGCCGACACGGCGCTGCGCGCGGCGGCCTGGTGCGTCTACCTGGCAGACCATGCCCGCCGCATCTACGCGCTGGTGGATGTGGCCAGGGTGTCGGCCGCCCGCACGCTTAGCCGCCGCCTGCTCGCGCGCAAATTGCCAGTAGACGGGTTCACCGCTCGCGACGTGGTGCGCAAGGGCTGGACCGGCCTGAAGACCACCTTGCAGGCCGAGGCGGCGCTGGTTGTGCTGGAAGAGCACGGCTGGGTTGTCGGCAGCGACACCGCCGAGAACGTCGGTCGACCGACGACCAAGTACTACATCAACCCGATGATCTACGGGGGTGCGCCGTGATCGACTGGGCTGCACGCGCGAAGATCGAACTGGCCCGGAACCCTGGTAAGGCGTAAGCGTGGCCTGAAGGCCCTCTGGCCCGAGGGCAGCGATTTGTGCAGGATGGCCTGACCACGCATGCCTACGACGGTGTGCATCAAGGCCCTTAATGCACACGATGACCGATCAAGTCACACCAAGCGCTCGCAGGCGTCGCGCCCATAGTCCAGAGTTGAAGGGTGAGCTGGTTGCCCGCAGCCTCATTCCCGGCGCCTCGGTCTCGGCGATCGCGATGGAAGCCGGGCTCAACGCCAACTTGCTCTTCACCTGGCGTCGCGCGCACCTGGCTGCTGTCGCGCAGGGCCTTCACAAGGCCGGTGCGGCGCAAGCGGTGCTGCTGCCCGTGACGGTGGGATCACCGAAGCCTGAGTCGAGTTCTGTGCCACCACCGGCACCACCTCGTCCGAGCAGCGGCACGATCGAGATCGAGATCGGCATGGCCCGCGTGCGCCTGCGCGGCTGCGTGGACGAGGCCAGCCTGCGCCAGGTCGTGCGCGCGTTGCGCGAGCTCGCATGATCGGCCTGCCGTCGGGCACTCGCGTGTGGATCGTTGCAGGGCACACCGACATGAGGAAGGGCTTCGACGGCTTGGCTGCCCTGGTGCAGACCGCGTTGGCAGACAACCCGTTCTGCGGCCACGTCTTCGTCTTCCGCGGCCGGCGCGGCGACATCCTGAAGGTGCTGTGGTTCGATGGCCAAGGCCTGCTGCTCCTGGCCAAGCGCTTGGAGCGCGGCCGATTCGTCTGGCCGCAAGCGACTTCAGGCAGCGTGTGCCTGACGCCCGCGCAGTTGTCCATGCTCCTGGAAGGCATCGATTGGCGCATGCCCGTACGAACGCAGGCGCCCGAGCTGGCGGCCTGAACCACTGTATGAACTTGCCTCCGGTGCGCCACCGATAGTCGGCGCCCTTATGGGTCGGCACAGTAGATCTCTGTGCCGACCGCTTCCCCCCCGCCAATGACCGTCGATTCGCTGCTGCGCGTCGTCCAGGCGCGCGATGCCGAGGTGGCGGTGCTCAAGTTGATGGTCGAGAAGCTCAAGATGCAGCTGCTGCGACGCACCCGCGCGCAGTTCGGACCCTCCAGCGAGCACCTCGATGGCGCCCAGATCGCCTTGATCGAAGGTCAACCACTGGATGAACTTCCGGCCCGCGCGACGCCGGCTAAAGCCGAGGCGGCCAACACGCAGGAAGTCGATCGCAAGCTGCCGGCTCACCTGCCGCGCGACACGACGACCCATCGCCCCGAAACCAGCGACACACATCACGACACGGACGGCCAGGCCTGTGGCTGCAAGGATTGCGGGGGCCGGCTGCGCCTGATCGGCAAGGACGTCTCCGAACAGCTCGAGTACGTTCCCGCGCACTTCAAGGTCATCCGCCACGTCCGGCCGAAGCTGGCGTGCACGCAGTGCGAGGCGATCTTCCAGGCCGCAGCGCCGACTCGGCCGATCGCCTGCGGCATGGCGGGCTCGGGTCTGCTGGCACACGTCATGGTCGCGAAGTATTGCGACCATATTCCCTTGTACCGCCAGAGCGGCATGTACGCCCGCGACGGCGTGAGCATCGATCGCTCGACGATGGCGGGCTGGGTTGAGCAGTGTGACGACTTACTCGATCCGCTGGTCGCAGCGCTGGGCCGCTATGCACTGGCCGGCGCGAAGGTACACGCCGACGACACCCCGGTGGGCGTGTTGGACCCGGGACGCGGTCGCACGAAGACCGGCCGCCTCTGGGTCTACGTGCGGGACGACCGGCCGGCGGGCAGCCAGGACCCGCCTGCCGTCTGGTTCCAATACTCACCCGATCGCAAGGGAGAGCATCCGCAGCAGCACCTCAAGTCCTTCAGCGGGATCCTGCAGGCCGACGCCTATGGCGGCTGGGGCAAGCTGTACGCCAGCGGCTACGTCGTCGAGGCGGCTTGCTGGGCCCACGCGCGAAGACCGTGGTGGGAACTGCACTTGAGCCAGGGGCGCGCTCCTGACACCGTAGCCGGGCAGGCGCTCGGGCGCATCGCCGCGCTG
>CAIJPE010000051.1 GCA_903822435.1 uncultured beta proteobacterium | reverse complement strand
GTTGTCGCCGGCGTATTGCAAGACCCGGCCGCGGTTGGCTTCGACGATGGCGGTGCCGCGGGTCAGGGCGTCGTCCATCACGGCGCTGATGGCTTCGGGGTCGAGGTGCTGGCTCAGGGTGGTGGAGCCCACCACATCGAGGAACAGGATCGTGAGCTGCTTGAGGGTCTGGGCGGGTTCTGCCGTGGACACTGGCGCGGGTGCCGGCGGTGCAGCCAGGGCGGCCAGCTTGGCGCGTGCCGGCGCGACCATGGCATCGACGACAGCGTCTCCGAGCAACGCTCGCTGCGCTTCCAGAGCGGCGATCCCGGCTTCAAGTTGTTGCTGCTCTGTCGCCATTGGCAGAAATGATAGCGAGATGGCGGGAGTCGGCTCATCGAGTCGCCTGAACCTCCGCTGGATGAAGGACAGCTATAGGCACGGTCTATGAGCGGAAGGTCATGGCCGGGCCCTGATGGCCACGAATGGCTGCTTCGTGGAAGCGAAGCGTGACAGTGCTGGGCCCGCGTGTCTGGCAGCTTTCGGAAAGCGCGACCGGCGGCTCAGGGTCGGCAGCGTCAGTACGCGGCCTTCAGATGTAGTCGTTCAGCCGGGATCCTGTCCCGGTCGGTGTCTGCCACCAGCAAACGACCGCTGTCGCCGTCGCTGCAATTTTCGGCCACGTGAGCGAAGGGCAAGTTCCAAAGTAGACCGGTCGTTCTCTGCAAAAACCGCGATCGGCTCCTATGGGTCGAATCCGGGTTTTCCCGAATGTCCGCTATCCCGCCGGCCAACTTGAACGGCAGCTCTACGGCTGTCGGAACGAAGCCAAGTGAGGCAGCCCACGACCCTGAGCTGCCGGACCGATCGTCGAATCCAGTGCCCGAATGCAGCCGCTCAATGGGCGAGGCTGAGCAATGCCAGGGCAACGCTTCTTCGCTGCGCCACCATCATTTAGGACAACCAGCCCAGCCCCCAGGACCAGAGCGGCGCGACCAGCAGCCCGATCGGGATGCCGACGCCGATCAGCGTGGATACGAGGCGAGGATTCAGATCGGCCTGGGTCGCGACGATGCCGGCGCCGATCATCGGCGGCATGGCCGCTTCGATAAGGCTGACATGGCCGGCCATGCCGACGTGGCCGTCGCGCGCCAGCACGATGGCCAGCACGACCGCAGGGCATACGAGCAGCTTGTAGCCGAGCCCGAGGCATAGTGCGCGGCGCTGTTCGCGTAATGCGTCCAGGCGCAGTTGCAGGCCGACCGAGAGCAGCGCCAGCGGCGCCAGCATGTCGCCAAGGCGCGCCAGGGCTGCGTCCAACTCGCTCGGAAACGAAACCGGTCGCATCACGAGGGCAACAGCGACGCCGATCAGGGGTGGGAACGAGAGAATCTTGATCGCCCTCTCCCGTGGCGAAGGGCGCGCCTGCGCGGCGTACAGCGTCACGACGAAAATGCCGATGGTGCTGAGCACTAGGTACGAGCCGAACTGGTCGATCAGCAGCCCGAGGCCAAGGCCGTCGCGGCCGTGCAAGGATTCGATCATCGGCAGGCCGACGAACGAAGTGTTGCCCAAGCCGCAGACGAGGATCAGCGCTCCGATGCTGGCTTGAGAAAGCGCCAGGCGCCGACCCAGCACCGCGAACACGACGACACCCAGGCCGAAGAGCAGCCACGGCATCAGAACCGGCCAGAGCTGGCTCGGATCGAATGTCATCGTGTGCAGTGTTCGCAGCGCGACGGCGGGCAAGGCGATGTGGACGATGACAGCGTTCAAGGCGAGATGCCCCTGTGCGCCGACACGGCCGCTACGGCGCAACGCCATGCCTGCCAAGAGGCAAGCCAAAAGCAAGAGCAGGTTTTTCACTTGGTCCTCACCGGTGATGCGGATGGCGCGCGGCGGCTCCACTCCGTTCACCTACCTGAACGATCCGGCAAGTCACCGCTGGACATCGCCACACGAACATTTTTTTGACCGACCAATTTCTGTCGACCGAAGCTGCCTGCAAGGTTGTGGCGATGAGCAGTGCATCCGCAGCGCTGCAGGCTTGGTCGAGCGCGTTGACGAGCGGGAAGTCGTTATGACGCACCACCCTCGGCGTCGCCTGCGAGGCAGTCGCTTCGGGCCAGCTAGAGGCATAGGCTGCCACCGGAGTCGAGGCGGCTTCGCCGACGACCAGGCGGTCTCGATCCGGCGCGCCGTGGTGCTCGACAATCGGAGCCATCCTGCACCATGTCCGACTTGCAGACGCGAATCCGTACAGCCAAGACACAAGACACGAGACGCGAAGGCGGTGCAATGCAAACCCCGGACCTCGAGAACGACTGGCCTGCGATCAGCGCCTTGCTGGATGAGGCGCTCGCCATGCCCGGTCGGGCGCGCGGCGCTTGGATTCAGGCGCGGACTGACGTCGACCCGGCTCGCCGCTTGGCGGTGGAGCTCATCCTGTCGCGACAGGCCGCTATCGAGAGCGACGACTTCCTTGGCGCACTGCCGCCGCTGATGGACGGGCCGCCGCCCATGCTGGCCGAAGCCAGCGTGGGGGCGCTGGTGGGTCCTTATCGGATTTCGGCGCCATTGGGGCAAGGCGGCATGAGTACCGTGTGGCGAGCCAGCCGCGACGATGGACTACCGGCGCGCGATATTGCGCTGAAGCTGCCTTTGTGGACCTGGGGCGGTCGGTTCGCCGAACGCATGGCCCGCGAGCGTGACATTCTGGCCACGCTGGAACATGCACACATCGCCCGCCTGTACGACGCCGGGCTCGACGCCGCGGGCCGCCCCTGGCTCGCGATGGAACTGGTGGAAGGTCAGCCGATTGATGCAGCCTGCGAAAAGGCTGGCGCGTCGGTGGACGAGCGCCTGGCACTGCTGCTGCAGGTGTGCGAGGCCGTGGCGCACGCCCATGCGCGTCTGGTGGTGCACCGCGACCTCAAGCCGCACAACATCGTCGTCACGCCTCAAGGCCAAGTGAAGCTGCTGGACTTCGGCATCGCGCGGCTGCTGGACCGTGCGGACGGGGCCGGGCCAGCATTGACCGAGCTTTCGGGTCGCGCGCTGACACCTGCCTTCGCCAGCCCCGAGCAGATCCGGGGCGAGCCACTGGGCGTGGCCACCGACATCTACAGCATCGGCGTGGTGGCCTTCCTGCTGCTGGCCGGACGCATGCCTTACCAGATGCGCCGCGGCAGCGCCGCCGAATTGGAGGAGGCGATCGAGCGCGCCAGCGTGCCGCGTGCGAGCGACGTGGCTGTCGATCCCGCGCAGCGAAGCCGGTTGCGCGGCGATCTCGACGCCATCCTGGCGAAGGCGCTGCGCAAGGACTCCGCCGAGCGTTACTCGAGTGTCGAGGCGCTGTCCGACGACATCCGCCGTCATCTCGACGGCCGGCCCGTGGTCGCCAGTCCGCAGGGCCGGGCCTACCTGGTCAGTCGCTTCGTGGCACGCCACCGGGCGGGCGTGGGTATCTCGGCACTCGCTGTACTGGCGCTGGCTGGCGGCCTGGGCGTGGCGCTGTGGCAGGCCGACGAGGCGCGTCACCAGCAGCACATGGCAGAGCACGCGGTGCAGCGCGAGGCCGCAGTGCGCGACATGCTGGTGGAGATCTTGTCTGTGGCCGTGACGGCCGACCCGGCGAAGCTGCGCCAGCCTTACGGCTTCAGCCTCATGCTGGAAGCGAAGTTCAACGAGCTGGAGACTCGCTTCAAGGGCCGCACGGACGACTGGCTCGACCTGCTGGAAGTCATCTCCACCCGGCTGCCGCAGTACGGCGACTTCGAGTGCTCGTACGGCGTGGGCGAGCGCTACCTGGCACTGCTTCAGTCGTCGCGCGCCGATCCGCGGCGCATCGCAAGGGCGGCCCTCAACCAGGCGCGGACCTCCGTGCACGTCGGCGCGCCCAAAGCTGGCCTGCGGGCTGTGAACGCCGCGCTCTTGCATCTGCCGCCCGGAGCAGACAACGCCTCGCTCAGGTTGGAATTGATGGCGCAGCGCGAGGCTCTGTCGCGCTGAGCCAGGCCGCCGCCGCGGCGCGCTCCCGCTCGGCTCGCTGCAGCAAGAACACGCCGATGGCGCAAAGGGGCATCCAGGGCACCGCTGGGATGCCTGCAACGAAGCCGGGCACCGTGTACCAGTGTGAGAACGCGGCATTCAGGCTGGGATACGCGAATCCGCGCGCGACCAAGAACGCCAGGCCCACGCCGCTGAGCAACTGCAGCGTGGTGGCCGTGCCGCGGCCCAGCCAACCCACGCGCGCAAGCGACCCTGCAAATGCGGCGGTCGCTACATAAGTGAGCGCGCCAGCGAAGAACAGCGCGGCCATGGAGAACGCGTCCAGCGGCGTGAGCTCGTGCAGGTTGCCCGACACGGTTGACGCCCACGACCAGTTCAGCTCGACAGCCACGTAGCCCACGCGCTGGATTAACGCGAACGCCACGTACAGCGGCGTGGCCATCGCGATCGCCGCCAACCCCAGGGATGAGAGGACGCGTTCGCCGGCGCCCGATAGCCCCTCCTTCAACAGCAACAGCCCAGCGCCCACCAGCATGGGATCGATCGCCAAAAGAAGAAAGCGCAGCTCGTTGTCCTGCGGCGGCTGGACGCGCGGCGGCCCGATGCCCGGAACCAGGCCGAACAGGATGAAAGGCGCCACCAGCAGCGGGGCCGACGCGGCGCGCATGCGCGTGGTGTCGTCGGCGCTGGCGCTGACGGCAACGCGTGCGCCGGCCAGCCAGGCGAGCACGGCGCCCGCCCCGAGCGCAAGGCCGGCGATGGCGGCGTGAAGCGTGGGCGGATAGTCGGCAGGCACGCCGAATACGGCGGTGATGACGACCAGGCATATGGCGAGCATCGTCGAGGCACGAGGTAGGGGCACGGCAGTTCTCCTTGCTACGGGATGGCAGGTTCTACCCAATGAACGTCATCGCCCGGAAATCCGGACATCTCGCCTTCACGATTTGCAAGCCCGCTACCATCCGCCTCATGGGAGAAGTGACTGAACTGATCGCGAGCGCACGCGGCGGCGACAGCGAGGCGCTGCGGCGACTCTTTGGCGCTCTCTACCCAGATTTGCGGGCGATCGCGCACCGTCGACTGGCGCGCCACGCGCGCGACGGCATCGTCGAAACCACCGCGCTCGTCAACGAGTGCTTCTTGAAGTTCGTGCAGCGCGACGGCCTCACGGCGGCCGACCGGGCGCATTTCCTTGCGTACTCGGCGTCGGTGATGCGATCTATCGTGGTGGACGCGGCGCGCGCAGCCGGGGCGCAGCGGCGTGGCGGTGACGTGCAACACGTCACGCTGGGCAGCGAGGTGATCGGCTCGGTGGCGCAGGGCGCCGAAGATGTGCTCGACATCCACGCCGCGCTCGAGGAACTGTCTCACCTGGACGCTCGCCTCGCCCAAGTGGTTGAGATGCGCTACTTCGCTGGCATGAACGACGCAGAGATCGGCGAGGCGTTGGGCCTCACGGATCGCACGGTTCGGCGCGACTGGGAGAAGGCGCGGCTCATGCTGGCGCACATCCTGCAGCGGTAAGGCCGTCCTCGACGCATCGCGACGCTGCTAAGCCGTCGTCCGCGAACAGCAGCAGTTGGCCGGGTCCTGGTTGTCACGAGCGGCTGCTTCGCGGTCACAGAACCTGAAAGAGGCCGGTCCGGACGACCGGCAGCTTCGGAGAAGCCTGACGGGCAGGTTTGGGTCGGCAGCAGTCGGTGGCCGGCGGCTGCGCTGCCTACTGCCGACATTCAGCGCGGGATGCAGAAGGTTGGTACGCTTGCTTTATCAGCGGATGACACAGCCTAGAACCGGTGAACAGTCCCGACATCGGCCTCGACACGCTCCTTGATCTGGATGGCAGCATCCTCGGGCAAGAGGGCGGCTACTGGATCAAGATCGAGGCACGGCGGGTCCCGACGTCGGATCATGCTCAACATGGCATCAGTTACAGCCTGACGCTGCACGAAAAAATGCGGTACCCAAGTCCTGGGCAATGACAACGCACATGCGGTGAAGCCTCCGATGAAGTTCAAGTTCGCCCGGCGGCGCCTGTCCGACGACCATCGTCACCGGACCGCGAGCGACAAAGGCGTGCCCTGCGCGTTCGAATCGGCGTCTGGGCTGTTGGAAGACTTCTTCTCAGAGGTGGATCGCGTGATCAAGGAAGCACAGCAATGAAGACCGTCGTCATCGGCGTGATGCCCCAGGAGCAGATCCGGGCGAGGGCGATCGCCATCGCAAAAGGCGAGTACAAGCGCGAGCCGGGCGAGCCCAAGATCTGGTTCACCTCCATGAAGTCGGTGGCCGACGTGCTGAGCGATCAGAACCGCGCGCTTCTGAAGGCAATCCGGGAGACCAACCCGGAGTCCATGACGGTGCTGGCCAAGGCCACGGGACGGCAACCGGGCAACCTGTCGCGCACCTTGAAGACGATGTCGCGCTTTGGGCTGGTGGAGCTTCAACGTGAGAAGACCCACGTCAGGCCAGTCGTGAAGGCGACTGAGTTCCGGATGCTGGCGACCGCTTGAGATCGCGTGCTCGCCCGTTATGAAGAGGAGTCACTGCTGGGCAACGTCGGAAGTTCCGAATGGGTGGGTCCCCGGATGCTGATCCGTTGCCGCTGCGTGGGCCGCAGTCGCTCGTAGACTGGGCACCACTGTCGCCGCCACAACCCATCAGCCATTGAGCCGCCCGCCGGTCAGACAAGCCCTTGGATACATCCCCGTCGAGCCAGGACACCCGCATGCGCGTCGAACTGCTCGGCCCACCGGCGCTGGTCACGGCCGATGGCATCCGAAGGCGGCTCGAGCGCAAAGCCGCGGCGTTGCTTGCGTTGCTCGCCCTCGACGGGCCGCGGTCCCGCGGTGCGTTGGTCGCCCTGTTGTGGCCCGAATCGACGCCTGCGGCAGCGCGCAACAGCCTTCGCCAGCGCCTGTTCAAGCTGCATCGTTGGACCCTGCACGAACTGATCCAGGGACAGGAGGCGTTGAGTCTGGCCGAAGGGTTTGCCTGCGATCTCGGCGACGCCGCACAGCGGCTGGACCACGACGCCGATGCCATTGCCGGCGACCTGCTGGAAGGCCTGGACTACAACGACTGCCTGGAACTCGCTGCCTGGGTCGATGCGGCACGGGCGCGTTGGCGACGCCGACGCGCCGACCTGCTGGCCGACATGGCATCGCGTCACGAAACCGCGAACCGTATCGCGTCGGCGCTGCTCTATGCACAGCGCTTGCTCGCCGATGAGCCGCAGATCGAACACGCGCACCGCCGCGTGATGCGGCTGCACTACCTGCGCGGCGACCGCAGCGCAGCGCTGGCGGCCTATGAGCACTGCCAGCGCGTGCTCCGCCAGGAATTCGGCGCTGCACCGGACCACGAGACCGTGGCGCTGGCGCAGACGATCGCCGGATCCGGCAGCGTGCCCATGGCTCGCCCGGTCCAGCCGGCCGTGGGCCTGCTGCGCCCACCGCGGACCGTTGGCCGCGACGCGATCTGCACCCGTCTGGCGCAAGCCTTGGCCGAGCGTCGCCCCGTCCTGTTGCACGGCGAGCCCGGCATCGGCAAGACGCGCCTGATCGAGGAATTGGCGGCCGGGGACGCCGCGCTGCTGGTGTGCAGCGGCCAGGCCGGCGACGGGCGTGTGGCTTATGCGCTGCTGGCACGTTTGGCGGCACGAGCGGCCATGCGCTGGCCGGCCAGCCTGCCTGAATGGGCGCAGCCCGAGATCGCCCGCCTGCTGCCCGCCCTCGGCGCGGCGCCGGCAGCACGGCTCGACCCGCTGCGCCTGCAGCAGGCCTTCGCGGCCGCGTTGTCCGCCTGGGCCTCGGCCGGGCTTGGCGGCATCGTCATCGACGATGTGCACCACGCCGACGAGGCCTCGATCGAATGCCTGCTGGGCTTGTCGGCACGCTCGCCGGCGCTGGCCTGGGTCTTCAGCGCGCGCAGCCAGGAGATGCCGGCGCCGGTGCGCGCATGGGTGGCGGCCACGGAGGGGCGTGCGATCGAGAAACTGCGCCTGGAACTGCTGAGCGCGACGGAAGTCGGCGATCTGCTCGGGTCGCTGGACGTGCACGCCTTCGACTCGCCGGCCTGGCGTGAGGCGCTCACCCGCCACAGTGGCGGTAACCCTCTCTTCGTCCTGGAGACGCTGCGGGCTCTGACCACGCAGGGCGCCGCAGCACCCGCCCCGGACCCGGACCGCCTGCCGGTGCCCGCGGCGCTGGAAGCGCTGATCGCGCAGCGTCTGGCTCGCCTCGCGGAGCCGGCGCTGAAGCTGGCCCGCGTGGCCGCGTTGGCCGGCGCCGACTTCGACCCCGACGTCGCCGCCGCGGTGCTCGAGATGCACCCGCTCGACCTCGTCGCTCCATGGCAGGAGCTGGACGCGGCGCAGGTGCTCTGCGCGGGGCGCTTCAGCCACGACCTGTTCGCCGAGGTCCTCGTGCGGACCTTGCCGCCGGGCATCGCCGAAGCGCTAGATGCGCGCCTGGCCACACACATGGAGGCGCTCGGCCGCAGCGCTGTCCGTACCGCGCCCCACTGGGCGGCGGCCCGGGCCTGGCCGCGCGCGGGCGACGCCTACGCCGGCGCCGCACGCGAAGCGCGGCGCGCCTCGCGACGCAGCGACGAGACCGCGCTGTGGGAGCGCGCAACCGAGGGCTATGACCGGGCCGGCCTCGCGGCCCAGGCCTTCGAAGCGCGGGTGTCCAGCGTCGAGTGCCTCGTCATGGCCCGCGGCATCGACGCCGCGGCGGCCCTGGTGGACCGGCTCGATGCCGACCAGCGTACCGAACCCCAGCGCATCCGAGCCCTGACCTCACGCGCCTTCGTGTGCCTGATGGGCGGGCAGGCCGCACAGGCCGAGGCGGCCGCACGATCGGCGCTCGACGCGGCCACCCGGCTCGGCGCACCCTGGCCTCGGTTCGAGGCCTCGCGCCTGCTGGCCGTGGCGCTGGCCCAGTCGGGCCGTGCGGCCGAGGCGCTGGCCACCATCGAGCCGTTTCGCGAACTCGTCACCCGCGAGGGCGACACCGAGCAGCGCCACAACTTCTGGGCCGACTACGCCTACTCGCTGAAGGCCGCGCAGCGCCTGGGCGACACCGCTGCCGCGCTGCGCCAGGCCATGGCCTCGGCCCAGGTGGCCGGCGACGTCGCCGAACTGGCGACGCTGACCTCGAACCTGGCCCTGGTCGAAGGCAACCTGGGGCGTGTCGAGCAGGCCCTGGAGTACGCGCTCAGCGCCCGGGCACTGAGCGACCCGCTGGGTACGGCGGTGGGGCCACCAACCGGGGCCATCGAGCTCTACGTCTCGGTTCACGCTGGCGCGCTGGGCCGCTATGCCGAAGCGCTGGCCGGCTTTGCACGCGCCCAGGCCTGCTTCGCGGCCAGCCCGCAGACGATCTGGAGCGGCCTGGCCGCCAACCACCAGGCCCATGTCCTGACGCATCTGGGCCAGTACGCGCGCGCCAGCCAGGCGCTGCAGTGGACCGGTGCGGCAACGCCGGCCACCGAAGCGAGGCGCGCGCTGCTGAAGAGCCGCATCCATCACGCGCTGCACCAGCACCGCGACGACGGCCCGGAGCGGGCGCTCTTGCAACTGGCCGGGCGCGACACGGTGCAGCGCCTGCTGCTCCAGCTGGAAGCTGCCCACGCCAGCCCACTCGGTGCCAGGGCGGCAATCTGCGACGAGGTCCGTCGCGAGGCCGAGCGCGTGGAGCTGCTGAGCATCGGCCTGCGCGCGCGCGTGCTGGCGCTGCAGCACCGCATCGACGCCGGCGACGCGGGCGCCCGCGAAGCGCACGACCTGGTCGCACGGCTGGCGCGCTGCCACCCCGCTGACACCTACCTCGGCGAAGCCTGGTGGACCGCCACGCGCGGCTTCGAGGCGCTGGCCCAGGCCGACGCCGCCGGCACCACGCTGCGCCGCGGCTTCGAGTGGGTGGCGAAGCAGGCCTTGCCCCGGGTGCCCGCCGAGTTCCGCGACAGCTTCTTGAACCGGAACACCGCCAATCGCGACCTTTTGGCCGCTGCGGCGAACCGGCTCGGGCTGCGCCTGCCGCACCGGCCGATAACGAGCCAGTAACGGCTGCCGTCGATCCTCGGGTTCCGATACGGAAGCCGAGGACCCGATGACACCCACCCGCCACAGCCGGCCGCAACGCCATTCAGCGCAGCCTTCCGCGCAACAAGCCCACCCGCACACCGACGCCACTGGGCCGCGGCGGTCCCATCGGATGCCCTGGGCCGCCCAGGCCCTGTTGGCCCTGTCCGCCGGGTGGGTGGCGGTCAGCGCCCGTGCCGCCCCGACGGGAATGCCTCCACCTTCGCAGGCCATGGCCACCGACGTGACCATGGCGTTCGTCAACAAGCGCCAGTCAGGCTCGTTCACCTTGCGCTGGCAGCCGGCACGGGACGCCACCGGGCGCGAACTGCGCGCCTACGACATCCTGGTCAGCAACTGCGCCGAGGTTCGTTCGGCCAGTGGCGCGCCGCTACCACGGGCTGTGGGCGGCCGCCTGTTCGCGGTCTCCGGCGCGCCTTACGCGGTGGCACTGTCCAGCTGCAACTGCAATGCGGCCGCCTCGGTCCAGACCGCCCCCGTCCCACCGGCCACCCTGCATTCGCCAGCGGTCGCGGTGGCGCGCGGCGCCATCTTCGGACCGCCTTGCCGCTAGCGGCTGGTCGCCGCCTGCACCCGTGGAAGCAACCTGAACACACAGCGTGAGACTCAAATGATCAAGTCGGAGAAAGTTTTCTGGATCGCGTTCGGCGTGCTCTGGGGGGCGGCCGTGCTTGCCGGCATCGAGAACACCCGGCGGGGCGAGAATCCCGTGCTGCGCTACACCGGCCGCGGCAGCTATGAACATTACTGGGCCTTCCTGCTGGCGTACCTGATTGGTGGCGCGGTGATCGCGATGCTGCACAGCGGTTGGGCGGAGAAGTTGCCGGGATCGTCGTACACGCGCACCGAGACACCCGAAGGCCTGCGCTTCGACACCCTCCCAGCCAGGAAATTCTTCGCCATCTGGCCGACCGGAGCCATCGGCATCATCTTCGTGTTGTCCTTGCCGGAAATCTTCTTCGGCAATGGTCCGGGCGCGGCCTTCGGCTTCCTGGCTTGCGTGGCTTTCGGTGCGCTGCTGCTCTTGATGGCCTACCTGCCGAAACTCTGGCGACCGGGACGCCCGCGCAGCTTCGTGCTTGCAACCCAGCACGTGCAGACCGAAACCGGCCGCGTTATGCTGGACGCCGGCAGCCAATTCCTGCTGACCAACCGGCTGCGCCACAAGGACTTCAAGGCGGCGCCGCGGATCCACGGCCAGGACAACCGCATCTACTACACCCCCGGCAGTAATCCGCTGGCCGCACACGCCAAGGCCGGTTTCGACACCCTGGGGGCCGACGCCAGCACAGCCGTTGCCAACGGCCTGGGCGAGATGGCTCACCGCTACCACGTCGAGATGCGCGCGCGCTCCTGGCAGCTGAAGCTCAAGTCCGGCGGCCGGGAACACCTGCTGGCCGACGGGCTGGATGGCGGTTGCGCCCAGGCCCTGTTCGACGAGTTGACGGCGCTGCGCACGGCGCAGCCCGCGTCATGATCGGCCCGCGCACGCGCCGCATGGGGCGGGTTGCAACGCCTCGGGCGTGGCGCCAGCCTGGAAGTTCGTAGAGTCTGAAACCGCGGTTCAGATGGCCAGGTACTGCTGGCGCAATTCGGCGTTGTCGATGACTTCCCTGGCCGTACCGTCGAAGACGATTTCGCCCATGTCCAGGATCAGCGCCCGGTCCGACAGGTGCAGCGCGGCAATCGCGTTCTGCTCGACGATGATCGTCGTGAACCCCAGCGTCTTGACCTCTTCCAGGATCTTCTCGATCTCGCGCACGATCACCGGCGCCAGGCCTTCATAAGGTTCATCGAGGAGCAGCAGCTTGACGTCGCGTGCCAGCGCACGCGCCACGGCCAGCATCTGCTGCTCGCCGCCCGACATCGTCACCGCCTCCTGGTTGCGCCGCTCTGCCAGGCGCGGGAAGTGCTCGTATAGGCGTTCGATCGACCAGCCGATGGGTTTCTCGATCTGCGCCAGCTTCAGGTTTTCTTCCACCGTCAACCCGGCAATGATGCGGCGGTCTTCGGGCACCAGGCCGACGCCGCAGCGCGCCGCCTGGAAGGCGCTCATCTTGTGCAGCGGCTGGTGGTCGAGCCAGATCTCGCCATGCTGCAGCTGCGGGTCGGCCAGGCGGGCGATGGTGCGCAGCGTGCTGGTCTTGCCCGCCCCGTTGCGGCCCAGCAGGGCCACGATCTCGCCTTCGCGGATGTCGAAGCTGACGCCCTGCACGACGTAGCTCTGCCCGTAGTAGGCGTGCAGGTCGCGGCAGGAAAAGTAGGCTGGTGCCGAGCCCTTGGCCGCCACCTTCGGGTAGGGCTCGGTGCTGGCCGCCACGCGGGGCGGCCCACCGCTTTCGGTCGTGCTCACAGATGGGCTCCCCCCAAATAGGCTTCCTGCACACGCGGGTCGCCCTTGATCGATGAAGGGTCGCCTTCGGCAATCACCGTGCCCTGGGCCATGACGCTGATGCGGCTGGCCAGTGAAAAGACCACGTGCATGTCGTGCTCGATGATGATCTTGGTGACCTGGCCACCACCGATGCGCTGCAGCAGGTCGATGGTGTTGTTGGTGTCGGCGCGCGACATGCCGGCGGTGGGTTCGTCCAGCAGCAGCAGCTTGGGCGATTGCACCAGGCACATGGCCAGTTCCAGCCGCCGCTTGTCGCCGCGCGACAGGCTGTTGGCGATCATGTCGCGCTTGCTGGCCAGGCCCACGTCTTCCATCATGTGCAGCGCCAGGTCCCGCACCTCCGCCTGGCCATCGGCACGCTGCCAGGCGTTGACAGCGAATGCGCCGTCGCGCCGTGCCAGGGCCGGGATCAGCACGTTCTCGAGCAGGCTCAGCTCGCCGAAGATCTCAGGCGTCTGGAACACCCGCACGACGCCGACCTGGTTGATCTCGTGCGGCTGCAGGCCGATGAGCGAACGCCCGGCAAAGGTCACCGAGCCGGCATCCGGTGTGAGACGGCCGACGAAGCAGTTCAGCAGCGTGGACTTGCCCGCGCCATTGGGCCCGATGATGGCGTGCACGCTGCCTTCGGCGATGTTGAGGTTGACGTCGCTCAGCGCGCGCAAGCCGGCGAAGCTCTTGCTGACGCCCTTGACCTGAAGGATGGACATGAAGTGCGGCCTCCTCAGGCGCCGGCGGTCGGCTGGGCGGCACCGCGCGCCGGTGCGTCCGCGCCCGCCGGTGTGCGTCGCTGGGTCACGCCGTAAAGCCGGCGCAGGCCTTCCATCACGCCGCCGGGCAGGAAGATCACCAGCACCATGAACATCACGCCCAGCGTCAGCGCCCAGCCTTCGCCGACGAACAGCGACGAGACCCAGACCACGGGCTTCTCGATGAAGGCGGGCAGAAAGCCGAAGACGCCGTGCAGGGTCTGTTCGTTGAACGAGGAGAAGATGTTCTCGAAGTACTTGATGATGGCCGCGCCCAGCACCGGCCCGACCAGGGTGCCGACGCCGCCGAGGATGGTCATCAGCACGACCTCGCCCGAGGCCGTCCACTGCATGCGTTCGGCACCGGCCAGCGGGTCTGTGACGGCCAGCAGCGCGCCGGCCAGCCCGGCATAGGCGCCGGAGATGACGAAAGCCGTCAGCGCATAGGGCCGGGTGTTGACGCCGGCGTACTTCAAGCGGTTCTGGTTGGACTTGATGGCCCTGAGCATGGTGCCGAAGGGGGAGCGCGCAATGCGCAGCGCCACCACGAATCCCAGGATCAGCAGCACGGCGCAGAAGTAGAAGCCTGGGTAGCCCCGCATCGTCAGGCCGAACAGTTCGGTCGACGGAATGCCCGAGGCCGCCGGCGAGAACAGGCGGTCGATGACCCGCGGGTCGGACCGCGCGAGTTGCAGCCCCGTCTCGCCGTT
The DNA here is from genome assembly GCA_903822435.1 of uncultured beta proteobacterium. Lineage (GTDB taxonomy): Bacteria > Pseudomonadota > Gammaproteobacteria > Burkholderiales > Burkholderiaceae_C > Rubrivivax. Next base: position 1,908 of record CAIJPE010000051.1, on the reverse strand, counting down.
GGTGATGGGCGTGAGCACCGAATACGCCAGGTTGTAGGACATCTGGGCAAAGGCCAGCGTCAGGATCGAGAAGTAGATGCCCGACCGGCGCAGGCACACGTAGCCGATGAGCAGTGCAAACAGCGATGCCATGCACACGCTCAGCAAGACCGCAGGCAACACGTTCATGGTCAGCAGCTTGAACGACCACACCGCCGTGTACGAGCCGACGCCGAGAAACGCGGCGTGCCCGAACGACAGGTAACCGGTCAGGCCGAAAAGGATGTTGAAGCCGATGGCAAACAGACCGTAGATGGCGAACTTCTGCAGCAGGTCGGGGTAGGCCGCGCCGAAGGGGCGCAGCCAGATCGGCATCAGCAGCACGGCGGCCGCGAAGGCCAGCATCAGCCAGAGGTCGTTGCGGGGTGAGATGGTGGTCATTTCGATCAGTCTTCCATGACGCCCTTGCGGCCGAACAGGCCGCGCGGCCGGACCAGCAGGATGACCACCGCCACCAGGTAGATGATGATCTGGTCGATGCCGGGAATCAGGCCCTTGACTTCGTTCATCGAGGCGAAGGACTGCAGCACGCCCAGCAGGAAGCCGGCCGCGACGGCCCCGGGCAGGGAGCCCATGCCGCCGACGACGACGACCACGAAGCTCAGCACCAGGAAGTCCATGCCCATGTGGTAGTCGGGCGGCAGGATGGGCGTGTACATCGCGCCGGCGATGCCGGCCACGATCACCGCGATGCCGAACACGATGGTGAAGCGTCGCTGGATGTCGATGCCCAGCAGGCCCACCGTCTCGCGGTCGCGCATGCCGGCCCGCACCACCATGCCGAAGGTGGTGTAGCGCAAGAAGGCGAACACCAGCGCCACCACCAACGCGGAGAAGCCGAAGTACACCAGCCGCCACCACGGGTAGACCACCGAGTCGCCCAGGCCCAGCCAGGCACCGACGTTGGCACTGCCGGCCACCACGGCCGGCGCCGGGGTCGGGATCGGGTTGGCGCCGAAGTAGGACTTGATGATTTCCTGCAGCACGATCGCCAGGCCGAAGGTGACCAGGATCTGATCGGCGTGCGGCCGGCGATAGAAGTGGCGGATCAGCCCGCGTTCCAGCGCCACACCCAGCAGCAGCATCAGGGGAATCGTCAACAGGATGGACAGCGGCACCGCGTAGTCGATCAGCTGCTTGCCGGTGTCGCCGAACCACAGCTGCAGGTAGGGGACTTCCTTGAAGCTGTCGAAGAAGGTGACGCTCTCGTCTTTCACCTTGGTCGACAGCGTCAGCATCTTGCGCATGCCCACGGCACAGAACGCGCCGAGCATGAAAAGTGCGCCGTGCGCGAAATTCACGACCCCCAGGGTGCCGAAGATCAGCGTCAGGCCCAGGGCGATGAGCGCATAGGCGCCACCCTTGTCCAGGCCGTTCAGCAGTTGCAGGACGAAGGCATCCATGGGCGCGCAGTAATGGGAAAAGGGAAGTGGGGGAAAGGGAAGTGGGACGAAAGTCAGGGCGCCCCAGCGTAGGCCGTCAGCGCTTGGGGGTAGACAAGGTGGTCGGCGTGGACCGGCCACCTCAGGCCAGCGCTCAGGTCGGCATATAGGGGCCGAGTTCCCCGCCGAAGATCTTCGGGTCGTAGTCCACCGCCGCACGCGACACGACCTGCACCGTTTCCAGCAGGTCGAACTTGTTGCTCGGCTTCTGCTTGCCGCGCATCACCAGCACGTCCTTCATGCACTGGTGGTCGGCCGCGCGGTACTCGGTGGGGCCGTTGCCCAAGCCCTCGAACTTGAAGCCTTCCAGCTTCTTGATGACTTCCGGCGGGTAGAAGGTGCCGGCCATCTCCACCGCGTTGGCATACAGCAGTGCCTGCGCGTAGCAGGTGTGCGCCGCCTGAGAGGGCGGCTGGCCGTAGGCGGC
>CAIJPE010000050.1 GCA_903822435.1 uncultured beta proteobacterium | reverse complement strand
GGATGCCGCCCGCCTTGTTGATCTCGTCCACAGCCAGTTGGACGCCTTGGTTTTCGGCAATCGCCGCCGAGGACAGCGGGCCGGTCAGCGACGACAGCCAGCCGATCTTGACGGATTCCGCCAGGGCGCCGCCGGCAGAGGCCGCAAGGCCCGCTCCGAGGCAGGCGGCTGAGATGAGGTTTGACCACCGGACTTTCATGGGATTGTCTCCAGGCAGGGTAGGAACCACGGCTCTTTCGTCGCGCTGCAGCCGAGAGCCGCAGCGGTGCAACCTTTGCCGGATTCTTCTGCGCGGGGCCGGGGCGATGGAATGGAACCAAACCCTGTGTTTGGTTCGTCAGACGAAATATGTAGCGGACCCCTCGCCTACTGCGGATCCTGAAATCCGGCGCTCTTGTAAAACACGTTGGGCTTGCGGTAGATCGCCAGCAGCAGGCAGCCTTCATCAGAGCGTGTCTCGTGCAGCGAACCGGGCTTGCGCCAGACGAACTGCCCGGCACGGCAGATCCCGTCGTGGTCGTAGAACGAACCTTCGAGCACCCAGCTCTGTTCGATCTCCGGGTGCTTGTGGAAGGGCAGCCTGGCGCCAGGTTCCCACTTGAGCAGGACCGTCATTTCGCCGGCGGCGTCGTTGCGGTAGAGCACCTTCTTCCAGATCTTGTCGAACTGGGACTTCTCCCATTCGAGGGTGGCGGGGTCGACGTAGGTGCTGCCCCCGACCGTCGCTTGCAGCGGGCCCGACAGGCGTTCGGCGAACGGCGATGCGGGCGGGGTGGAGTGGGTTTGCGCTGTCATGGGCTCGTCCTCGGTTGATCGGCTCTGATTCTGCGGGAGGGATTTCGCGGCTGTCGGCCCTCGAAGCCCGAAATGAGCTGTTGCCGTCATGTCGACTTCGGGGGATCATGCCGCCAGCCGGCAAGCTCGTGCTCTCGGCGCGAGGGCAGTCCGCACGACCATGGCCGGCACGACGCTCCACCCCTGCCGAACCGTCCCATGCCGCTGCACGGGGCTGCCAATCCGCCGCCAATCGTCTTCTGGCAGGCCCTCACGAGCTGGCGCACGGCCTGGCCTGACCGCGCAGCGCCCTGTCGCCCGCGCCCCAGACAGGCTCTTCCAGGAGACCCGACATGCACCCCGCCGAACCGACGGTTGCCGCGCTGTCCAACCCGCTGTGGCGTTACTTTCTGGCCACGCGGCCCGCTTTCCTCAGCGTCACGCTGTTCGCGGCCCTGATCGGCCTGGCCACGGCCTATGCCGATGGCGCGCCCATCCGTGCGGCCACGGCCCTGACGACCCTGCTGTTCGCCCTCGTGGCCCACGCCGGCATCAACGTGCTGAACGATTACTACGATGCGCTCAGCGGCACCGACGACGCCAACACCGAGCGCATCTTTCCCTTCACGGGCGGCAGCCGCTTCATTCAGAACGGCGTGCTCACCCGCGGCGAGACCGCCGCCTACGGCGCGATGCTGCTGCTGGCCGTGATGATCGCCGGGCTGTGGCTGACAGCCGTGTCGGCGCCCGGGCTCGTCGGGATCGGCGCGGCGGGCCTGCTCATCGGATGGGCCTATTCCGCGCCGCCCTTGAAGCTCAACAGCCGCGGCTGGGGAGAGTTCTGCGTGTGGGCGGGCTTTGCACTCATCGGCGTGGGCGCGGACTTCGTCCAGCGCGGCGGCTTGTAGCCCTCACCCGTGATGGCCGTGACGAGTTTTGCGCTGCTGGTCACCAACGTGCTGTACATCAACCAGTTCCCCGACCGGCGGGCCGACGCGGCGGCCGGCAAACACCATTGGGTGGTGCGACTGGGGACGGCGCGGGCACGGTGGGGTTGCAGCCTCATTCCTCTGGCGGCCTACGGGTGGCTCATCGGCGCCGTGCTCGCAGGCGCCCTGCCCTGGCTGGCGCTCGTGGCCCTGGCGCCCGCCGTGCTGTCGGCTCGCGCGGCGCGCGACGTGTTGCGCTGGGCGGATAGGCCCGGCGCGCTGGGCCCAGCCATCCAATCGACCATCGCGGCGGCATCCCTGCACGGCGTTCTGCTGGCTGCCGCCATTGCCGGCGCGCATCGCCTCGGCTGGTGAGGGGCAGGGCATGAAGTGCGCCCGCACTGGCGCCGCCGAAGTGGTAGCAGCCGCTGGTCGCGGGGCTGCCGAAAGGGGGACACTCGGCGCTCCGGGGCGCTTCGACGCGTATACATCCGGGGGGGGGGAGATAGCTTGAAGCATCACGACCGTCGTCGGCCTCGGTTGGCGCTTGTGCTTGGTTCGGTGTGGCTGGCCACGGCGCGGTCCTGGGCTGGCTGCGAACTCAAGCAGATCGAGATGCCGGTGCGCATCGTCGACCAACGGCCCATTGCCACACTCACGCTCAACGGCGTCGAGGCGAAGATGCTGCTGGACAGTGGCGCGTTCTACAGTTTTCTCAGCCCATCCACCGCCGCACGACTGAACCTGCCGCTGCGCGGCTTGCCCTACGGGTTCCAGATCGAGGGGTACACCGGCAGCGTGGAGGCCCAGCGCACCCGCGTGGACAAGGTGGGGCTGCTGGGCGCCGACATCCCGAACGTCGAGTTCCTGGTCGGCGGCAACGAACTCGGGGCCGGCATCATGGGCATCCTGGGCCGCAACTTCCTGAGCTGGGCGGATACCGAATACGACCTCGCGCACGGGGTGGTCCGGATGAACTTCCCGAAAGGCGATTGCGACGACACCGTCTTCGCCTACTGGGCCGGCCAGGCACCGGTGATCGTGGCGCCCCTGGAACGCAAGGGCAGCGGGGACTCGACCCTGCGCGTCGCGGTGGCCATCAATGGCAAGCGGACCCTGGCCATATTGGACACCGGGGCACCGACGACCGCGTTGAGCCTGCGCGCAGCGCGCCGCGCCGGCATCGAAGAGCGTGACCTGACACCCCACGGCCGTGCGGGCGGCGCCGGCGAAGGCCGGGTCCGATCATGGACCGCACCGGTAGCGATGTTCGAATTGGCCGGGGAAAAGATCTCCAACAACCGGCTCGAAATCAACGATACGGACAGCCTTGGCGAAGGCCTGCTGTTGGGCCTGGACTACTTCCTGTCGCATCGCCTGTACGTGTCGCGCGAGCAGCGGAAGATCTACATCACCTGGAACGGCGGGTCCGTGTTTGCTCCGCTCCAGGCCAACTCAGGCACCTTTGACAGCCAGTATGCGGCGCTGCCACAGGAGGTCGACAGGAACGATGCCGATGCATTGGCCCGGCGTGGCGCAGCGGCGGTCGCGGCGGGGAATTTCCCCCGTGCGCTGGAGGACCTGAATCGGGCCTGCGAGTTGGCGCCGGGCGTGGCCGACTACTTCTTCGCCCGGGCCCAGCTGCACCTGGCCATGCGGCAAAGCCGGCTTGCGCTCGCCGATCTGGACGAGGCCCTGCGGCTCGAACCCGCGCTGGCCGAGGCGCGCCTGCGTCGCGCCTGGGTACGCACCGCACTGTCCGATCGCCCCGGCGCGCTGGACGAACTGGCGCGACTGGACTCAGAGTTGCCCCCCTCCTCGCACCTGCGCGAAGAAATGGGCAAGCTCTACGCCCTGTTCGATCAGGCCGCTGACGCGCTGCGGCAGTTCAATCTCTGGACGGGCAGCCATCCGAAAGATGCGCGGCTGCCCCAGGTGCTGAACGACCGCTGCTGGCTGCGCGCACGGCTGAACATCGAACTTTCCCTGGCACTGCAAGACTGCCGGGAGGCCGTGGACAAGGACGACGGCGAAGCGTGGTATCTCGACAGCCTGGGTTGGACCTACCTGCGCATGGGCGATGCGGCACGCGCCCAGAAGGCCTTCGACAGCGCCATCAAGCTCAAGGCCCTGCCCTTCTCCCTGTACGGCCGGGCGTTGGCCCTTCGAAAGCTGGACGACGCCGCCGGCAGCGAACGCGACCTGGCGGCCGCCCGCAAGCTGCAACCGAAGATCGACGACGAGGTGCGCAAACAGGGATTCGAATTCGCCGATGGCTTGGCGCAGGCGGCAGCGCCGGGCCATTGAGGCGTGGCGGGCCTGCAAAGGCCAACGGCTTAGGCAAAACGCCTAAGCCGTTGACGGTGTTGGTGGGCCCTGACAGATTCGAACTGTCGACCAACGGATTAAGAGTCCGCTGCTCTACCAACTGAGCTAAGAGCCCTGGGGATTGACATGCCACGCCATGACAGCGTGGTGGGTCGTGCGTGACTCGAACACGCGACCAACGGATTAAAAGTCCGCTGCTCTACCGACTGAGCTAACGACCCGTCCGCAGAGCCAGCTATTCTAGCCTGAACTGGGCCGAGGATGCCAAGACTCAGGCCGCAATCAGTTGTGCCAGGGCCTCACCGGCAGCGACCATGCCGAAGGTGGCCGTCACGGCCACGCTGGATCCGTAGCCGTGGCAGTTGAGCGTGCCGTCGGTGGCGGCGGTATCGGGCGCCTGCGCCGCCGGTGGTTCACGGGGATCGCACACCCCTTGCGGCAGCAACACGCTTTCGCGCGAGTAGACGCAGCGCACACCGATGCGGCCGCGCGAAGGCGCGCCTGCCGTCTTGCGCAGGCGCTGGCGCAGGCTGGCCAGCAGCGGGTCGTGGGTGACGTCGGCCAGGTCGGCCACCTCCACCGCCTGGGGGCTGCGCTTGCCACCCGCGGCGCCCACCGTCACCACGGGCACCCCGCCCCGCAGGGCCCAGGCAGCCAGGGCGGCCTTGGCACGCACCTGGTCGCAGGCGTCGACCAGCACGCCCACGGGGGCGCTGAGCAGGCCGGGCCAGTTCTCGGCGTCCACGAAGGCATCCACCACCTGCACGTCGCAGCCGGGGTGGATGTCGGCAATGCGCTCGCGCAGCGCCAGGCCCTTGTGCTGGCCCAGGGTGCGGCCGGTGGCCTGAACCTGCCGGTTGATGTTGGATTCGGACACATGGTCCAGGTCGATCAGCACCAACCGCGCCACGCCGCTGCGGGCCAGCGCTTCGACGGCCCACGAACCCACGCCGCCGAGGCCCACCACGGCCACGCTGCCGCGACGCAGCCGGGCGTAGCCGGCATCACCATACAACCTGCGCAGGCCGCCGAAGCGGCGCTCGAGGTCGGCGTCTTCGGCCGTCGCCAACGCCGTGCCCGCGTCCACGGCGGGCTACCTGATGGAAGCCAGCCGTTCCTTGCCGGCCACGGCCGCCTCGGACTGCGGATAAGCCTTCATCAGCTCGTCGATGGTCTTGCGCGCGCCCTTGACGTCCTTCATCTCGGCCTGGCTGTTGGCCACGGCCAGAAGGGCCTCGGGCGCCTTCGGATGATCGGGCGCCGCGGCCACGAAAGCACGGAAGTTGTTGATGGCTTCCTTGTAGTCGCGCTTGCCGTACAGGGCATTGCCGAGCCAGAAGCGCGCCTGGTCGGTGTACGGGCTGCCCACGTAGCGCCGCTGGAAGTTGCCCAGCATCGACACCGACTTGTCGAAGTCGCCGGCGCGCAGCGTGGCCACGGCGTCGTCGAAGGCCTTCTTCTCTTCGGGGTCGACGACGAATTCACGCCCGTCGATGCTGACCTTCACCGGCTCGAGCTTGCGCATGCGGTCGTCCATCGACTGGGCCACGTCGCGCTGGCGGCGCTGCACTTCGGACACGTCGCGCGCCAGCTGTTCGTCGCTGCCGCGCAGCTTGGCAATGTCCGCGCGCGCCGCTTCGAGCTGGTTGTTCAGGTCCAGCATGCTGCGCCGCAGGGCGCTCAGCTGTTCGAGCAACTGGGTGTTGGCCGTGGCGGCCTCGGCCGCCCGGGCCTTGCCCTGGTCTTCCACCGCGGTGAGGCGGGTGCGCAGATCCAGGATGGCCTTGCGCGCTTCTTCGTCGTCGAACAGCCCGGCATGCGCAGGGCCGGTCAGCGCCGCGGCCAGCACGCATGCCACGCCCATCGTGCGGGCCCAAGGTGCTCTCATCTCAAGGTCTCCCATGTTCAATGGCGGCGGCGCGCACCCTATCGGTCCTTGAGCTCGGCGCGGCGGTTCTTAGACCAGGCCGACTCATCGTTGCCCTGCGCCACCGGGCGCTCCTGGCCGAAGCTCACGGCTTCGAGCTGGTTATCGCCAGCGCCCAGGAGCTTGAGCGACTTCACCACGGCCTCGGCGCGCTTCTGGCCCAGCGCCAGGTTGTATTCGCGGCCACCGCGCTCGTCGGTGTGGCCTTCGACCACCATGTGCTTGGTCTTGCTCGCGGACAGCGCCTTGGCGTGGGCGTCGAGCATGGCCTTGTAGTCGTCCTTGATGACGAAGCTGTCGAAGTCGAAGTAGACCACCCGCTGATTGAGGGCCGCATCCATCGCGCTGCCACCCGCGGCGCCGGCCTGGCCCGCCAGGTCGACGGTCGCCACCGACGATTGGGGCGTGGGCGTGGGGTTGGCGGGGGTCGTGCCTGCGCCCGAGCCCACCGGCGTGGTCAGGCGTGACTCCACCGGTGCACCCTTGCCGGGTTCGTCCAGCTTGGTCTCGGAGGCGCAACCCGCAACCAACGCAAGCAGCGCCGTCAGCGACAGCACAGTCAGGCCCGGGCGTGGCGCGCGAAGCGAAGCGCGGGACGGGGCAAGGCAGGTCGGATGGGTCATCGGTAACTCCTGGTATCGGCGCGCCGCGGGGCGCAGGGACAAAGGCGGGACGGGCTGGCTGCAGGCCCGCCCGGCCAAGCCCGGCGCGCCGCGTTCGACACACCGCTAGCGCGAGTAGGGCCCCCAAGCCGGTTCACGCATGTCGGAGCCGCTGCTCAACAGCCGGGTCTTGATCTTGCCATCCAGGGTGGTGGTCATCAACACATCGCTGCCGGGCACCCGCGTTGCGTACACGATCAAGCGGCCATTTGGCGCAAAGCTCGGGCTTTCATCGTCTGATGAGTCGGTCAGGGCCCGTGCAGTTCCACTGGCCAGGTCCTGCAGCATCAATTTGTACGCATTGCCCTGCCGCGTGATGTAAGCCATGAGCTTGCCGTCGGGGCTCAGCGCCGGGCTGATGTTGTAGTTGCCGCTGAAAGTGATGCGCTCGGGCGCGCCGCCGCTGGTGGCCACCCGGTAGATCTGCGGCGAGCCGCCGCGGTCGCTGACGAAGTAGATGCTGCGGCCGTCGGGGGCGTAGATCGGCTCGGTGTCGATGGAATTGCTGCTGGTCAGGCGGACCGGCGGCCCGCCCGACACCGGCAGGGTGTAGAGCTGCGCCACGCCATCCTGAGACAGAGTGACGGCCAGGCGCTGCCCGTCGGGCGACCAGGCTGGCGCGCTGTTGGAGCCGCGAAAGCTGGCCACGATGCGCCGCGCCCCGGTGCCCAGGTCCTGCACCCAGACCACGGCCTTCTGCGTCTCGAAAGAGACGTAGGCCAGTTGCTTGCCGTCGGGCGACCAGGCCGGCGAGATGATCGGCTCGGGGCTGGCCAGGGCCACCTGCCCACCTTCGCCATCGGCGTCGGTCACGTGCAGCGTGAAGCGCTTGCCGGTGCGCAGAACGTAGGCGATGCGCGTCGCGTTGGCACCGCGTTCGCCGGTCAGCTTCTCGTGCACTTCATCGGCCACGCGGTGGGCGGCCAGGCGCAGGTCGGCGGCCAGCACCACCTTGCTCTGGCCCAGCACCTCGTCGCCCTTGACGGTGTCCCAGAGCTTGTAGCGCACGTCGAACCGGCCATCGGCCAGGCGCTGAACCGAGCCGGCCAAGAGCGCGTCGGCGCCCTTGCCCCGCCACTGCGGCAGGTTGACCACCGAGCGCTCGTCCAGCACGGCGTCGGCCGTCAGCGTGCGGATCAAGCCGCCGCGCTCCAGGTCGGCCCGTACGATCTGCGACAGGTTCACGCCCGAGGCGGCCTCGTCGCGGAAGGCTGCCACCGCCAGCGGCAGCTGCGTGGCGCCGACGCCCGCGATCTCGACCCGGAACTGCGCAGCCGCAGGGCCGGCCCATGAACAGGCGGCCAGGCCTGCGGCAAGGATGAAACGGCGGAACAAGGAACTCAAGGCAGGCAGCGGGGGCATGTCTTCATGGGCAGGATTGTAGGCAGACAGCACCGCAGCCCGATAATCCCATCCCTCGCCCTCCGTGGGCGCCCCATCCGCCCATCCCTGACCCGCCACCCGGATTTGCCACCCCGCCGTGGCAGCGCCCCACCGTCGATGCCCACCCTCCTGCAGCGCTTTGCCCGTCTGCTGCCCTACATCCGCAACAGCCGCGCCGGGCTGGTGGCTGCCCTCACAGGCTCGGCCGTCACCGCCCTGACCGAGCCGATGATCCCGGCCCTGATGAACAGGCTGCTCGACCAGGGCTTCACCCACGGCAAGCTGCCGTTGTGGATGGTGCCGGCGGCGATCATCGGCCTGTTCGCGCTGCGCAGCATCTCGGGCTTCATTGCCCAATACGGCCTGGCCTGGACGGCCAACCGCGCCGTGCTGGTGCTGCGCCAGGCCATGTTCAAGCGCCTGCTGGAAAGCGCGCCCACGCTCTTCGGCCAGCAGACGGCCAGCGGCATGACCAATACCCTGGTCTACGAAGCCCAGGGCGGCGTGAGCACGCTGGTGAATTCGCTGCAGACGCTCGTGCGCGACACCCTGGTGCTGGTGGCCCTGCTCGCCTACCTGCTTTATCAGAACTGGCAGCTGACACTTTTCGTGGGCTTCCTTTTCCCGGCCGTGGGCCTGGTGATGCGCACCATCGGACGGCGCCTGCACCGGCTGACCATCGAAGGCCAGAAGGCCACCGATGAACTGGCCTATGTGGTCGAGGAGAACATGCTGGCCTGGCGCATCGTGCGGCTGCACGGGGCCGAAGAGCCGCAGTCCCGGCGCTTCATGGGGCGTGCCGACCTGGTGCGCCGGCTGATGCTGAAGGCGGTGGTCGCGGGCGCCTCGATGACACCGGTCACGCAGATGCTGGCCTCGGTGGCGCTGTCGGCCATGATCATGGTAGCCCTGTGGCAGAGCAACTCGGGCGGGGCCACGGTGGGCGGCTTCGTGGCTTTCGTGATGGCCATGCTGCAGCTGATCGCCCCGGTCAAGCACCTGTCGGACGTGATGGCCCCGCTCACCCGGGGCCTGGCCGCCGTGGAGCGCGGGGTGGACCTGATCGAGAACAGCCCGCTGGAGGCGAGCGGTGGCTACGACGGGGGGCGCGCCCGCGGCGAGATCGCCTTCGAGGACGTCAGCCTGCGCTACCGCGAAGACGGCCTGCCCGCCGTGGACCATCTGAGCCTGCGCGTGAAGGCCGGCGAGACGGTGGCGCTGGTGGGGCCTTCAGGCGCCGGCAAATCGACGCTGGTGAACCTGCTGCCGCGCTTCATCGAGCCGGGCGAGGGCCGCATCACCCTGGACGGCGTGCCGCTGGCCGAGTGGAACGTGCAGGCCCTGCGCCGGCAGTTCGCCTTGGTCAGCCAGGACGTGGTGCTGTTCAACGACACGGTGGCGGCCAACGTGAGCCTGGGGGCCGAGATGACACGCGAACAGGTGCGCGATGCCCTGCGGGCGGCTCACCTGCTGAACTTCGCCGAAGGCCTGCCGCAAGGGCTGGACACCCTGATCGGCCACAACGGCAATCAGCTCTCGGGCGGGCAGCGCCAGCGGCTGGCCATCGCGCGGGCCATCGCCAAGGACGCGCCGGTGCTGATCCTGGACGAGGCCACCTCGGCCCTGGACAGCGAGTCCGAGCGCGCCGTGCAGGACGCGCTGGACCACCTGATGCAGGGCCGCACCACGCTGGTCATCGCGCACCGGCTGTCCACGGTGGAGCACGCTGACCGGGTGCTGGCCCTGGACACCGGCCGCCTGGTGGAGCAAGGCACGCACGCCGAGTTGCTGGCCTCGGGCGGCCTGTACGCCCGGCTTCACGCCATGCAGTTCCGCGGCTGAAGCGGGCCGGCCACGGCCGCGATGCGAGTGAACACCTCTCCCGCCGTTGCGGTCACTGCGCCTGTTGCAAGGCGCGGATGCGGTCTTCGATGGGCGGGTGCGTGGAAAACAGCGCCATGATGCCGCTGGGCTTGCCGCTGATGCCCATGGCCTGCACGGTCTGGGGCAGGTCGTTGGGTTCCAGGCCGCCCAGGCGGGCCAGGGCGTTGATCATGGGCCGCTTGTTGCCCATGAGTGCGGCGGCGCCGGCGTCGGCACGGTATTCGCGCTGGCGCGAGAACCAGGCCACGATGACGCTGGCCAGCACGCCCAGCACGATGTCCAGCACGATCGTGGTGATCATGTAACCGATGCCCACGCCGTCGCGGTCGTTGCGCAGGATCACCTTGTCCACGAAGTAGCCGATCACGCGCGACAGGAACACGACGAAGGTGTTCATCACACCCTGGATCAGCGTGAGCGTGACCATGTCTCCGTTGGCCACGTGGCTGATCTCGTGGCCGATGACGGCCTCGACTTCATCCCGGGTCATGCTCTGCAGCAGCCCGGTGGACACCGCCACCAGCGCCGAGTTCTTGAACGCGCCGGTGGCAAAGGCATTGGGCTCGCCTTCGTACAGGGCCACCTCGGGCATGCCGATGCCGGCCTTCTGGGCAAAGCGTTCGACCGTACCGACGATCCAGCGGTGGGTGGGGTCGGCCGACGCGTTGATGACCTGCGCCCCCGTGCTCCACTTGGCCATGGGCTTGCTCATCAGCAGCGAGATGATCGCGCCGCCGAAGCCCATGATCGCCGCGAAGCCCAGCAGCAGCCCCAGGTTCAGGCCGTTGGCCGTGAGGTAGCGGTTGACGCCCAGCAGGCTGGCCGCGATGCCCAGCACCAGCATCACGGCCAGGTTGGTGACGATGAACAACAGGATGCGCTTCATGGCAGGCACGGCCGCGAGGCCGGCGGGGTTCGACACAGGGCGGAATGTAAGGCTCGCCCGGCGGCTTTCAAGCAGCCTTACGCGGCCTGGGGCCGTGAAAGGCCGCACGCCGCGAAGTCAGCCCGGCTCAGCCGCGCCAGCGCACCTGCGAAGGCTTGCCGGCAGGCACCAGCTCGAAACGGTCGGACAACTGCGAGAAGAGCTTCAGCGACGAACTGTTCTTGCCCAGCAACTGCGCCTCGCGCAGGCGCTGTACGGCCACGTTCAGGGCCAGGCCCTGCCCCGCGGCGAGTTCGGGCAGGCACTCCAGCACGGCCTGCAGCGGCGCGGCGCGGGGGCGCTGGTTGCGGGGTTCGTCGCGGGATTCCCCGCGCGGCTCGCCACGGCCACCGCGCGCGCTGCGGGCGGGCGGCGACACCGGCACGGCCTGCGGGAGCTCGGGGCTCTCGACGACCGGCGGCGGCGCCTCCGGGGCGGCCACGGGCAGGGCCGCGGCCTGCGGCTCGGCCGCCACCGTGGCGGCAGCGCGCTTGCGGGCGGGCGTCTTGCGGGCCGGCTTGGCCGGTGCGGCTTCGCCGGCGTCGGCCTTTACAGCCGCCGCCTTGCGCGCGGCCGGCGCCTTGCGGGCGGCGGGTGCCTTGGTGGCAGCCGTCTTGCGCGCGGCCGTCTTGCGCGCCGGACGGGCCGGCGCGTCGGCCCGCGGCGCGGCCTTGCGGTGCTCCAGCACCGTGTAGTCGTCGTAGACCTCTTGCGTCTCGTCGCCGGTCTTGCCTTGCTGCCCGATGCCCCGCACCACGCAGCCCTTTTCGCGCAGGCGGTGCACCAGTGGCGCGAAGTCGGAATCGGACGATGCGATCACCACGACGTCGGGCCGTTCGGCCAGCACCAGGTCGATGGCGTCCACGGCCATGGCGATGTCGGTGCTGTTCTTGCCGGCCGCCAGATTGACCATCGGCTTGATGCCCATGCGTTTGAAGAAGGCCTGGTTGGCCACGGCGCTCTCGGCCGTGCAGTAGGCGCGGCGCACGTGCACCGCTCCGTGCTGGTTGAGCAGCAGGCGCAGGCCCTGTTCCATCACGTCGACCGACACGTTGTCGGCGTCGATCAGGAACATCACGCGGTCAGAACTCATGAGAGTTTCCAGTTCAGGGTTTCACCGGCCCGAAGGGGCTTGATGAGGGCATCGCCAAAGGGCAGGGTCTCGGGCAGCGTCCAGGGCTGCCGCACGAGCGTGACGGTGCCGGTGTTGCGCGGCAGGCCGTAGAAATCGGCGCCGTGGAAGCTGGCAAAGCCTTCCAGCTTGTCGAGTGCACCGGCAGCCTCGAAGGCTTCGGCGTAGAGCTCCAGCGCGGCCGGGGCGGTGTAGCAACCCGCGCCGCATACCGACTGCTCCTTCAGCGCGGCCGCGTGGGGCGCGCTGTCGGTGCCCAGGAAGAATTTCGAGCTGCCCGAGGTGGCCGCTTGCAGCAGGGCCACGCGGTGGCGCTCTTTCTTGAGCACCGGCAGGCAGTAGTAGTGGGGCCGCATCCCGCCCGTGAACAGCGCGTTGCGGTTGTACAGCAGGTGATGGGCGGTCAGCGTGGCGGCGGTCGGGCCGTTGCTCTGGGCCACGTACTGCGCGGCGTCCGCGGTGGTGATGTGCTCGAACACCACCTTCAGGTCGGGGAAGTCACGGCGCAGCGGCTGCATCACGCGGTCGATGAAGACGGCTTCGCGGTCGAAGATGTCCACGTCCGGGTCGGTGACCTCACCGTGCACCAGCAGGAGCAGGCCTTCGCGCTGCATCGCCTCCAGCGTGGGGTAGGTCTTGCTCAGGTCCGTCACGCCGGCGTCGCTGTTGGTCGTGGCGCCCGCAGGGTAGAGCTTCAGGGCCACCACCCCTGCCGCCTTGGCACGGCGGATCTCATCGGGCGGCGTGTTGTCGGTCAGGTACAGCGTCATCAGCGGCTGGAAGGCCAGGCCCTGGGGCAAGGCGGCCTCGATGCGCTGCCGGTAGGCCAGCGCCTGCTCGGCGGTGGTTACCGGCGGCCGCAGGTTGGGCATGACGATGGCGCGGGCGAATTGACGGGCCGTATAGGGCAGCACGGCCGCCAGGGCGGCACCGTCGCGCAGGTGCAAATGCCAGTCGTCGGGGCGTGTGATGCGCAGCGTGTCAACCATCCGCGGATTCTCGCACCCGCCACGCAGTCCCCGTGGCCGGGGCGGGCGCGCCTAGTGCTGCAGGATCTTGGACAGGAAGTCCTTGGCCCTCGGCGAGCGCGCGTCAGGGTCGCCGAAGAAGGCGTCCTTGCTGCAATCCTCGACGATCTTGCCGGCGTCCATGAAGATGACCCGGTGGCTGACCTTGCGCGCAAAGCCCATCTCGTGCGTGACGCACATCATGGTCATGCCTTCGTTGGCCAGCTGCACCATCACGTCCAGCACCTCGCCCACCATCTCGGGGTCGAGGGCGCTGGTGGGCTCGTCGAAGAGCATCACGATCGGGTCCATGCTCAGCGCACGGGCAATGGCCACGCGCTGCTGCTGGCCGCCCGAGAGCTGCCCCGGGAACTTGTCCTTGTGCACCATCAGGCCCACGCGGTCGAGCATCTTCAGGCCGCGGGCCAGCGAATCTTCCTTGTTGCGGCCCAGCACCTTGATCTGCGCCAGTGTGAGGTTTTCGGTCACCGACAGGTGCGGGAAGAGCTCGAAGTGCTGGAACACCATGCCCACCCGGGCGCGCAGCTTGGGCAGGTCGGTCTTGGGGTCGGAGATGCTGATGCCATCGACCACGATGTCGCCCTTCTGGAACGGCTCCAGCGCGTTCACGGTCTTGATCAGCGTGCTCTTGCCCGAACCCGAGGGCCCGCACACGACGACCACTTCACCCTTCTTGATCGAAGTGGTGCAGTCGGTCAACACTTGGAAACTGCCGTACCACTTGCTGATATGTTGGATATCGATCACAGCAGGTTCCTCAACGGATGATGGCGATCTTCTTCTGCAGCCGGCGCACGAGCATCGACAGGCTGAAGCAGATCACGAAATAGACGACGGCCGCCACGAGGTAGGTTTCCACCGGGCGGTTGTAGTTCTTTCCCGCAATCTCGAAACCCTTGAGCAGGTCGTACGCGCCGATGGCATACACCAGCGAGGTGTCCTGGAAGAGGATGATCGTCTGCGTGAGCAGCACCGGCAGCATGTTGCGGAAGGCCTGCGGCAGCACCACCAGCTGCATGGTCTGCGAATAGGTCATGCCCACCGCGTAACCGGCATGCACCTGCCCGCGCGGCACGCTCTGGATACCGGCCCGCATGATCTCGCTGTAGTAGGCGGCCTCGAAGAGCGTGAAGGTGATGCCGGCCGAGAGCTCGGTGCCGATGGAGCGCCCGATGAGCAGCGGAATCAGCAGGAAGAACCACAGGATCACCATCACCAGCGGGATGCTGCGCATCGTGTTGACGTAGGCCGCCGCCGGCGTGACGAACCAGGCCTTGCCCGACAGCCGCATGAGCGCCAGCACCGTGCCCAGCACGATGCCGCCCACCATGGCCACCACGGTCAGCAGCACCGAGAAGGTCAGGCCCTTGAGCACGAAGCTCTGGACCACGGCCCAGGTGAAGAAGCTGAAGTCGAGCGCGCCGATCACTTGGCGCCGCCGATCATGCCGGGCACCTGCACGCGGCCTTCGATGACCTTGGCGATGCGGTTGATCGCAAAGGCCGAGATGAAGTACAGCAGCGTGGCCGCGCCATACATGAGGATGGGCTGCGAGGTTTCTTCGGCCGATTGCTGGGCGAAGAAGGTGAGCTCGGTGATGCTCACGGCAAAGGCCACCGACGAGTTCTTGATGATGTTCATCGACTCGCTGGTCAGCGGCGGCACGATGATGCGGAAGGCCATCGGCAGCAGCACGTAACGGTAGGTCTGCGGCAGGGTCAGGCCCAGGGCCAGGCCGGCATAGCGTTGCCCGCGCGAAAGCGTGTTGATGCCGGCCTTGACCTGCTCGCCAATGCGCGCCGAGGTGAAGCAGCCCAGCGCGAAGACCACCAGCACGTAGCTCGGCACGCCGCGCAGCGGCAGGAAGATGGCCGGCAGGACGTGGTACCAGATGAAGATCTGGACGATGAGCGGGTTGTTGCGGAAGATCTCCGTCCAGGCTTCACCGGCGAACGCCAGCCAGCGGTTGGGCGCCGTGCGGATGATGCCCACCAACGATCCCAGCACCAGCGCTACCACCAGGGCCAGCAAGGCCACCAGCAGCGTCCACCCCCAGGCCCGGAAGATCCAGTTCAGGTAGGTGAAGTCGCCGCCATGACCGAAACAGCCCGCGATGACGTCACCGCTGGTGGTTTCCTTGCAAAGGACCCCGAAGTCGAACGCCACGCTCAGCCTCTCCGTTGCCGCGCGCCGATCACTTCTTCATGTAGTCTTCCACCGGCTTGTCGTTCGGATGGGCCCAGGCGTTCTTGGTGGCCTCGCTGGCGGGCAGTCCGACCTTGGTGTTGGCCGGCGGAATGGGCTGGACGAACCACTTGTCGTAGAGCTTGGCGATCTCGCCCGACTTCATCATGGCGATGATGCTGTCGTCGACCACCTTCTTGAAGGCCGGGTCGTCCTTGCGGATCATGATGGCGATCGGCTCGACCGACAGCACCTCGCCGACGATCTTGTAGTCCGCCGGGTTCTTGCTCTTGGCGATGTTGCCGGCCAAGATCTGGCCATCCATCACGAAGGCGTCGGCGCGGCCGGTTTCCAGCAGCAGGAAGCTGTCGGCGTGGTCTTTGCCGAAGACCTCCTTGAAGTCGACGCCGGCGGCACGCTCATGCTTGCGCAACAGCTGGACCGAGGTGGTCCCGGTGGTGGTGGCCACGTTGCGGCCATTGAGCTGGGCGATGCTGGTGATGCCCGAGTTGGCTTTCACGGCAATGCGCACTTCTTCCACGTAGGTGGTGACGGCAAAGCTCACGTCCTTCTGGCGCGCCGCGTTGTTGGTGGTGCTGCCGCATTCGATGTCGACGGTGCCGTTCTGCACCAGCGGAATCCGGTTTTGCGAGGTGACGGGCTGGTACTTGACGTCCAGCTTGGCCAGGCCGAGCTTCTTCTGCACATCGGCCAGCACCTTCTCGCAGATCTCGACGTGGAAGCCCGCGAACTTGCCGTCGCCCAGGGTGTAGGACAAGGCGCCGGACGATTCGCGCACGCCCATGACGGCCGAGCCGGTTTCCTTGATCTTGGTGAGCGTATCGGCGGCGTGGGCGGTGCCCGTGGCCAGGGCGGCCGTCAGGGCGGCAGACAGCGCGGCCGCAATCCAGGTCTTCGTCATGTCGTCGTTCCTTCGTTCAGCCGGGCCAGGAAGCTCCCGTGCTGAGCAGTTGATGAAAGGGGTGCATTCTAGGAAGCCCGGGGTGGGTCCCACCCCGGAGAAAGCCCGCGCCCGGTCGCCCATCACTATGCAAGCCCCGGGCCACACCAGGGGGCAGCAGCCCGGAACACACCCGAAGCCAAGGGTTAGTCCGGATGACCGAGGAATTCCCAAAGCGACTGCACCGCAGGCTTGACGTGCCGAGCCGCCTGCGGCCGCTCACGGTAGATGCGGATCTCCATCGTCAGCGACAGGGTGTGGGCCGGCGCCGCCGCCACCAGCCGGCGTGCCTTGAGTTCCTTGCGCACGGAGCTGTGCGGCAGGAAGGCCACGCCATGGCCCTCCAGGGCCATGGCCTTCAGGCCCTCGGCCATGTCGGTCTCGTAGATGGGCTCCATGTGCAGGGGCTCGCCCGCAAGCTTGAGGATGGCATCCACCAACCGGCCCATGTAGGCCCCCGAGGCGAAGCTCAGGAAGGGCACCCGGTCGCCCGGGCGGCCGGGCAGCCGGAACAACGGCTGGCCATCCGGCCCGGCCTTGGCATAGGGCGCCAGGGTCTCGGTGCCCAGGCTCAGCATCTCGTAGCGCTCGGCACTGAGCTGCAAGGGCTGCGAGGTATGGTGGTAGGCAATCAACAGGTCGCAGCCGCCCTCGGTCAGGCGCAGCACGGCGTCGTGCACGTTCAGCGCGGTCAGGCGGCTCTTGACCGCGCCGAAGGCCGGTCGCAGATCCATCAGCCAGTGCGGGAAGAAGGTGAAGGCCAGCGTGTGCGGCACCGCGAACTCGATCATGTCCTGGCCGGCCGGCTGGTGGCTGCGCATCATGTTGCGTGTGGCCTGCAAGGCGTCCAACACCTCCAGCGCCTGGCCGAGAAAGGTCTCGCCGGCAGGCGTGAGCCGGGTGGGATAAGACGAGCGGTCGACCAGGTCGGTGCCGGCCCAGGCCTCCAGTGCCTGGATGCGCCTGGAGAACGCCGGCTGCGTGACGTGCCGCAACTGCGCCGAGCGCGAGAAGCTGCGCGTCTCGGCCAGACTTGCGAAGTCCTCCAGCCACTTGGTGTCCACGCCGGCCAGTGTATCGGCCAGGGCGCTCCTCGATCCTGGCGGGTGCGGTTCTCGACACGCCAGGGGCCGCCGAGAGCCGATCGGGATCACGTGGACGAGTGCTTGACCACCGTGCCGGGGTTCCCCGCCGCAGCGGGTGAAGCCAGTCACGTTCCCTCCCACCCGGTTCGGATTGCAGGCCCGAGGGCCCGGCTTGCAGTAGTCTTCGGCCCGGCCGAAGCAGTGCAAAGGGGGCGGGCCTATGAGCGGTGAGGCGACACCAAGAAACGCCCGGGCCGGCCGTGGCTTCGATTCGACCGAAGGTGGTGCGCGCATCTTCACGGACGGCGACGCCGTCGTGCAGCGGCCCCTGGCGGGGCCGCGAGTCGGGCTGCTCCGTCGCCTGACCGGCTGGGCCGGCCGGCACTGGCGCGGCGAGTTGTCGCTGCCGGTGAGCTTCTGGCTCAACAACGTGCTGCTGCCGGTACCGCTGGGCACGCTGGTGGGCGGCCTGATGGCCTGGATCAGCTTGCGTGGCGATCAACTCCAGGCCGGCAGCGTGGCCGTGCTGGTGGGCTGGCCCCTGATGATCGCGCTGGACGTCTGGTGCGGGGTGGGTACCTGGCGCTCGGCGGGGCACCACCACGATCGCGGGGGCGCGGGCCTGTGGGCCATCCTGGCCCGGGTGGTGGTGGGCCTGGGCCTGCTGGGCACCGCGGCCTCGGCTGCCATCAACTTCGGCCCGCGGGTGGGAGAACTGGTTCAGATGGCCCGCGGCATCGACCCCCTGGGCCGGCTGGAGATGGCCCTGTCCCCCGATGGGCGGCGCCTGAAACTCAGCGGCACCGTGGGCATGGGGGACGCCGCCCGCATGCGGGCGCTGGCCGCATCCGCCCCGCAAGTGCGCGTGCTGGAGATACAGTCCCCAGGCGGTCGAATGTTCGAAGCCGACCGCATTGCCCAGATCGTGCATGACCATGGCTGGCGCACCCGGGCCACGGGCCCCTGCGAGAGCGCCTGCACGCTGATCTTTCTGGCGGGATCCAGCCGCCAGCTGATGGCCGACGGACGTCTGGGCTTCCACCGTGCTTCCACCGGCACCTTCAACCCCGTGCTCGACCAGATGGCCAACCACGAGCTGTCGGCCATGTACCGGCGTGCCGGCCTGCCCGAGGTATTCGTCGACAGGGCAGCCCGCACGCCCGCGTGGCGCATGTGGTACCCGGGCCAGGCCGAGCTCACCGACAGCGGCCTGGTGCGCCTGCCCTCTGGCACGCTGGACATCGACCTGCCCCTGCTGGCCCAGTCGCAGCCCGGCGACCTCGTCGACGCGCTGGAGACCAACGACACCTGGCAGGCGCTGGACAAGCGGTTCCCAGGCACCATCGCGCAGGCCGCAGCACGCACGCAGGCGGCTCGCGTGGCCGGCGCGACCGACGCCGACGCCCTGGCCGAGGGCCAACGCGTGGTCGAAGCCCTGCTGCCCCAGTTGCTGGCCAACGCCGGCCCGGACATCCGCGAGCAGTACAGGCAGTTGCTGGCCGCCCAACTGGCGGCCACGCAGGGCCATGGCGCGGCCGCCTGCCGGAAGGTGCTGGCCGGCGACGCCGCCGTGCGGCGGGGACTCCCGCGCGAACTGGTCACGCGCGAGGCCGCGTGGCTGGCCGATGCCGCGGCAGAACCCCCGCGCGATGTCGCCCACCGGCCGCCCACGGCCATCGAACTGGAGGTGCTGCGGCGTCGCATGGGCGACCGGGCCCCGGCGCTGCTGGCGGGCGTGGCGCGGCCGGCCGGCGCGGGGTCGCCGCGCGACTGCGACCGCGCACTGGCGCTGATGGCCGAGATCGGCCGGCTGCCGGCGCCCGAACGGCGCCTGGCCACGCGGCTGGTGTTGGAGCGCCGCTGAGGCGCCGCCCGGCGAGCGATCGAGCGTGGCCTCAGGCCTCGCCGCTCTGCTGCAGGCGCCACATCTCGGCGTAGCGCCCGCCCCGGGCCAGCAAATCGGCGTGGGGGCCGCGTTCGACCACCCGCCCGCCTTCCAGCACCACGATTTCGTGCGCATCCACCACGGTGCTGAGCCGGTGGGCGATGACCAGGGCCGTCTTGCCCTGCGACACGCTCTTGAGCTCGGCCTGTATCGCGCGCTCGTTGGCCGAATCCAGCGCCGAGGTGGCTTCGTCGAAGATCAGCACCGGCGGGTTCTTGAGCAGGGTGCGGGCGATGGCCACGCGCTGCTTCTCGCCACCGCTGAGCTTCAGGCCGCGCTCGCCCACCATGGTCCCGTAGCCCTTGGGCGTGGCGGCGATGAAGGCGTGGATGTGCGCGGCGCTGGCCGCGGCCACCACTTCATCGTGGCTGGCACCGGGGCGGCCGTAGGCGATGTTGTATTCCACCGTGTCATTGAACAGCACCGTGTCCTGCGGCACGATGCCGATGGCCGCCCGCAGGCTGGACTGCGTGACCGAGCGCAGCTCCTGCCCGTCGATGCTGATGGCGCCGGACTGGATGTCGTAGAAGCGGTAGAGCAGCCGCGCCAGCGTGCTCTTGCCCGCGCCCGAGGGCCCGACCACCGCCACCGTCTTGCCCGGAGGGATCTCGAAGCTCACCTCGTGCAGGATCGGGCGGCTGGGGTCGTAGGCAAAGCTCACGCGGTCGAAGCGCACGTGGCCGGCTGTCACCTTCAGCGGCTGCGCGCTTGGCACGTCGTCGATCTCGCGGTTGCGCTCCAGCAGGCTGAACATCTTGTCCAGGTCGGTCAGTGCCTGCTTGATCTCACGGTAGATCACGCCCAGGAAGTTCAACGGGATGTACAGCTGGAGCATGAAGGCGTTGATCATCACGAGGTCGCCCAGCGTCAGCCGGCCTTCGGCCACGCCCAGGGTGGCGCGCCACAGGATGGCCACCAGGGCGGTGGCAATGATCAGCTGCTGCCCCGTATTGAGCAGGCTGAGCGTGCTCTGGCTCTTCAGGGCGGCCTTGCGCAGGCGCTCGAGGTTCTCGTCGTAGCGGCGGGCTTCGAAGTCTTCGTTGTTGAAGTACTTCACCGTCTCGTAGTTCAGCAGCGAATCGATGGCCCGCGAGTGGGCCGTCGAATCCATCTCGTTCATCTGCTTGCGGAACTGCGTGCGCCACTCGGTCACGCTGATGGTGAAGCTGATGTAGACCACCAGAGCCGCGATGGTGATCCAGGCGAACCACGCGTCGAACTTGATGGCCAGCAGGCCGAGTACCAGCGTCACCTCGATCAGCGTCGGCACGATGCTGTAGAGCGAGTACGAGATGAGCGAATGCACGGCGCGCGTGCCGCGCTCGATGTCGCGCGTCATGCCGCCGGTCTGGCGCTCCAGGTGGAAGCGCAGCGAGAGGGCGTGCAGGTGGCGGAACACCTCCAGGCTGATGCTTCGCGAGGTGCCTTCGGTGGCCTTGGCGAAGATCAGTTCGCGCAGCTCGGTGAACAGCGAGGTCGACAGCCGCAGGCCACCGTAGGCCACCACGAGGCCGGCCGGCACCACCAGCAGCGCGGTGGGGTCGCCCGGCTTGATCGACAGCGCGTCCACCAGCGACTTGAGCAGCACCGGCACGCCCACGTTGGCCACCTTGGCCGCCACCAGGAAGCCCAGGGCCACGCCCACGCGCCAGCGGTAGCGCCACAGATAGGGCAACAGCTTGGCCAGCGTGCCCCAGTCGGACCGTGGCGCAGCGGCCCCGGGCGCCATGGCGGCGGGGGTGGGGGTGGAGAGTGCGGCGGCGTGCCTTTGCATGGGGTGCGGGGATCCTTGAAATCGACAGTTGGGGCTGGTGCGCCCGATTGCCAGCCCGTGCAGGGGCTAAAGTGGGCGTTTGCGGCGGGGTGATTGTCGCCCCGCCACCCACGGCTTGCTTGGCACGAGGACCGACCGATGGACACGCCCCCCTCACCGCTGCAGCAGCCGGCCATGGCCCCCGCCGTGCTGGCCGACGGCGCCCAGCTCGTGTTGCGCGTCATGCCGCTGCCGGCCGATGTCAATGCCAACGGCGACATTTTCGGTGGCTGGATCATGGCCCAGGTCGACCTGGCCGGTGCCGTGCTGCCCTCGCGCCTGGCGCGGGGCCGCATCGCCACCGTGGCCGTCAAGGAATTCGTCTTCAAGCAGCCGGTCAGCCTGGGCGACCTGCTGAGCTTCTATGCCCGCATCACCCGCATCGGCCGCACCAGCATCAGCGTGCGGGTGGAGGTGTATGCCGAGCGCAACCCGGCGCAATTGCAGGTGGTCAAGGTGACCGAGGCGGACCTGACCTACGTCGCCATCGACGACCAGGGTCAGCCGCGGCCCGTGCCCTCGGCCTGAAGGCGCTGCCACACGGCCGTGGCGATGTGCTCGGCGATGACCGAGGCGCAGTAGCGATAGAGCGTTTCGCCCGGGTGGAAGCCATCCACCGCCATCACGTCGCGGTCGAGCTGCAATTCCATTTCAACGCAGGACACGTCCGAGCGCGTGGCCACCCAACGGCGCAGCGCGGCGTTGTGGCGGCGGGCATCGGTGCCCGAAACCCAGCGCAGCGGCTGCGGCACGCCCGGCAGGTGATGGATGGGCGGCAGCGGCGCAAACACCACGTGCTGCACGCCCTGGGCCTGGCGCAGGTGGTTGGCCAGGGCCTCGCGGGCGGACACGGCGCGGTGGGCGGGCACCTGGTCGATCACGTCGTTCACGCCGGTGACCACCACCGCCAGGTCGGCCGGCGGTGGCACCTCGCGGCGGAGGAATTCGAGGGTCTGCGCCGTGTTCAGGCCGGTGCGCGCCGTCAGCCGCCAGGCCACGCGGGCGGGGCAGGCCTGGGCCAGGCGATCGCTGAGCTGGCCGGCCAGGGCCTGGCGCTGGTGCACCACCCCCACCCCGGCGGCCGAGGAGTCACCGGTGATCAGCAGCCGCAGCGGCGGCCCTTCGCCCACCTCGCCAGACCGCGGGCCCTGGGCCTCGGGCAGGCGCGGCATGCGGCGCCGCGTCAGCACCGCCTGCGCGAGCAGCACGGGGGTGAGAACGAACTTCAGGGCCAGGGACATCAGCCACCATCGCGGAGCCGATCCCGGCGGATCAGAATCGGCTGAAATCGGGTTTGCGCTTCTGGAAGAAGGCCTGGAAAGCCTCCATGGCTTCCGGGCTGCGCAAGCGCCGGCCGAAGATCTCGCCCTCGGCACGGATGGTTGCAAGGATGGCATCGGCTTGCGGACCGCGCAAGAGCTGCTTGGCCTCGCGCACCGCACCCGGGGGGAGGCCATTGAAACGCTCGGCCACGCGGCGGGCGTGGTTGACCACCTCGCCGGCCGGCAGCACGGCGTTGGCGATACCGCATTCCACCGCTTGCTCGGGGGTGAAGGGGTCGCCCAGCAGCAGCTTCTCGGCAGCGCGGCGGTGGCCCATCAACTGCGGCACCACCAGGCTGGAGGCGAACTCGGGCACCAGGCCCAGCGCCACGAAGGGCATGGCCAGCCGGGCTTCGTCACTGACGTACACGAAGTCGCAATGCAGCAGCATCGTGGTGCCGATGCCGATGGCAGCACCCGTGACAGCGGCCACCACCGGCTTGTCGCACTCCAGCAGGGCGCGCATGAAGCGGAAGACCGGCGAATCCATCGAGTCGCTGCCCTGCCCCGGCGGGCGGCTCATGAAGTCCTCGATGTCGTTGCCCGAGGTGAACACGCCCGGCTGCCCGGTGATCAGCACCGCCCGCACGGCGCCGTCGGCCTTGGCCGCGATCAGCGCATCGGTCATGGCCTGGTACATGGCCACGGTCAACGCGTTCTTCTTCTCGGGCCGGGCGATTTCGATGGTGGCCACACCGTTGAGGGTGGCGGTCTTGATGCTCATGGGGTGCTCCGATGTGCTCGTGGAAGTTTCACAATCGCTCGATGATGCCAGCGGCGCCCTGGCCCATGCCCACGCACATGGTGACCATGCCGTAGCGCAGGTTGTGCCGATGCAGCGCGTGCACCACCGTGGCCGCGCGGATGGCCCCGGTGGCCCCGAGCGGGTGGCCCAGGGCGATGGCGCCGCCCATCGGGTTGACCTTGGCCGGGTCCAGGCCCAGGCTGTCCATCACGGC
>CAIJPE010000049.1 GCA_903822435.1 uncultured beta proteobacterium | reverse complement strand
TTGGGTGAGGCGCCGGCGATGGCGCGTTGCTCGTGCGTGGTGTAGCCTGCGCCGAGCAGGGCCTGCCACTCGGCGGCCGAAGGCGCCTGACCGCTGGCCAACGCGGCCTGCAGCCGCTCCACGCCCTTCGCGATGGACCCGCCCACCTGGTCCAGGATCTGCTGCACGCGGTCCTGGAACTGGAAGGCGATCAGCAGGTTCTGGACCTGCAGCCGCACGGCTTCGCCGCGGCTGGCGAGCTCGGTGGCGCGCTCGTTCAGGCCGGTCACGGCGCAGTCGACCTCGCCCACCACCTGCTGGATCGTCTGCTCGCAGGTCTGGATCACGCCGGCATCCGCCTTGGCGTTGCGAGCGGCCTGGCCCAGGGCTTCGTGCATGCGGCCGCTGAAGTCCTGCACCTGGTCGCCGATGCGCTTGCCGGTGTCGCCCGACTCGGTGGACAGCCGGCGCACCTCGGCGGCGACCACGGCGAAGCCGCGGCCGCTTTCACCGGCGCGGGCGGCTTCGATGGCCGCATTGAGGGACAGCAAGTTGGTCTGCCGTGCGATCTTGGCCACGTCTTCGGCCATCTCGCGCAGGCTGGCCGTGGCGCCGTCCAGGGCCCGCACCGAGCCCAGGACCTCGTCGCGCGAAGCCACGAAGTTTCGGAAGTGTTCGATCAGTTGGCTCAGCCGCTCTTCGCAGCTTTGCAGCACCGCGGCTCGGCTGTCCAGTTGCCGGCTGGCGGGGCCTGCATCGCCGTCATTCAGCGACAGGGCGGCATCCAGCTCGCCCAGGATCCCCTTGAAGCCCCCGATCAGCTCGGCCGTGGCGGCCTGCATCTGCGCTTGCGCCATGCCGATATGGGCCGTCCACAAGCGCGCAGCCTCGCCCAGGCGCTCGGCCACGGCCTCCTCCGCCGTGCTTCGCGCGCTGGCGCTGCGGGTGCCGCCGCCCATCCATCGCGGCAGCCACTGCGCCCACCAGCCGCCGGATGACGCGTCTACGGCCTTCGGTGCTGCAGGACCGGCGCTGTCGGCATTTGCAAAGCTCGGGATGCTCGCCGAGATCTTGTCCATCACAAACCCGTCTTCCGATTGAACAAACGCTGAACGATCTGCGTGTTCTGTGGTTTCGGCCGGTCGGTGAAAGACTTGAGGCGAGTACTCCTATTCTGAGAAATTGCTCAGATCGGGCTTGACAACAACTCTGTGAGGGCAGTGTCGATGAAGCGGGTGTCTTCGGCCGAGCTCATCGGATTCCCGGCGCGGTGGCCCCAGTCGGAAGGAATCACCCGCAGTTCAGCATGGCGCATGCGGGCCACCTCGCGGCGGTTGTCCTCCACCTGGAAGTACAGGTCGGTGGCACCGGGCATGATGATGGCGCGGGCCGCGATGGCCTGCAGCGCCTGGTCGAAGCTGCCCCCGTAGAGCTCATTGGCGCTGATGTCGGCGTGTTCCCAGGCCCAGAGGTGGGCCAGGATGTTGTCGGGGTCGCGCTTGAGCATGCTGCCTTCCCACGAGGTGACGAGGTAGTCCTCGACCGAGCTGAAGCCCATCGTGCGCCAGAGCTCGTCGCGGTAGAAGGTCTGCGAGAGCGCCCAGCCCGCGTACACCCGGCCCACGGCGCGCAGGCCGCGTTCGGGGAAGCCCGTGAAGTGGCCGTCCTGGTAGTGGCTGTCGGCGGTCAGGGTGGCCCGCACGCCTTCGAGGAAGACCTTGTTGTGGGGCGAGGTTCTGGCCGCGCCGCACAGCACGGCCAGGCGCTGCACCGCCGCGGGGTACAGCGCGGCCCAGTGGTAGGCCTGCAGCCCGCCCATCGAAAAGCCGCCGGCCAGAGCCACGCGCTCGATGCCGAAGACTTCGGTGAGCAGGCGGCGCTGGACGCGCACGTTGTCGGCGATCGTGAAGCGAGGCCAGCGGCTGCCGTTGGCGGGCATCACCGCATTGCTGGGGGACGACGACAGGCCGTTGCCGAACAGATTGGGGATGATGATGAACCAGCGGCCCGGGTCCAGCGCCCGGCCGGGGCCCACCATCCACTCGATGTCGGTGTGGTGCGCGCCGAAGGGCGTCATCCAGATGATGGCGTTGGACTTGTCGGCGTTCAGCGTGCCGTAGGTCTGGTAGGCCAGGCGGGTGCCGCGGCTGGTCCTGCCCGACTGCAACAGCACGTCGCCGGCATCGAAGAATTGGGTTTCCATGGGGTTGCTGCGTGTCCTTGAAGGGGATGGAGCCGGGGCGGGGTGCCCGGTCCTGTGAGGCATTCTGCCGCGAGGACCGGTCGGCCCGGCGGGCAGACGATGCGGCGATGCGACGCACTGCGCGCGCGGCGTGCCGGCACCCTTGTTGCTTTGAGAGCCCACCGATCAGAATATTTCTGTCCCGCATCTGGATGCCGCGCGGCGCCTGGCCTGCCGCGTGCATCAGCAACCTCATCTTGACCGGAGCCGTCTTCATGCGTCTTGCCCATCCGCCGCTGCACCGCCGCGTGCCGCCTTGTGCCCACCACCCCCTGGTCGCCGCCATCCTGCTGGCCCTGACGGCCGCTGGTGTGCATGCACAGACGGCCCCTGCCGCTGGTGCGACCGAGCGCGTGGTGGTCACCGGCTCGAACATCCGCCGCACCGATGCCGAGACGCCCAGCCCTGTGCTCAGCCTGAGCGCAGCCGACATCGCGCGCTCGGGCTACACCACGCTGGCTGACGTGCTGCACAACATCACCGCCAACAACATGGGCTCCCTGGGCCAAGCCACGCCCGGGGCCTTCGGCGCTGGCGGCAGCGGCGTGTCGCTGCGGGGGCTGACGGTGGGCGCCACGCTCGTGCTCATCGACGGCCACCGCATGGCCAGCTACCCGCTGCCCGACGACGGCCAGCGCGATTTCGTCGATATCTCGTCCATCCCGGTCGACGCCGTGGAGCGGGTCGAGGTGCTCAAGGACGGCGCTTCGGCGGTGTATGGCTCGGACGCCATGGCCGGGGTGGTCAACGTCATCCTGAAGAAGAGCCATGCCGGCACGACGCTGCACCTGGATGCGGGCCTGTCGGGGCAGCGCGACGGGCGCAGCCTGAAGGTCTCGGGCATCCGCGGCTTCGGCGATGCTGCCGACGGCGGCACGGCAGGCTACGTGGCGGTGAGCTTCGGCCAGCAGCAGCCCATCCTGCTGAGCCAGCGGCCCGGGCTGGCCGGCTCCGACTGGACGGCCTACGGCGGTGAAGACCTGGGCCTGACGCCCAACGCAGAACTCCAGGTGGCGCCCAAGACCCGAACCTACAGCCTGCTGGGCAAGCTGGGCACGGAGCTGGGCAGCGGCTGGACGCTGGACCTCTCGGCCTCGGTGCTGGGCAGCGAGGCCAGCCAGGTCGGACTGCAGAACACGGTGTCGCCCAGCGGCGGCATCACCACCTTCGTCTTCGGCCCCAGCCACCCGCAGCCGCAGCCCACCACGCTGAACGGCACCAACGTGATCGATCCCGCCACCGGCCAGCCGGTGGACAACACCTTCGACGACATCGGCGCGCAGCGCTCCAGGACCAGCACCCGCTCGCTGCGCCTGGTGGCCGAGATCAACGGCAGCTGGCAAGGCTGGGACGTGATGGCAGCCGCAGGCCATACGCGCGTGGAAACCCAGCTGACGATGGACAACTTCATCAGCCTGCCGGCCCTGCAGTCGGCGCTGAATGCGGGCCGCTACGTGCTCGGCGGCAACAACACCGCTGCGGCCATCGCTGCGCTGACGCCCCAGGGGCAGTCCACCTCCACCAACGAGCTCGATTTCGTGAAACTGCGCGGCAGCCGCGCGGTGGCCCGGCTGGATGGTGGCGACCTGTCGGTGGGCCTGGGGGTGGAGTTCAACCGCCGCTCGCTGACCGAGCAGTTCCCCGATGCCTTCGCCGCCGGCGCCCAGGCCAGCAACATCTACGCCTTCGCAGTGGGCAAGCAGAACATCTCCGCGGCCTACGTGGAGGCCGTCGCACCCATCACCAAGGCACTTGAACTCGACGCCGCGGCGCGCGTCGACCACTACGACACCTACGGCAGCTCGGCCACGCCCAAGCTGGGCTTGAAGTACGCCGCCAGCAAGGCGCTGACCTTCCGCGGCACCTACTCGCAAGGTTTCCGTGCGCCCAACCCGGTGGAGATCGGCATTTCCGGAAGCAGCGCGGGCTACCTTCCGCCCTTGGTGGACACTGCCTTGTGCCGGCTGGCCACGCCGGGCGACCCTTGTGCCATCCCGGTGGGCGGCACGCAGCTGCAGCTGCCAGGGAAAGACCTCAAGCCCGAGAAGTCACGCTCGTTCACGCTGGGCATCATCTTCGAGCCCTTGCCGCAGTTCAACCTGTCGGTGGACTACTACGACATCCGGATCAGCGACCAGATCGTCTCGGTGGGCCTGTTCGGCCAAGGCCAGATCGACACGCCGGCGGCCTTCGGCACCAAGCTGTACCGCGTGAACAGCCCCACCACGGCCAATGCCGCCCCCACCAGTGCCGACGACACCATCCTGTACGGCACCTACCCCTTCATCAACGTGGGCCGCACCCGCACCGATGGCGTTGATATCGACGCACGCTGGCGCCTGGACGGCGGCGAGGCCGGCCGCTTCGTGCCGCGGCTGCAGTGGACGCACATGCTCCACTACACCATCGACCGCGCAGGCGCCCACTATGAGCTGGCCGGCACGCACGGGCCCAGCTTCGTGTCCACCAACACCGGCACGCCGCGCGACCGCGGGGCCCTGTCGCTCACCTGGACGCGCGGGCCGATGGAGATCACGGGCACCCTCAACCACATCAGCGGCATGACGGTCAGCGATCCCAGCTACGACCTGCCCGACTGCAGTTCGGCACTCAAGCTGATCTATCCCAACGGGGCGCCTTCCGGCTCGCCGCTGTGCCGCGTGCCCAGCTTCACCACTTTCAACCTCAGCGCGCTGTACAACATCACGTCGCAGTTCAGCGTGCGGGGCTCGGCGGTCAACCTGTTCAACCGCGATGCACCGGTGGATGCCTTTGCATCCGGCTCGACCGGCGGCGGGGTGAGTTCGGGCGGCGCGCACTACAACCCGTCGCTCCACCAGGAGGGCGCCGTGGGCCGCTTCTTCAACGTGGGATTGACCTACTCGTTCTGAGTCCGGCGCCGAGAATTCGGCTGGTCGCCACCCCCAGCCCAGACCGAAGGTCCCCCGATGCCCACGCCGCTGTCCAGGTCGTCATCCACGCTGGCCGCCCTGCTGGCCGGCAAGTTGCAGGGCGCCACCCATCTCGATCTGCGCGGCTGCGGCCTGCAGGAACTGCCGGCCGCGGTGCTGGGCCTGGCCGATACGCTGCAGGTACTGGATGTCTCGGGCAACGGCCTGGGCACGCTGCCCGAGGGCCTGGCCCGCCTGACGAAGCTGCACACCTTCTTTGCCTCGGACAACCGCTTCACCGCGGTGCCGGCCGTGCTGGGCCGGCTGCCGATGCTGGACACCCTGGGCTTCAAGGCCAACCAGATCGCCGTGGTACCGGCGCCGGCTCTGGCGCCCTCGCTGCGCTGGTTGATCCTGACGGACAACCGCATCAGTGAGCTGCCGGCCACGCTGACCGATTGCGCCCGCCTGCAGAAGCTCATGCTGGCCGGCAACCGGCTGACCTTCCTGCCGCGCGGCGTGGGCCGGCTGGGGCGCC
This sequence comes from uncultured beta proteobacterium, assembly GCA_903822435.1. Taxonomy (GTDB): domain Bacteria; phylum Pseudomonadota; class Gammaproteobacteria; order Burkholderiales; family Burkholderiaceae_C; genus Rubrivivax. The sequence goes on along the minus strand of CAIJPE010000049.1, from coordinate 10,312 downwards.
TGGAATTGCTGCGGCTCTCCGCCAACCGTTTCGAGCACGCTGCGCACGCCCTGCCCGATGATCTGCTGGCCTTGCCGCGGCTGGCGTGGCTGGCCCACGCGGGCAACCCGTTCAGCGCGGCACGTGAGCAGGATGCGCTGAAGCAGGTGGCCGCCAGGCCCATCCCCTGGTCGGAGTTGAGCGTGCAGGCCCTGCTGGGGCAGGGCGCTTCGGGCCATATCCACTCTGCGCAGTGGAGGCCTGCCGATGCGCCGGAGCGCCAGGTGGCCATCAAGCTCTTCAAGGGTGCCGTGACCAGCGACGGCCTGCCCGCCAGCGAGATGGCGGCCACGCTGGTGGCGGGATCGCACCCCAACCTGGTCGGCGCGCTGGGCCCGCTGGCCGGCCACCCGCAGGGCGTGCAGGGCCTGGTGCTGCCGCGGCTGGCAGCGCACTGGGCGCCACTGGCCGGGCCCCCGAGCATGGCCAGCTGCAGCCGCGATGTCTATGCCGATGCGCTGCGCCTGCCCGATGTGCAGGCCCGGGCCATCGGGCGCGCCGCCACGGCGGCGCTCGGCCATCTGCATGACCGGGGCCTGACCCATGGCGACCTCTACGCCCACAACCTGCTGGTGAATGGCCAGGGCCAGGCCTTGCTCAGCGACTTCGGCGCGGCGTCTTTCGTGAACCTGGGCGACGCGGATCGCACCCGCGCCCTGCAGGCGCTGGACACCCGTGCGCTGGGCATCCTGCTTGACGAACTGGCCCGGCTCACCGCGACGGGGCCTCCTGGCGGTCATCCAGCAACAGGTCCTTCGGGTACGTGACGGCATAGGCTGCCGTGACCCGCGCCGACCCGTTGGCGCCCAGGTTGAAAGCCCACATCGCCACACCCGGCTCCTTGTGCCACTTCAGTTCGCTGGGTTGAGGCGTGAATTGCGCGGTGACCTGGATCTGCTCGTTGATCCGCACGGGTGCGGCCTCCAGCACCTGCACCGCGATGGGCGTAGGGTGGCGGTTCTCGATCACGTAGGCCCGGGTCGTCGTGCGCTCCGAGCGGGTGCCCACAAAGCCCGCGGTGCCCTGGGCCTGCTGTTCGGGCTCCACCTCCACCCGCACCCGTTCATCCCGCCCGAAGGACAAGGTCAGCCGCGGCTCATCGTCCGTGTCCCAGCGCCCGACGCCCACGTAGTTGCCGTCCCGGTACAGGCGCAGTGGCCCTGCTGGCCAGACCCCGGCGGGCCTGGCCATGTCTGCCACCACGAAGGCGCTCGCATCCAGCCTGGGCGTCGTCCGCATCACCACGGTGGCGCCGTCTTCGTGCTCGCCCAGCGTCAGCGCCACGCGCTGGCCGTTCGAGGGGATGTCGATGAAACGGGGCACACTGAATTCGGTGGCGAAGGGGCTTTCGGAGACGTCGATGTCGAACAAGGGCTCCGCCCTGACCCTGGCCCGGGTCTCGACCCCCGCCATGACGGGCGCAGCCGGCGCAGCCATGGCCATCTGCGTGACGCTGGTTGTCGGCATCGGGGTCGACAACAGATCCATCCGCCAGGGCCGGGGCACCCTGCCGGCGGTCTCGCGGCGCGGCTGACCGGTCGACAGCACCAGTTTCACGCCGTGCCAGTCTTCGCCCGTGGCCTGCGCCACCAGGGCCTGACGTTCGATGCGCACCCGCCGGGTGGTGGTATCCAGCAGGGCCCGGTAAGCCGGGGACCAGCCCGGGCCGCTGACCTGGTAGCTCAGCCGGACCTCGGCGTCGGCCTTGGCCTCAAGGGCCACGGTCACTGACACGACGTTGCCGCCGGCGGCCTGTACGCGGCTGCGCTCGGACTTCAAGGGGTCCAGTTGCCGGTCGATGTCGGCCTGCCGGCGCATGATCTGGTACTGCCGCAGCAGGGCGTCCTGGCCCGTTCGACGGAGCACGTCGGCCATCGCGGCCAGGTTCTTGGGGTCGGCCACGTTGCGCCGGCCCTGCGGGTCGTCGGCGGCCGGCGAGAGCCCCTTGAGGTAGCCCGTGACCAGGCTCAGGGCATCGGCCTCGGCCTGCAGCGCGGCCTTCTGGTCTTCGAGCTCCCGGATGGGCGCATCCAGGGTGCTGGCCGTGCAGCGCGCCGACCCTGCCCGCGCTTCGGACAGCACCGACGTCTCGCCCAAACGCACGGCGGCGTCGGCCGTGACCTGCAGGCTCTGGACGTCCAGCAGGGCCGGCAGGCAGGCGAAGGTCATGGCCTGTGTGCCTGCCGCCACGCGTGCCACGCGTTCGACGGTGGCGCTGCCCGCGTAGACCTTCACCTGCGTGATGCGCGATTCCGTGGCAGGCCCTGGCGCGGCGGGCTGGGCGGAAGCCCCGTTCAGCGCGGCGGCGAGGACCGCGGCGAACACCGTGGCCGGTGCGGGGGCAAGGGGGCGGGCTGGCATGGGCGGTCCTGGAAGCGAGGGTCTCGGTATCCGATATACGGATTGCCGCCGCAAACAGGGTCAATGGGCGTGTGCTGCGTCGGGGTCGGACGCGCGGCCCGCGGCAGCCAGCGCTTGCAGCTTGCGCCACGCCAGGCCGGCCAGGGCCACGTCCTGAAGGCCCACGCCCACCGACTTGTAGATCGTGATGTCGTCGGCGTCGCGGCGCCCGGGTGCGCGGCCGAGGATCAGGTCGGCCAGTTCCACCACCTTGGCCGGCGGCAGCGCCGCGGGGTCGGCCATCACCAGGTCACCCGCTTCCTGCAGAGCTTGGGTGCGCCACTCGACGGCCACGATGCTGGCGCGCGCCAGGGCGTGGTCGTCCAACTCGCGCGTGCTGGGCAGGCTCGATCCGACGGCCGCCACGAAACTGCCGGGCTTCAACAGCCGGCCATCGAAGAGCGGCGTGCGGCTGCGTGAGGCCGTCACGACCAGATCGGCCTGCGCCACGGCATCGGCCGCGCTGCAGGCCACCACCGGCACGCCGCACCGGGCCTGCAAGGCACGCTCTCGGGCGCCGTCCAGGTGCGGGCTGTGAACGCAGATGCGTTCCAAGGCGAAGGCGCCGGCGAACTGCTCCGCATGGGCCAGGCCCTGCACCCCGAGACCCAGCACCGCCAGCACCGAAGCCTCGGGGCGGGCCAGGTGGCGCGCGGCGAGCACGGAGCAGGCGGCGGTGCGCAGCCGCGTGATGGCCGCGGCATCGAAGGAGGCCAGCGGTGCGCCTGTCTCGGTTGAAAATAGCAGGATGACGAACGAAAAGCGCCCGGCGATGGTCGTGTAGATCTTGGCGCCGGCCACGCCCTGCGCAGGGATGACGGCCCCCAGCGTCGACAGCTTCACGCCACCGGCTTCGGTGCGCTCGCGGGCCTGCAACGCGGCCTCATCGCAGCCGAAGGCGGCGAAGGCGTCGTGCAGCGCGGCTTGTGCTTCGGCCGGACTCACCGTGGCATCGATCATCGCGTCGGTGACATGTTGCATGGGTAAGCGGCCCAGGTGAAGGAACAAGAAGGCAATTTTGGTATACTGTATACCAAACCTCGTGCCCTGCGCCCCTTCGTCCGATCCAGACCGCCACCATGCCCCGCATCGCCATCCACCGTCTCGGGCAGTGCCACGAAGGCGAAGTCAAGGACAACAGCAACCTGGTGGTGCGCGCCGGCATCCGACAGTTTCCCTATCCGCACCTGCGCTATGGCTGCGGCATGGGCAAGTGCGCCAAGTGCGCCAGCCGGGTACTGGCCGGCGCCGAGCACCTGCCGGCGCCGAACTGGAAGGAACTGAAGGTGCTGGGCCCCGAGCGGCTGGAGCAGGGCTACCGGCTGATGTGCCAGCTTTGGATCGAGCACGACCTGGAGATCGCGCAGGACGACCTGCCGCTGGCCGTCGCGCCTTCCGCGCCACCGGCCGCGGCGGCATGAGACCCTTCGTCATCCTCGGCAGCAAGCCGGGCCAGTTCCGCACCGAGCCTGGCCCGGGCCTGGCGGTGGTGGAAGCCTGGGAATTCAGGGCGGCCGGCCGGCTCAGGGCCCGCTTCGTCATTGCCCAGCTGCAGGCCGATACGCGCATCACGATCACCGAAGACGAGCCCCCGCACGTGGTCAACAGCGTTCCCACCAAGTTCCTGCCGCGGTTTGCCACGCTGCAGGCGGCCCGGGACGAACTGGCCCAGCTCACCCGCCGCGCTGGAGAGGGCACTTCGCTGCGGGCGGTGGAGCCCTGAACCCCATGCCCATCGTCACCTTCGTCACCAGCGGCGGCGGCACCGCCGAAGTCCCCGAGAACACCAACCTGCTGGCGGCTTCCTTGCGCCACAAGGGCGGCATACCCTTCCGCTGCGGTGGTGGCAAATGCGGCACCTGCCGCTGCCACATCGACCTGGGGCTGACCCACACCGACGCCGTCAAGGCCAAGGAGCGCAACCACCTGACCGATGCTGAGTTGCGCGATGGCTGGCGCATGGCCTGCCAGACCGCCGTGCTGGGCGACGTGAGCGTGTCGTGGGTGCCCAAGCCAGCGCCTGCTGCTGTGTCCGCAACGGGCCCGGCTGCAGCGCCATGATGGACGGCCTGACGCACCTGCCGGCCGGCACGACAGGTGCCAGCTACGCCCTGATGGGGGCGCTGGTGCTTGTCGGCGCCTGCCTGCAGGGCATCGGCGGCATCGGCTTTGCCATGTTCGCGGCCCCCGTGGCCGCCTTGATCTTCCCGGCCATGGTGCCGGGCCCGCTGCTGTTGCTGGGCGGCCTGGTGTCCTTGATGGCGGCGCTGCGCGAGCCCGCGGCCATCGACTGGCCGCTGGCCCGGCGCTGCATCGGCGGTCGCTGCCTGGGTGCGGTGCTGGCCGGTGGGCTGATGTGGGCGCTGCCGCCGCGGCCGCTGTCGGTGGCCTTCGGCGTGTCGATGCTGGTTGGCGTGGGCCTGGGCGTGGCCGGGTGGCGCGTGCAGCCCACGCTGCGCAACGCCTGGGTGGCCGGCACGGTCTCGGGCGTCATGGGCACCATCACGTCGGCGGGTGCCCCGCCCCTGGGCCTGCTCACCCAGATGCTGCCCGGCCCGACCATCCGGGCCACCATCGGCTGCATCATCGCGCTGGGAGCCGCGGCGTCCCTGGTGATGCTCTCGGTGACCGGGCTGTTCAGCCTGCCTCAACTGGCCCTGGGGCTGGTACTCTTCCCGTGGGTCTGGGTGGGCTTTGCGGTCTCCAGCCGCCTGGCCCGCCGCATCTCGGCCGGCAACATGCGCCGCATGCTGCTGGGCCTGGTGACCGTCAGCGCGCTGGCCGTGCTGGGCAAGGCCTTGGTGCCATGAACTCAGGTGCCGGTGCGGCCCAGGGCCCGCGGGCCCGCCGCTTCGTCGGCCACGGGCCGCAACAGATGGGCCGGCAAGGCCTGCGCCGCGCTGTGGACGTGGCGCGCGGCCAGCAGGGCTGCCAGTTCCGCGTCGCCATCGATCACGGCGCGCAGGATGGCGCCGTGCTCGTCCCACGTCTCTTTCGTGCGCCTGGCGGCGTGTGGCGCAAAGATCACGGCCGTGCGCTCGCGCAGCATCCGCACCAAATCCTGCAGCACCGAGTTCGAGGCGGCGCGGGCCAGGGTCTCGTGGAAGTCGTCGTTGTCCTGCTGCAGCTTGGCCAGCGAGCTCTTTTCGGTGACCTGCGCGCCGGCGGCCATGCGGCGCTCGAGGCCCTGAAGCAGTTCGCGGTCTCGCCGCTTGGCGGCCAGCCGGGCGTTCAGCCCTTCCAGCGTGGCGCGCACTTCCACCAGTTCATGGACCTGCTCGGCCGTGTAGCCCGTGACCGTGGCGCCGCGCCGCGGCTCGATCGTCACCACGCCTTCGGCTGCCAGTGTGCGCAAGGCCTCGCGCACCGGCACGCGCGAGACGCCCAGCGCCTGCGACCAGTGCGCTTCCACCAGCCTTTCGCCCGGCGCCAGCGCTCCGCTGAGGATTCGCGCGCGGATGGCCTGCGCCACCAGTTGGGTCAGGGGCGCGTGCACCGCGCCCGGCTTGGCAGCCGGCAAACCTTTGAGCATGTCGTGTCTCTCTTGGCGAACCCGTTGATGGGGCCTTGCCGCCCGGGTCCGGGCAGTTTCGCACCAGCGGGCTTCATTCGGTCTTGACGCCGAGCAATAACGTATACAGTATACCGATATGGACCTATCCGGAGATCGACCATGGCTGAACTGATGGATCAAGACACCTTCCGCACCGCACTCGAGAACGCCATCAAGGGCAAGAGCGCCAACAAGGCTCCCTTCAGCGTGGCGTGGGCCAGCGGCAAGCTTCAGCGCTCGCACCTGGCGCGCTGGGCCGAGAACCACTATCACTACGTGGGCCCCTTCGCCGACTACCTGGCCTGCATCTATTCGCGCATGCCCGACACCTACACCGAGGCCAAGGACTTCCTGCTCTCCAACATGTATGAAGAAGAGATCGGCGGCGACCGCCACACCGATCTGCTGATCCGCTTCGCCGAGGCCTGCGGCACCACCCGCGCCCGCGTCACCGACCCCGACAACATGTCGCCCACCACGCGCGGCCTGCAGAGCTGGTGCTATGCGGTGGCCATGCGCGAGGACCCTATCGTGGCGGTGGCCGGCCTGGTGGTCGGCCTCGAAAGCCAGGTGCCCTCGATCTACCGCAAGCAGACCCCCACGCTGCGCGAGAAGTACAAGTTCAGCGACGAGGAGGTCGAGTTCTTCGACCTGCACATCGTCTCCGACGAAATCCACGGCGAACGCGGCTACCAGATCGTGCTGGAGCACGCCACCACCGTCGACCTGCAACAGCGCTGCCTGAAGATCTGCGAGATCGGGGCGCAGATGCGGCTGCTCTACACCACTGCGCTGTATCACGACTACGTGGCGCGCGACCTCTCGCTGGCCGAACTGGGCATGGCCGAGGCCACGGTGCCTTCGCTGGACCGCACCTTGGTCGCGGCCTGAGCGCGCAGGTGCCCTCGGTGGCCGTCGAGACCTTCTGCAACCTCATCGCCGGGCAATGGGTGCCCAGTGCAACCGGGCGCCTTTTCGACAACCTGAACCCGGCCGATCGCCGCGAGGTGGTCGGCCGCTTCCAGGCCTGCGGCGCAGCCGATGCGCGGGCCGCGGTGGACGCCGCGCAGGCGGCCTTCGCCGGCTGGCGCAACACGCCCATCGGCAAGCGCGCCAAGATCCTGCAGGACGCCGCCGCCTGGCTCGAAGCCCATGCCGACGCTTTCGCCGCCGAGCTCACGCGCGAGGAAGGCAAGCCGCTGGCCCTGGCCAAGGACGAGTTCCTGCGCAGCGCGCAGACCCTGCGCTTCTATGCCGTGGAAGGGCAGTCGTATACCGGCGAGACCTTTCCGCAGGACGACCGCGAGATGATGGTCTACACCCAGCGCGAGCCGCTGGGTGTGGTGACGGTCATCTCGCCCTGGAACTTCCCGGTCTCCATCCCGGCCCGCAAGATCGCGCCAGCGCTCATCACGGGCAACACGGTGGTGTTCAAGCCCTCGTCCGACGCGCCGCTGTCGGGCTACCGCCTGGCCGAGTCGCTGGCCCGCGCGGGCCTGCCGGCAGGCGTGCTGAACTTCATCACCGGCGCCGCGAGCGAGCTCGGCGCCACGCTGTGCGAATCCGGCGCCGTGCGGGCCATCTCCTTCACGGGCTCCACCGCCGCGGGCACGCACATCCACCGCCACGCCTCGCTGACCACGCGGGTGCAACTCGAATTGGGTGGCAAGAACCCGCTCATCGTGATGGAAGACGCCGACCTCGACCGCGCGGTCGACCTGGCCATCAAGGGGGGTCTCTCGCTGACGGGGCAGGCCTGCACGGGCACCAGCCGCATCCTCGTGATGAAGCCGGTGCTGGATGCCTACGTCGACAAGCTGGCGGCGCGCATGCGCACGCTGAAGATCGGCAGCGGCATGGTGGCCGGCAACGACATCGGCCCCATGGCCACGGCGGCCCAGTTGGAAACGGTGCTGAAGTACGTCGAGATCGGGCGCCGCGAGGCCACGCACATCATGGGTGGCGAGCGGCTCGACGGCGCTGCGCACGCCGAACTGGCACACGGCTGGTATGTCAGCCCGGCGCTGTTCACCGGCGTGACGATGGACATGCGCATCGCGCAGGAAGAGATCTTCGGCCCGGTGCTGGCAGTGATCGCGGTCGACAGCTACGCCGATGCCATCGCCAAGGCCAACGCCACGCCCTATGGCCTGTCGGCGGCGATCGCCACGCGCAACCCCCGCTACATGCACGACTTCGCCAACGACATCGAAGCGGGCACCGTGAAGATCAACCGCACGACCACGGGCAACCTCGTGAATGCGCCCTTCGGTGGCCTGAAGTCCTCCAGCACCTCCACGTTCCGTGAATCGGGTCGTGGCGCGCTGGAGTTCTACACCCAGATCAAGACCGTGTACCGCGGCCTGTAGACCGGACCCCCGCATGAAGAAGACCCTCAGGCTCGAACTGGCCGAAGCGCGGCTGATGGCCGCGGCGGCCATCGCCAAGGCCCACCAGATCGGCGTGCTGGAGACGGTGTGCGTGGTGGACGATGGCGGCCACCCGATCCTCCTGGAGCGCATGGACGGCGCGCGCATCACGGGCCCGCAGATCGCCTGGAACAAGGCCTTCACGGCTGGCGGCCACAAGCGGTCGACCCACCTTTTCAACCAGTCGCCCAACGGGCCCGGGCTGCCGGGCAACGAGGCCTTCGGCATCCAGTGGAGCTTCGAGGGGCGCTTTGCCGCCTTCGTGGGCGGATTCCCCGTGGTGGTCGATGGCGCCGTCGTGGGTGGCGTGGGCCTGAGCGGGGGCAATGGCGAACAAGACACGGCCTGCGGCCTGGCGGCCCTGCAGGCCCTGCACGATGCCCTGGCACCCCAGGGCCTGGACGTGCTGGTCCAGGCCGATATCAAGAAGTAGCCCGTATTTCTCACCACCGACTGGACGACATGACGCTCAACGCACTCAAGCCGCTCGGGGCCGCCCTGGCCCTGTTCGTGGGTCTTTCCTCCGCCTGGGCCCAGGGCTATCCCAACAAGCCCGTGCGCGTGGTGGTCACCACCGTGCCCGGCCCGCTGGATGCGTTTGCGCGCTCCGTCCTCGAGCAGATGCAAAGGCGCCTGAAGCAGACCTTCTTCGTGGACAACAAGGCCGGTGCCGGCGGCAACCTGGGCGCCGATGCCGTGGCCAAGGCGCAGCCCGATGGCTATACCCTGCTGTTCGCGCTGGACACCACCTTCACGGTCAATCCTTCGCTGTACGCGAAGATGCCGTTCGACCCGGCCAAGGACTTCGTGACCATCGCGGTGCCCGTCACCTACAGCCAGGCCCTGGTGGTCAACTCGAACGTCAAGGCCAACACGCTGGCCGAGTTCGTGAAGCTGGCCAAGGAAACGAAGATGACCTATGCCTCGGGCGGCAACGGTTCACCCAGCCACCTGACGATGGCGTCCTTCCTGGTCACGGCCGGCATCGACATGACGCACATCCCCTACAAGGGCACCGGGGCGTCGGTGCTGGACGTGGTGGCCGGTCAGGTCGATTCACTCTTCGCGGTGGGCAGCGGCGTCTTTCCGCACGTCAAGTCGGGCAAGCTGCGCGCCCTGGCGGTATCAGGCCAGCACCGCTCCAGTGCGGCGCCCGACGTGCCCACGGTCGTCGAGGCGGGCTATCCCACCTTCAACGCCAACTTCGCCTACGCCCTGCTGGCCCCGGCCGGCACGCCGGATGCCATCGTGCAACTGCTGGCCAAGGAGGTCGAAGAGGCCATGAACTCACCCGAGGTGAAGGCCCTCAACCGCACCGCGGACTACAGCCCCACGAACTTCACCCAGCCTCAGGCGGCGGCCTGGATGGCCGATACGCGAAAACATTGGAACGAGGTCATCACCAAGGCCAAGATCAGCTTGGACTGAGCAACCGCCTGCAGGTCGGCGGCGGCCTCGTGTTCTGGCCGACCGCGGGCGATCTGCGCCGCATCGGCCTGGGTCTGAGCGAATCCCTGCTGGCAACGGCGCTGGCCTGGGTGGTGGTGCATGCCTTGCTGCGGCATCGCCACATCGAGGGGGTCTTCGACGAGAACCGCGTGCAGGTCATCTCGCCGTATGACCGCTCGGACCCGCCCGAGCCCCAGGTGCCACCGCGGGCGCAGTGGAGCCCGGCTCTGGCGCCGCGCCGGATGCTTTCGGGCCCGCCCGCAGAGCCCTGATCGGGGCCCGCAGGCCATCGGCGCTGATCAGCAGCAGGGCCGACCAGATCAGCGCGAAGCCGAGCAGGCGCTGGCTGTCGAAGGGTTCGTGGAAGTAGAAGATGGCAAGCAGCAGCTGCAGGGTGGGCGAGGCGTACTGCACCATCCCCAGCATGGCCAGCGGCAGGCGG
>CAIJPE010000048.1 GCA_903822435.1 uncultured beta proteobacterium | reverse complement strand
TGGCTACACAGACTCATGTAGTCGCGAAAGAGACATCAGAGATGGACGCTAAGTTATTGATTTAATTGGTAGGCCGTGTTGGACTTGAACCAACGACCAAAGGATTATGAGTCCTCTGCTCTAACCAACTGAGCTAACGGCCCGATCGGGCCATTCTAGGAGCCCACCCGCGGGCGCCGCGGGGAATCAGCGCGTCGACAGCGCGCTGCCCACCAGTCGGGCGGTGATGTCCACGATCTGGATCATCCGGTCGTAGGCCATGCGGGTGGGGCCTATCACGCCCAGGGTGCCCACCACGCGACCGTCTATCTCGTAGGGCGCCGTCACCACCGACAGCTCTTCGAAGGGCACCACATGGCTTTCGCCGCCAATGTAGATGCGCACGCCTTCGGCCCGACTGCTGACTTCCAGCAGCCGCATCAGCTCGGTCTTCTGCTCGAAGACGTCGAACAGGCGGCGCAGGCTGCTCATGTCGTTGCCGAAGTCCTGCACCGTGAGCAGGTTGCGCTCGCCCGAGACCACGACCTGGTCGGTGTTCTCGGCCAGCACCTCGGTGCCGGCCTGCACCGCAGCCTGCATCAGCGCGGCGATCTCGACCCGCAAGGCGTCGATCTCGTGCTTCAGGCGCTCGCGCACTTCTTCGATGGTCAGGCCGGCGTAGTGCGCGTTCAGGAAGTTGGTGGCCTCCACCAGTTCGGTCTGCGTGTGGTCACGGGCGGTGAAGATCACGCGGTTCTGGACATCACCGTCGGGGGCGACCAGGATCACCAGCACGCGCCGCTCGCCCAGCCTCAGGAATTCGATGTGGTGGAAGACGCTGGCCTTGCGCGGCGCCGTCACCACGCCGACGAAGCTCGACAGGCTGGACAGCAGGCTGGCGGCCTGGGCGATGACGCGCTGGGGCTGGTCGGGGTGCAGCTGGTCGCGCGCCGCGGCCATGTCGGCCGTGACGTGGTCCAGGTCCAGCGCGCGCGCCGTGAGCATGGTGTCCACGAAGAGCCGGTAGCCCCGCGCCGTGGGGATGCGCCCTGCGCTGGTGTGCGGGCTGGCGATCAGGCCGAGCTCTTCCAGGTCGGCCATCACGTTGCGGATCGTGGCCGGAGAAAGGTCCAGCCCCGAGGTACGAGACAGCGTGCGCGAACCCACTGGCGTGCCGTCCGCGATGTAGCGTTCGACCAGGGTTTTCAGCAGCGTTCTGGCGCGGTCGTCGAGCATGGATGCCGCATTGTAGGTAGCTGCCCCGCCTCGTGGTCCGGGCATGCCTCGTTCAGGGGGGCTATGGTGTAATCCGCCGCATGGCGTCGGGCTTCCGTCATGCGGTGATCGTGGGCAAGTATCAGGCGCGGGGCATACGCCCGGTGCTGGAGGAGGTCGCCCATTTTTTGGTGGGCCAGGGGCTGGAGGTTTCGTTCGAGCGCGAAACCGCGCACAACACCGGCGTGGCCGACTTCGATGCCCTGGACACCCCCGAAATAGGGCACCGATGCGACGTGGCCGTGGTGGTGGGTGGCGATGGCACGATGCTGGGCATCGCCCGTGAGCTGGCGCGCTGGAACGTGCCCCTGATCGGGATCAACCAGGGCCGGCTGGGCTTCATCACCGACATCCCCATGGGCAGCTACAAGGAAGCGCTGGTGCCGATGCTGGCCGGCGACTACGAGGAAGAGCAGCGCTCCATGCTCGAAAGCGACGTCTGGCGCGATGGCGAACGGATCTTCGACGGCCTGTCGCTGAACGACGTGGTGGTCAGCCGGGGCTCCTCGGCCAGCATGGTCGAATTGCGGGTGGACGTCGACGACGACTTCGTCGCCAACCTGCGGGCCGACGGCCTGATCGTGGCTTCGCCCACCGGCAGCACCGCCTACGCCCTGTCGGCCGGCGGGCCCATCATGCACCCCAGCATCGGCGGCTGGGTGGTGGTGCCGATTGCCTCGCACACCTTGTCCAACCGGCCGATCGTGCTGCCCGACCAGGGCGAGGTACGCATCGGCATCGTCTCCGGCAAGGACGTATCGGCCAACTTCGACATGCACAACCTGGCCAGCCTGCTGCATGGCGACCAGGTTCGCGTGCGGCGCTCGGCCTTCAAGGTGCGTTTCCTGCATCCGCGGGGCTGGAGTTACTACGCCACCTTGCGGCGCAAGCTGCGGTGGTATGAGGGATGAGCCCCCCCCCGAAGCGGCCGGAGGCCGCTCCCCCCCAGGGGGGCAACGCCGGGGGCCCGGCGAAGCCGGATCCTCGGCGTTTGCTTGAGCCTCGGTCGGAGCGGGCAAGGAGTTCGCCATGCTCCGCCGCCTGAGCCTCCGCGACGTGGTCATCGTCGCCGAGCTCGAGCTGGATCTCGGCTCAGGCTTCACGGTGCTGACCGGCGAGACGGGGGCGGGCAAGTCGATCCTGATCGACGCCCTGCAGCTGGCGCTGGGCAGCCGGGCCGATGCGGCGCTGGTGCGCGAGGGTGCGGCCCGGGCCGAGGTGGCGGCTGAGTTCGATGCGCCGGCCGGTTTGGCGGGTTGGCTGGAGGAGGGCGGGTTCGCGACCGAGCCGAGCCTGCTGCTGCGCCGCACCGTCGACAGCCAGGGCAAGAGCCGCGCGTGGATCAATGGCAGCCCGGCCACCGTGGCGCAGCTGCGCGAGGTGGCCGACCACCTGGTGGACATCCATGGCCAGCATGCCTGGCAGAGCCTTACGCGGCCGGCCGCCGTGCGTGCGCTGCTGGATGCGCAGGCCGGCGCCGACACCGCGCCGCTGTCCGCCGCGTGGCAGGCCTGGCGGCAGGCGTTGGCGCGTTGGGACGAAGCCCGGCGCCAGCGCGATACGCTCGAGCGTGAACGCGAGCGGTTGGCCTGGCAGATCTCCGAACTGGGCAAGCTCGCGCCGGCCGAGGGCGAATGGGACCAGATCAACACCGACCACCATCGGCTGGCCCATGGGCAGGCCCTGTTGGATGGCGCCCGTGCCGCGCTGGATGCCGTGGCCGACGCCGAGACCAACGCGGGGGCCCTGACCGCGTCGGCCATCGCCGCGCTCGACGACGTGCAGCGCTACGACCCTGAACTCGGCGCGGTGTCCGAGGTGCTGCGCACGGCACAGGCCCAGTTGGAAGACGCCGCCCACACGCTGCACGGCTACCTGGGCCACCGCGAGCCCGACCCCGAAAGGTTGGCCGAGCTCGATGCGCGGCTGGGGTCCTGGGTGTCGATGGCCCGCCGCTACCGCCGCGCTCCGTCCGAGCTCCCGGCCCTGCTGGCCGGTTGGCAGGCCGAGTTGCAGGCGCTGGATGCGGCGTCCGACCTGGACGGCCTTGAAAAGGCGGCACAGGCTGCCGAGCAGGCCTGGCGCAAAGAGGCCGTGCGCGTGGGCAAGCTGCGCCGCAAGGCGGCCCCGGTGCTGTCTGCCGCCGTCACCCAGGCCATGCAGCAGCTGGGCATGGCCGGCGGCCGGTTCGAGGTGGCGCTGTTGCCGCAGGACGAGCCCCAGGCCTACGGGCTGGAGGGCGTGGAACTGCGCGTGGCCGGCCACGCCGGCAGCTCGCCGCGCCCGCTGGCCAAGGTGGCCTCGGGCGGCGAGCTCTCGCGACTTGCGCTGGCCATCGCCGTCACCACCGCGCATGGCGCCACGGCGGGCGCGGTGCCCACGCTCATCTTCGACGAAATCGACGCCGGCGTGGGTGGCACGGTGGCCGACAGCGTGGGGCGCCTGATGAAGCAGCTTGGCCGGACCAGCCAGGTGTTGGCCGTGACGCACCTGGCGCAGGTGGCCGCCTGTGCCGATGGGCACTTCGTGGTGAGCAAGGCGCTCAAGGGCAGGCAGACGCTGTCCGACATCCAGCCGGTGGACGGCGTGGCACGCGTGGCCGAGATTGCCCGTATGCTGGGCGGTGAGCGCTTGTCCGGGACCGCCCATGCACAGGCGCTGCTGGGATCGTCCGAAGGAGCTTCCCGATGAGCAGCGAGTGGGCTGAGCTGGACGGCACCCCGCGCGACGAGGTGATCCTGGTCACGGGCATTTCGGGTTCGGGCAAATCGGTGGCGCTGCACGCGCTGGAAGACGCTGGCTACTTTTGCGTCGACAACCTGCCGCCCGAATTGCTGCGCGAGTTCATCCGGCTCGAACACCAGCGCTACACGCACCGCGTGGCGGTTGCGGTGGATGTGCGCACCGCCGCGTCGCTGCCGCACCTGGTGCCGCTGATCGAACAGCTGCGCGCCGAAGGCCTGCGCATCCGGCCGATCTTCCTGGACGCCAGCACCGACGCGCTGCTGCGCCGCTTCTCGGAGACCCGGCGCCCACACCCGCTGACCGCCGTACCCGCCGGTGGCGATGCATCGCGTGCCCTGACCGAGGCCATCGACCTCGAGCGCGACCTGCTGTCCGACCTGCGCGAGATCTCCACCGTGATCGACACCAGCCAGCTGCGCCCGGCCCTGCTGCGCGGCTGGATCCGCTCGCTGGTGGGTGCGCGCGAATCGGCGCTGACACTCGTCTTCGAGTCCTTCGCCTTCAAGCACGGCGTGCCGCTGGACGCCGACTACGTTTTCGACGTGCGCGTGCTGCCCAACCCCTACTACATCCGCGAGCTGCGGCCGCTGACCGGCCGGCATGCGCCGGTGGCCGCCTACCTGGAAGCGCAGCCCGAGGTGGGTGAGATGCTGCATCAGATCCACGACTTCCTGCACCGATGGCTGCCGGCCTTCGAGGAAGACCATCGCAGCTACGTCACCGTGGCCATCGGCTGCACGGGTGGCCAGCACCGCTCTGTCTACGGGGTGGAATGGCTGGCCCGCCGCTTCGAAAGCCGCCTGGCCACGCTGGTCCGCCACCGCGAACTCGACGCACGGGAGTGACATGCCCATGACTGACCAACCGCATTCCCCCGAGCCCGCGCCGGCTTCGCCCTTGCCGCTGTTCCCCCTGGGCACGGTGCTCTTCCCAGGGGCCCACCTCGGGCTGAAGGTGTTCGAGGCGCGCTACCTCGACCTCATCGCCGACTGCCTGCGCACCAATCAGCCGTTCGGCGTGATCTGCCTTCGCCAGGGCGCGGATAGCGGGCCGCAGAAGTCCGTGCAGCTGGAATCGGTGGGGGTGCTGGCCCACATCGACCAGGTGGATGCCGAGCGGCCGGGCATCCTGCGGGTGAGTTGCTCGGGGGGCCAGCGTTTTCGGCTGGTCGACAAGCCCGCCCAGCGCGAGAACGGCTTGTGGGTGGCGCAGGTGGAGCTGATGGCCGACGACCCGGCCCGCCAGCCCGGCGCGGCCATGATGCAGACCGTCAGCGCTCTGGCCGAAGCCATCCGCAAGCTGCAGGACCACGACAAGGCGCCGTTCGTGCCGCCTTACCGCCTGGACGATGCCGGCTGGGTGGCCAACCGCTGGTGCGAACTGCTGCCCGTGTCGATGTCGGCCAAGCAGAAGCTCATGGAGCTGGACGACCCGGTCATCCGGCTGTCCCTGGTGGACGGCTTCCTGCGCGACAAGAAGGTGGTGGTGGGCTGAAGGGTCCGCCGCTTCTGTTGCCGCCCGGCCCCGCCTGGCGCGGGGCCGGGTGCATGCGGATGGCGTTGAAGGGGCATACCACCGCGCACTGGGCGCAGCCCGTGCAGGCTTCGTCGCCCTGCAGCACCGAGCGCTTGCGGAAGTGCACCACCTCCAGGCTCAGCAGGTGCGGCCCGCAGATGGCCACGCAGCGGCCGCAGCCGGTGCAGCGCAGGGGGTCGATCTGCGGCAGGCGCCGCGCTGTGCGGGTGGCGGTTGTGGCTTCGGTAACGGGCTGCATGCTGGCAGGTTAGCGCAAGGTGCCTGGGGCGAGCAGCTTCTTCAGCGGTGCGGGCAACCCCATGGCGCGGGCTTCGTCCAGGCCGACCCAGCGGCTGGCGGGCCAGGCCTTCAAGGCATCGGGCACCTCGGCCCGCGCCGGGAGTTGCCAGGCCAGTGTGTGGAGCGTCCATTCGAAGTGCGTCAGCGCGTGCTGGATGGCGGGCAGCCACTGCCCCTGGCCGGGCCAGGTGCGGGCCGCGGCGCTCAGGGCCTCGGGGGATGCGTATTCCGGCAGGCTCCACAGGCCGGCCCATACGCCGGGCGAGGGCCGCTGGGCCAGCAGCAGACGGTCGGCGTGCTGGACCCACAGCCAGGCATTCACGCGGCTTCCGCGTACGCTGCGGCGGCTTTTCACCGGATAGCGCTCGGGCTGGCCTGCGGCCCGAGCCTGGCAATCGCCGGCCAGCGGGCACAGCAGACAGGCCGGCTGGCGCGTGGCGCACACCGTGGCGCCCAGGTCCATCAGGCCCTGCGTGTAGACGTCGACATCCTGCTGCGGCAGCAGATCGACCGCAGCCGACCAGAGCCGCTGCACCTCGGGCGAGCGGGCCAGGTCGCCGTCGAAGGCCAGCACGCGCGCCAGCACGCGCTTGACGTTGCCGTCGAGGATGGCGGCACGCTCACCGAAGCAAAAGGCGGCGATGGCCGCCGCCGTCGAGCGCCCGATTCCCGGCAGCGTCGCCAGGGCCTCGCTGGTGCCGGGGAAGGCACCGCCGTGCTCGGCCACCACCTGCCGGGCGCAGCGGTGCAGGTTGCGCGCCCGGCTGTAGTAGCCCAGGCCACTCCACAGCGCCAGCACGTCGTCCAGACTGGCCGCCGCCAGCTCGCGCACGGTGGGAAACCGCAGCAGGAAGCGGCCGTAATAGTCGATGACGGTGGCCACCTGCGTCTGCTGCAGCATGACCTCGGACAGCCACACGCGGTAGGGGTCGCGCGTGCCTTGCCACGGCAGGCCGTGGCGGCCATGGCTGCGCTGCCACGCGATGACGCGCGCAGCCAGGCTGCCGCGGCTCAAGCCGCGTCCTGGCGCAGTCGCAGATCCAGGTGCAGCGGCGCGGGCTCGACGTTAAGGTTGCGCGTGGCCGCGATGGCGTCGGCCGCCAGGCCGTCCAGACGGGCCTGCATCGCAGCCAGGTGGGTGTCCTGCGACTGAACTTCTTCGATGCGCTGCTCGAGTTCACCCGAGGCGGCCTGCACTCGCTGCAACGACTCGTGGCGCCGCGAGTAGGCCCGCCGGCGATCGCGCAATTGCGTTTCGACCTGGCTGGTGGCCGCCTTGCTCCAGAGCTCGAGCTCGCCGGCGGCGTTCTCGAACACCACGCGCAAGCGGGCCAGCAGCAAGCGCCTGAACTGTTCGGCAAATCCGGGTGCGGCCATGCGCCAGGCCTGGCTCAGGCCCAGGTAGCGGCTGAAGTTGCCCTCCACCAGGTCGAGTTCGGCCGCCGCGGGAGAAAGATCCGGCAACGGGGCCAGCGCGAAGGCGAATCCGAACTCGGTGTTCAGGCTGCGGAAGCTGCCTTCCAGCATCTGGCGCATCTCTTCGGCTTCCGTGATCGCCTGGCCCAGCGACGACCGCAGCCGCTTGATCAGGGTTTCGAAGGCGCCGCGTGCGCCCAGGTTGAAGATCTTGGCGCTCATGGCCGCCTGCATGCCGGCGATCTCGGTGCGCAGGGTGTCGCTGCTGATGAGCCTGAGGGTGGTGCGCAGCATCTTCGACTGCACGGCGCGCAGTGCCGCCAGCCGGGCGGTGCACTGTTCGAACTCGGCCATCTCGGCATCGACCCGGCCGACCATCATGCGCAGCTTCGCTCCGCTCTTGCCACGCAGACCGCGCAACTCCAGCAGTTGCTCGCTCTGCAGGCGGCGGCGCTCGGACAGGCGGCGCCAGGCCGAATTGCGCAGTTGCTCCACCACGCCCACCGCGGATTGCACCAGCAGCTGCCGGCGCCGCGGCAGCAGTTGCTCGGCCAGCGCGGCTTCCAGGGGGGGCAGCCGGCTGCCCTGGAGGGCCTGCGCGTCGCCCTCCACCCGGGCCGCCAGCGCGTTGCGTGCAGACACCGCAAACACGCGGGCCAGCGGCACCTCCAGGATCTGCGCGGTCTGCAGGCGTTGCTGCTCGACCTGCGCCCGCACCTCGGCCGCAGACGCCAGCGGATCCACCAGCGTGTCGATCTTGTTGAGCACCACGAAGCGCTCGAGGCTCGACTGCCCGAGGTGCTCGCGCCAGATCGCCAGGTCGGAGCGGGTGACGCCGGCATCGGCGGCCAGCACGAAGACCACCGCATGCGCCGTGGGCAGCAGGCCCAGGGTCAGCTCGGGCTCGGCGCCCACCGCATTCAGGCCGGGGGTGTCGATCACCACCAGACCGCTTTGCAGCAGCGGGTGCGGGTAGTTGATGACCGCATGGCGCCAGGCCGGCACTTCGGCGCTGCCATCGGCGGCCAAGGGCGGATTGTCTTCGGGGTTGGAATCGCTCCACAGCCCCAAAGCGCGGGCTTCGTCGACCGATACCTGCCGCGTGCGTGTGACTGCCGAGAGCGCTGGCACCAACGATTGGGGATCTTCGGGGTCCAGCGCCACGGTGTGCCACTGGTCATCGCGCGCCCGCAACTCGGCCAGGGACAGGCCCCGCAGCCGCGTCTCGATGGGCAGCAGCGCCAACCGGGGCGGCAGGTCGGGTTCGTGGCGCAATTCCACCGGGCACATCGTGGTCCGGCCGGGCGTGGCGGGCAGGATGCGCCGGCCGGTGTCGGCGAAGAAGATGGCGTTGATCAGCTCGGACTTGCCGCGCGAGAACTCGGCCACGAAGGCCAGGACCAGCTTCTCGGAGCCCAGGCGCTCGCGCAGGGCCGCGAGGACGGCCGCGTCGGAATCGTCCAGCAGTTCCTGCTCGGCCAGGGCCCGGCCGAGTTGGGCAACCTGCCTTTCGAGCGCGGAGCGCCAGGACGCAAGCGCGTCCAGGCTCTGTGCGATCGGGCTGTGGGCGGTGGTGCTGGACGATGACATGGGCGATGCCCTTCGTTCAGGGAATGCTAGCGCAGCCAGGGGACGTTTCGGTGCACGCCGGACACCCCGCGGGCGGCTGATTGCGGGCCGGATATCACGCCGCGACCCGCTCAGCGCTTCTGGCAGCCGGGGCACAAGAAGGTCGAGCGCTGCGCCTGAACCGTCCGGCGCACGCTGCCGCCGCAGCGCCGGCAGGGCTGGCCGGCGCGGCCGTAGACCGCGGCTTCCACCTGGTAGGCCCCGCTCACGCCGTGGGCGTCGCTGAAGTCGCGCAGCGTCGATCCACCCACTTCCAGCGCCCGTGCCAGCGTGGCACGTACCGCCGCCAGCAGGCGTTCGGCTCGCGGCCGGCTGATCTTGTCGGCCCGCAGTGCCGGGTGGA
>CAIJPE010000047.1 GCA_903822435.1 uncultured beta proteobacterium | reverse complement strand
CCGCTGCCCGCGCAGTTGCATCCTCGGCTTCCTTCTTTGCGACCGCTGCCTTTCGATCTGCGGACCAATCCTTGAACTTGCTGTGCACACCCCGCGCGCCCTTGGCGCCCGCCCCCAGGACACCGCCCATCAAGGTTTGCAGACCCACCTGTTCGCCAATTTCCGTGGCCGATACGTTCGACTCTTTCTTCGATACCGGGTCATCAGATAGACTGGTAATGCCAAGGCGGGCCAAAACGTCAGCGAGAGATACGCCACCTTGCGCTGCCGCTGCCTTGGCAACGCCGCCCACTCCCGGCCCCATCGTCAGCGGCAACATTCCGCCCGCAGCCCCGGCAGTGCCCTCCACCGTTGTCTGCCCAATGTTCGCGTAGGGATTCTGTCCACCCTTCGCGCGCTCGGTCGCTCCCGTCATGACCTGCGGCAGCACGCCCGCCACCGGATTGCCCCCCGTCATCAGCAGGGGCAGCACCATCTCTGCCGCGTTGCCGACGAACTTCTGCCCGGTCCCCTCGTAGCCCTGTGGCTTGATCGACTCCGCAGTCGAAACACCCTCGTCGTACGCCTTGAATGCCTCGTCGCCCAAGCCCGTCAGCGTGTCCGCTCCGGGTAGCCCTGCCGTGCGCAACAGTTCCCCGGTGCCGCCCAACAGACCGCCCTCGGCCAGCGGAACAAGGCTTGCCGCGCGCACCGCCCCTCGCCCGACACCGTGCGCCAAGGTCGAACCCCACCCGGCTTGCTCGCGCAACTGAACGCGCCGCTCACCCGTCGTCGGATTGGTCGCGGAGGCTGAGATCGGCACCCACTTGTCGTGGACGAACGCGACCCGCTCCTTCGTTTCGGGATTGGTCGCCGTGCGCTCGGCAGGTATCCACTCGTCGGACATGGGCTAGTCCGGTTCAAATCCCGGTGGTGGTGCGGACGTTGCCTTCACCCGGCTCGGTGCCGGTGCTGCACCCTGCGCGGGCAGTGCAACGCCGAACTGCGCGTTCACCATATCCACCGCCTCCTCGTACTTCTGCTTGCTCATCTTCCCCTGCGCGTACTCGTCAATCAGCCGCGCCATGACCTTGCCGTGCTCGTCCGCCTTCGGCCCGGACAACTTCTTCTCCGCTGCCGCCACCGAATCCGCGTGCTTCTGCCACAACCCTTCGCGCGTCAACACGTCCCGGCGCCGGTTCTGGTTCTCGTACTCGGTCACGCGCTCCTGCGCAATCTGGTTCTTCTGGTCCCGGTCCGCAATCAACGCCTGAAGCTGTCTCTCATGCAGATCGGCTTGTTTCAACCCCAGAGCAAAGCGGTCCTGTTCAGCCTTGTAGCGCAACGCCTCCTGCAATCCCTTCTGCACGGTGGTGCTCTCGTCCGTCAGAGCCTTCTGCAACTCCATCAGCGTCTTGCCCCGGTCGCTCAACAAGGACTCCTTCTTGCCGTACTTCAAGTCCAGTTCGCGGATCGCTTCGGTCAGGTTGGCAAGGTCGCCCCGGTGCTGCTCGCGGATCGCCGCCAACTCGTCCTGATAGGCCCGGTGCGCCTCGGTCCCCTTCTTGAAGTTGGCGTCGAACTGCTTGTACGCCTGCTCGAAAGCGGTCTGATTGCCCTCGTTGAACCCCTTTATCATCGCCGCCATGTTGTTCAGGCTCGCCGTCAACGGAGCGCGCGTCAGCGAACCGCCAAGTGCCGCCAGCACCATCAGCATCCCCGCCATGTCGCTCACGTCCTTCGGCTGATAGTTGAACGACTCGATGGGCGGCGGCTTGTTCTTCATGTGCTCGGCAATCTTCGCGTCGTACTCGGCCTTCATGTTCTCCCGCTCGGCTTTCAGCGATTCCAGTTCCGCGTCCAGCTTGGGGCCTAACGCATCCTGGGCCGAAGCATTGGAGATGATCTGCCCGCGCAGATACTGCTCGAAAGGCTGATCCCCCGCATTCGCTGCCGGTGCAGGCGTCGGTGCCGATCCCGGTTGCGGAATCTTCGCCGCAGGAGCAACAGGCAAGCGCGCCACCTTGGGTACAGGGTTCGTGGCAACTGGTTGCACAGGATTAGCTTGAGGGGTTTGGGGGGAGCTAGGCACTGCCAGCTTGGGGTACTGGCTTTGTGTCGGGTCCAAACCATTCAACAGATCGGTGATCGCCATAACGGACTCCTTACCCCGGTCCGGTCGCCGGTGCGGTCGCCGGTGCGGTGCTCGCCGTGGCCGGTGTCTGCTTGTTCTGG
>CAIJPE010000046.1 GCA_903822435.1 uncultured beta proteobacterium | reverse complement strand
GGATTGCTGCCCTGGGCGAGCTGCAGGTAGATGGGCAGGAAGAACACGATGGAGAACATGGTGGCGCCAAAGCAGATCACGGTGAAGGCCATGGCGGAGATCGAGGGATCGCGCAGCAGCTCCACCGGCAGGAAGGGTTCGGCATGGCGCGATTCCCGAGTCACCAGCGCCCACCACAGCGCGGCCGCGCCCAGCACCATGGCGAGGCTGGGCGCCGACAGCCATGCAAAACGGTGGCCGGCAAAGCTCACCCAGGCCAGGGTCACGCCCGCGGCAGCGGCAAAGAGCACCGCGCCGGGTGCGTCGGCCAGGGGATTGACGGCCGGATCGGCCGACTGAGGCAGGCGCAGCACGCGCCAGGCGGCCAGCAGGCACAAGGGCACGTTGGCCAGGAACAACCAGCGCCAGCTGGCGTGATGCACGACCAGCCCGCCGATGATCGGCCCGCCGATGCTGGCCAGCGAGAAATTGGTGGCGAAGTATCCCTGGAAGCGAGCCCGCTCGCGCGGCGGTACCAGCTCGCCCACCATGGCCTGCGACAGCACGATAAGGCCACCACCGCCCAGGCCCTGCAGGGCCCGCGCGGCCACCAGTACGCCCAGATTGGGCGCGAGTCCGCATGCCAAGGATCCGGTCGCAAAGAGCGCCATCGCGACCAGCAAGGTGTCGCGCCGCCCGTAGCGGTCGCCCATGCGCCCGTACAGCGGCGCCGTCACCGTCATCGCGATCATGTAGCCCAGCGCTATCCAGGTCGTGTCCCGCAGCCCGCCCAGTTCGGCGGCGATGCTGGGCGTGGCCGTTGCCAGCAGGGTCTGGTCGCCCACGGCGAGGAACATGGGCAGCATGACGGCGGAGAACAGTTGCAGGAACTGGCGCGTGGTGACGCGCTCGGCCGGCGCCGCCGCAGTTGCCGGCGTTGCGGGAGTCAGCTCTGCTGGTTTCAGCCCTGCCGGTGTCAGCGCCACCCGCGGTGTCTCAGGGAGCGGCAGCACGCGTGGGCGCTCCGGCGTCGGGATTCCAGTCGCCACCCAGGCCGGCAAAGAGCTGCACGGTTGTGGCCAGCTGGCGGCTGTGGATATTGAGCGCCGTGATGTGGTCGTTGAGGGCGGTGGTCTGCGCGACGATGACGTTCAGGTAGCTCACCGTGCCCGCCTTGTATTGGTTGTTGGTCAGGCGCAGCGTCTCCTCGGCGGCGGCGACCGCGCTGTCCTCCACGACGGATTCCTGCGCCAGCAGGCGCAGCGCGAGCAGTTCATCCTCGACGTTCTGGAGCGCGGCCAGCACCGTCTTGCGGTAGGTAGCGGCCGCTGCATCGTAGGCGGCAATGTTCTCCTGCTTGACGGCGCTGCGCGCGCCGGCATCGAAAAGAGTCTCGGCAAGCGTTGGCCCCAGCGACCAGAAGCGAAAGGGCGAGGTCAATAAATTGGCGCCGCTGGGCGCGCGGTAACCGCCGGAAGCCGACAGCGTGAGAGACGGGAAATACGCGGCTTGCGCAACGCCGATCTGTGCATTGGCCGCCGCAGCGAGGCGTTCGGCCGAGGCCACGTCGGGGCGGCGTTGCAGCAGCGACGCTGGCAATTGCGCGGGCACGACCGGCACGCGCAACACGAAGGGCCGCGGCGGAACGGAAAACTCTTCGGGTGTCTTGCCCAGCAGCACGGCGATGGCATGCTCCATCTGGCCGCGCCCGATGCCCACGTCGATGGCCTGGGCCTTGGTCGCCTCGAGCTGGGCGCGCGCCTGGGCCACATCGGACTGGGCTGCCACGCCACCGCGGTAGCGGCTCAGCGTCAGGTCCAGCGAATGCTGGTAGGCCTGCACCGCCTCGTCGAGAAGGCGCTGCTCCTCGTCGGCCACGCGCAGCGAGAAATAATCGGTGGCCAGTTCCGATTGGAGGCTGAGCACGGCATTGGCCAACAGCGCGGCGCTTGAGGCCTCGTTGGCGTGGGCCGCCTCCATGCCGCGCCGCACGCTGCCCCAGAGGTCGGGCACCCAGGAGGCCGAGACCTGCGCCTGGTGCAGGGTCTGCGGCGGCAGCTTGAGTCCGTTGGTGGCATTGG
>CAIJPE010000045.1 GCA_903822435.1 uncultured beta proteobacterium | reverse complement strand
TGTTGGTCTCCTCCAACGCTGTGAGGGCGATGACTTTGCGGGGTGAATCATCGGAATGCAGGTTCAGCCCTCACTTTCGGAGGACTGAACAAAACCTCATGCTGGTGCAGTGGCGCGCGGTCCTGTTTCACCTGCGATGCAGTTGCGTGCGGCCTTGTTGCATTTGGTTGCGGTCGTGTCTCGGTCACGTTGCATTTGAGTGCGCTCGCGTTGCAGTCCCGTTGCAGTTCCGTGCGATCCCGTTTCGGTCACGTTGCAGTTCGGTGCGTTCGCGTTGCGGTTCCGTAGCAGATCCGTGCGGCTCTGTCTCACCTGCGTTGCAGTTGAGTGCGGTCGCGTTGCGCTCCCGATGCGGTAGCGTGCAGATTCGTTGCAGTTCGGCGCGGTCGTGTCGCGGTTGTGTTGCACTTGCGTCCGCTCGCGTTGCAGTTCCGTGCGGACACGTTGCAGCTCTTGCGCGTCGATGTTGGAGATTGCGATGATTGAAAGCGCAAAATCATCGGCTTTAGGTGCTCGAATCCGAGGAATACTGAATGCATTGGTGAGTGCAGAGATAGGCGCAGTGGCGCCGATGTCGGACACACTCACGCATGCCAGGAGTTCGGGTATGGCACCCTCATCACGCGACCGCATCACGGTCGATTTGCATGGCCTGAAGGCCGCATTGTTCGAACGCGCCAGCGCCCTGGGGGTGTCGCCGTCGGTCTTGGTCCGATCCCTTCTGGCCGAGGCCCTGGGTAAGGCAGCGGCGCCTGTTGCTGAGCCTGAGGGCCGCGTGATAGCGGCGGGTGGTGGCCAGCGCGTTCGCCTGTGCCTGCGGATGGACCGCGAGCAGGCTCGCCGGACGCTGGAGGTTTCCAGGCGGGCAGGCCTGAGCCTGGGAGACTATGTGGGCGGTCTGGTTGCGAACGTTCCGGTGTTGACTACTGGTGGCGGCCGTACCGAGTTCATCGCCGGCCTCGTCGCGTCTTGCGCCGAACTGTCGACCCTCAGTCGCAACATCCACCGTCTTACGGCGCTGCTGCGTCAGGCCAACGTGGAACCGGCCAGGCCGTACCGGGAGATGTTGGACAGGGTGGCCGGCGACGTGAGACGGCATCTCGAGCTGGCCGCCCGAGTCCTGGCCGACCTGCAGCCACCGAGCCGCAGCGGTCGAGCCGCAGTCCAATCATCCAAGTTAGCACGGAGATCTCAATGACCCAAGCACCCAGTCTCGAAGGCATCCTGATCACCTGGGGGTTCAGTCCGGTCTACCCCCGCAGCCGGATCTCAAGGCGAAGCCGCAAGCCAGGCTGATCGGGGACGCCGTATGCCTTTGCGCTGATCCCATCCACACGGTCATCCAGGCGAACGTGTTTCGAGGTGCGCAGCAGCCAATGGCAACCTCTCAAGCTCGAAGCAACGGTCATTGCCGAATCGGCAGGTATGCGGTAGTATTACCAAGTAATACTTGGAGGCGGCATGGAGATCACATCAGTCACCAGCAAAGGTCAGGTCACGATTCCGAAGGAGCTGCGGCAGCAACTGGGTATCCGGCAGGGCAGTCGCATCGAGTTTGCGCTGGTCGGAGACCACGTTGAGATGCGAGTGAGGAGTTCACCTGCCGGCAACGCAGGCAGCGGCTTCGGCATGCTCAAGAGCCGGCGCCCCGCCGTGCCGACAGACTTCGAACCGGCCACGCTCCTCACGAAATGATCGGCCTCGATACCAACGTACTGGCAAGGTACTACATCGACGACGAGTCGGATGCGCAGGCGCAGCGCCAACGGCTGGCCGCGCGTCGTCTGATTGAGTCGGGCCGACCTCTCATGGTGTGCAAGTCGGTAGTCCTGGAACTCGAGTGGGTCATGCGCGGCTACTACGGGTTTAGTCCGGGCGAGGTTGCTTCTGTCGTGCGCCATCTACTCGAGCAGACGCATATCACTGTCGAAGACCGAGAGGCCATACGGCAGGCGCTGGCCAACTGTCAATCGGGCATCGATTTCGCCGACGCTCTGCATCACGCGAGCTACAAGTCCTGCGAGACGGTCGCCACGTTTGACGACCGAAAGTTCGCTCGTCGGGCCAAGAAGCTCGGGATGACACCGGCCGTGATGGTTGTGACCTAGCCGGGCGGGTGTAACACGGGTGGCAACTCTTGGACTTCGCCTGCCCTCCACGATTACAGCGTCAGTCTGGCCAGCGCAGCCGCTGCGTGGTCGGCTCGCAAATGTCCATAGTGGCGCTCGATCATCGCGACGCTCGTGCCGCTCAACTGAGCCACCGTCAGTAGATCGAGCCCTCCTGTGACCAGATCGGTGATGACGCTGTGTCGCAACGTGTAGGCTGTCACGTTGGTTGGAAGCTCGGCTGCTTGGGCCGCGCTCTTGATCGGCCACTTCCACGCATCCTTGTTCCACGCTTTGCCATCCTGTCGACAAAAGAGGGGCGCCTGGGCAGGCCTGTCTTTGCAGCGCGCTGCGAATCCTGAGGCGGTGCCGTCGGGAAGCTTGATCTTTCGATCGCGGCCAGCTTTGTCCCGCCCGATCGTCAGTACGGCAAGGCGAGCGTCGTAGTGCCCAACCGTCAGTGCAGCCAGTGCACCTGGCCTCAGCGGTACCAGCGACAGACCGCGAAGGAATCCTGCAAGGTCTTCAGGGGAGTTCTCAACGAGTGCCTTGCGCTGGACTTGGTCCAGGTAGACGTCCCGCCGTCCGTCCGCATTCTTCGCAGGCCGCAGCGCCACCCGCCACGCAAGGTCTGTGGTGACGCTGCCCGCGTCGTGTGCAAAGTTCAGGGCGGCTCGGAGCGCCGCCATGTCGCGATTGACGCTCGAAGCGGCCCTGGCACGTGTGGTTGGGTTTTCGCGCCCATCGCGGTTGACCGTCACAGGTGTGGCGGCGAGCTTTTTTCGCCAGGCTTCCACCCGCGTCTTGTTCAGCTTGGTCAGATCAAGTCGGGCAAGCGCTTCGTCGCTGAAGACCCAGCGCTTGAAGCGCATTGCCAGATCAGCTGCCGGTGAATCACCTCGGATCGCGCGCACGTGCTTTTCATAGCGCTCGCACGCGATTCTGACGGTGACCGTCTCGGCTTTGCCGCCTCGACCGAGATGCTCGAACCACTGCTCGGCCGCCTTCTTGGCAGAGTCATAGCGTTGTGAGGGCGGCAAGTCTGAGAACTCGCCGAGACTGCGCTTTTGCTGTTTGCCGCTGTCGTCGCGAAAGCGGGCGAGCCAGGTCCCGGTCGAAGTGGGCGTGATCTTTCGGAACCCGAGGTAGCAGCCACTGCTGAGTTTCAGCCAGTGCGGCTCATGCTGCGGTGGGAGCTTGTCCCGCGATTGAACGACACCGAGTGCTGGCATCAGTGGTCTCCATGAGTCTTCCCCTTGAGCCCTCGGCGATGGGACGCCTTCAAAGTCTTGGTGGGGAAAAAGTGGGAAAAAAGTGGGAAAAACTTCCCTGGAATTCTAGAGACGTTCTGGGACCATCTACCTAGGTAAATGGCGTCCCAAGACGTCCCAGAAAGTCCCAATTCCCATCATTCACACGGCAGGGGTCGCAGGTTCGAACCCTGCACCGCCCACCAGAAGTGTCAAGGGGTCCATCAGGATCAGTGTGTCAGGCGCACGCTTGCGGCGATTTTTCAACCCGGTCACGGCAGTGATCTTTGGAGAATCGAAGTGCGCAGACCTCTCGTCAAGGACGTTGACTCGGCGGCCGCAATGGCCGCCGTTGAAGATCGACGGGCCCAGGCCTTGAGCCTGGCTGAGCTCGTTCGGGCTCACACCCTGACCGTCCTCGACGGACCCCACACGCGTCTGCGCAGGTGGACTGCGGCATTCGGCTCGACATCGGCTTGGGATGTCAAATCGAAACCCGTTCCTGCCCCCAGCCGTTTGCCGCAATTAGCCCGTGCAGGTCACGCCGCGCAACGCGCTGGCAAGCGCCAGGTAAGTGGGCTCGGTCGCGCGGCGTGTGATGTCGTTGCGATCGGTGTTGCACTGCGCATCCCAACCGTCCCATTCTCCCCAGGCGTGGTACGACCACCCCCAGCCCTGCGACTCGAGTACGGCCAGAACCTCCGAGATGTACTCGAAGCGACGCGGCGCCCAGCGGATGCATCCGAACTCGCCCACGTAGATCGGCACGTTGTACCTGCGCTGGAAGTCGATTACCGGCTGTAGGTAAGTGGTAGCAGCACCTGGGACGTACGCCGGCGCCGGATTGGATTCGTAGATTCCCTGGTGCGTGTAGGGGTGGGGGTCGTACATGTGGGGGCTGTAGACGATGCCATCAAAGGGCAATGGCGCCATGCCGCCGAAGTAGTAAGGATCAGCCGCCAGCGGGGGTTCGTAGACGATGACGCGATTCGGATCGATCGCGCGAATGGCACGAATGACCCGCGGTGCCAAAGCTGACCAGGCGCTGTGTTGTCCTTCGTTCAGGATGTCGAAGCTGACGTTTCGATAGGGCAGCCACGCCAGTGCAAGTTCCTGCCAGCGCTGGATCAGGCTGTCCTGTTGAGCGGGTGACGACCAAAATGAGGAGGTGCTCGACGGCCACGGATCCAGGCAGAACGCCAGCACCAAGTGCATGCCGCATTGCGCGCTCAACCGAATGTGGTTGGCAGCCTCCTGCAGCGTGCCCGGCTCGTACTGCAGGATGCCACTGGCATCCGCCGTGAGGACGAAGCCGAATCGGGTCAGGTTGGCACCGGTGGCCGCGATGGCTTGGTAGTCCGCCAGCGTCTTGCCGGGCGCGCTGGCCAGGTTCCATCCGCGGCCGAACATCGGCGCGGGCTGGACGGTCAAGGTGAAAGGGGTCTTGAGGATCATCGGGCTTCTTGTTGAATTGGTCGAAGGCAGCTGGCCACCATCTCGCCACGATCTGGCGGGCCGAATGAGGTCAGCGTGTTCTGCGGGTTTTCAGTCGCTCTTCAGGCGGTCGTATAGCTGAAGAACACACCATTGGTCACACCAGCAGGGACGGTCGACGCCAGCGTCAACATGCCGTTGATTGCCAGGCTTACGCCAGCCGGCAAGCTGGTGCCCGAAGGGTCTACTGAGAACGTGCCCCCGCGAAGCACGTTCGCGGGCAAGGTGCCATTCAGATCGATGGAACGGCTGGCGCCGGCAACGAAGGTCACGGCTTCGGGCGACCCCATGACCACCACCGGCGGGCGAGGGAGCGGCGGTGGGGGCCTTCTGTTTGATGTTGCTATGGCCATCGAGGTGGCTGCCAGCGGATCGACAACCCCCTGACCCGTTGGTGATGCGTTGCCGCCACCGCCACAACCCGCCAAGATCACCTGGGGGCTCAAGCAACCCAACAGCAGGACTCGGCGCCTGGAAAGACTGTTCATGTTCACTCGCATACCGGTGCCGGGCAGCCACCTCGGCAACCTTCGACGCGGGTCTGCTCGAGCGGCTTGAGGCTCAGCGAACTCTTCTCGACCTCGGCCGCAACGATCGGCAGCGACGAGGGGACTTCCTTGACTGTGGAGTCCTTATGGATGAGGGACAAATGATGCTCCAGATTGGGCGTGGATTTGAGCGCGGCGCGAGGAGGCGACACGAGGCGAACTGGCGGAATTCCACGCACCACGACACTGTCCAGTTCTCGCGCTGGCGCGGGGTCTGCCGTCGTGCTTGTCGTTCCGTGCCCAGACCGTGTATTGCAGCGCCAGCTGGTGTTCACCGATCGCCGAATGAGCTGCATTTAGCGCATTGATGGCGGCAGGTTTGAACTTGAAACCAGGGGGACCGAGGCGGCGCGCATCATCGCCGTGGGGCTTGGCGCTATCGAGCGTGCTCAGGTCCCGGGTCCGGAAGATCGAAGGCCTGAATGTCATCCTCATGCTCGACCAACCACTGCGCAACCGAATGTTCACCCGGCACATGCATGTCGTCCATGATCAGGAAAACCTTCTTGCGCGCGCCCCTGATGAGGCGCCGCAGAAAGTCGATCAGGATCGGCGCGTCAAGGGCGCCTACAAACGTATTCCAGCGCCGATGGCCGCCGTTGGTCACGCTGGAAATCATGGACAGACGCCGCCGTCCACTGCGCACCGGCCGGTTGCGTGGGGTAGCAGCCGACAGTACCCGTGCGTCTTCCCCAGCCACTTCATGCTGGTCGCCCCAGCTGACTTCGCCGCCTTGTGCCTTGGACTGGGCGGCGACACCGGGGTAGTCATCGATCATCCAACGATCATGGATCGCTGAAGCTGACTTGCCCTTCCTGCCCAACGTTCGAGGCGGCGCGAAGCCCCAGCGGGCAAGGTACGAGTCGAGCGTGCGCACCGGCAGTCGGATGCCCAGACGTTGCTCGATCAGTTGGCCCACAGCGCGCCGGGTCCAGAGCGCCTCGGGCATGGTCAGCTCGTCCGGGCTGTTGGCGACGATCAGGCCCTTCAACAGACCTTCCTGCCTGCGCGTCAGTGTGCGGCCTTCGCCGGCCTTGCGGCCCCCCGGCGCGTCGTGCAAGGCCGACGCGCCCAGCGCGGTGTGGCGTTTGCAGATGTCGAAGACCCCCGTTCGGCTCAGTCCGGTCTCTGCGGCAATCTGGTCGTAGCTCTGCCCGGCCCTGCGCAACTTGATGACCTGCACACGCCTGCTGTGCCGATCTTCCAGGCTCAGCGCTCTCATGTCGGTCGTACTCATGCGTTCATGTGGGGCCAATGTGCGAGTCCAACAGGTCCGCAGTCATTGTTGAGGCGGAACAGGAGGGCAATCGCAGCAGCGCTTTCCGCACCTACACTTGCGGGCCCGAAGCCGGGCGGTTTTTTAGGAGCAAACGATGGGTATCGCGGACTCTTTGCTGGACGCCTACAGAGGCTTCAAGGACGCCAAGAAGATGTTCGAGTCTGGCAAGACAGCCGGCGCCTTGGTGCGTGCTTATGTTGATTCGAACGGCAAGCAGCAAAACGCATCGCTCACCCAGGCCGAAGCATGGCAGGTGTTCTATCGCTTCTTCGGATACCGCATGAAGAGTATCAAGCCATCCAGCCTCCAGAATTCCCACTGCAAATTGGCCGAGCGAACACTGATTGACGCCTGGAAAGCTTATGAAGAGCTAAACATCGTGGAAGCGATATTCAAGATGGCCGCATCCCCCACGGCCAAGCTCGAGCCGCTGGGAGTTGGCAACATCCTCATGAAGCTCGCGACGGTGTACCTGGAGGGCGACAAGATGCCCAGCCGGGCCGAGATCGACGAGTTCGATCGCCGTGGCGGACTCATCCGGCAGCAGATCGAATACAACGCCGCCCTCTATCTGGCTGACCTCATCGCGGGTCTCGAGTAAAGGCTGAACAGCGCAC
>CAIJPE010000044.1 GCA_903822435.1 uncultured beta proteobacterium | reverse complement strand
GCCTGGGCGCCATGGGGCAGGCCGGCGTGACCAGGGAGCTGGAGATCATCCACAAGGAACTGGACGTCACCATGGCCTTCTGCGGCCACACCGACATCCAGAAGGTCGACCGCGGCATCCTGCTGCCGCCACACGGCGCGGCCGGCACCTCGCCGCTGCCCTTGCGTCAGGTGGCCTGAGCGCAATCGCCCTCCAGAAAGGTCAGCCGCGCGGTTCGCCCAGGCGGTTGACCGTGACGGTGGCCCGTGGCGCGGTGTTCATCTGCATGCGGTGCTGCTGCCCGCGGAAGGTGTAGGTCACGTCCCAGTAGGCAGGCTTGCGGTTGCGCTCGTCGTTGGCGCAATGTTTCACGTCGCGCTGCTCGGTGGGCTGGTTATCGCGGCCGAGCTTGTTGCCCAGCGCAGCGCCAGCCACTGCCCCGCCCACGGTGGTCAGGTCGCGTCCGAAGCCGCCGCCGATCTGATGGCCCAAGATGCCACCCAGCACCGCACCGGCGAGCGCCCCGGGAACGCCGGCGTTGCGCTCGTCGCCCGCCACCGCCTCGCGTTCGACCCAGCAGCGCTGCTCGGGCGCGCCCATCACGGCGCGGACGTCGGTCACGTTGGCCTCGAACAAGCGTTCGTTGTCGCGACGGCGGTATTCATCGCGGCCCGGGTAGGCCGGCACCGGCGCCGCACGGTTGCGATCGTCCATCGGACCGGACACCAGGCGGCTGGGCCGGATGGACGACACCCGGTCGTTCAGCCCCATGGATTGCAGCGACGGATAGCGGCCCGGCCGCAGGTCCACGCAACGGCCGCCATAGTCGGCGTCGTCGCAAGCCTGCCAGCCGTCGCGCTCGACGACGATGGACGAGGCGCGGTCGTTGAACCCCCGGTCGGCCAGGTGGCTCTGGGGCGAGTCCGTGCTGAAGGCCCGGCCGCCGAAATCGGGGTTCTCGTACAGGGTGATCTGGGCCAGCGCCGGCAGGGCCATCAGCACCAGCAGCAGGCCGGCACAGGCCTTGGGAATTCGGGTCGTGGTCGTGGAGGTCATGACAATCCTAGCAAGTGAATGGGGGAGCATGGCGCGATGCCGATGCCTTGCAAAGCCTCTGGGGGCGCGACCCGCAGTAGTCGATTTCCTACGCGGCGCGATGTAGGACGTGGCCCACAAGCAGCACGGGTCCGCACCGCTGGCGCGATGGGGGCGGGAGCCCCACACTCGGGCAATCCGCAAGACTTCGGGTACTCGACACACCCGCAGAGCCGAACGCCGCCCCATGCAGCCGCTCAAGACGTACATCGTGGAAGACAGTGCCGTGATCCGCGAGAACCTGGTGGCGGCGCTGGAAGAACTGACGCCCGTGCGGGTGATCGGCACGGCCGAGGACGAAGAAACGGCGCTGCAGTGGCTGCTGGGCCCGAAATGCGATGCGGCGCTGGTGATCGTGGACATCTTCCTGAAGAGCGGCTCCGGGCTGGGCGTGCTGCGCGGCGCGCAGGCCCGTGGCGTGCCGGCCCGGCTGGTCGTCCTGTCCAACTACGCCACGCCCGACATTCGGCTGCTTTGCGAGGGCCTGGGCGCCGACAAGGTCTTCGACAAGTCCAGCGAGATCGAGGCGCTGATCGCCTACTGCGCGCAACTGGCCGGCAACGGCTGCAGGGCCATCGCCTGAGCCGCCCCACCGGCCCGTTGCAGCGTCACTGGATCAAGCCGTTCTTCAGGGCGTAGTAGGTCAGGTCGCTGTTGGAGGCCAGGTGCATCTTTTCCATGACACGGCTGCGGTAGGTGCTGACCGTCTTGACGCTCAGGCACAGGCCCTCGGCCATGTGGCCGATCGTCTCGCCGCGGGCCAGGCTCAGGAACACCTGCAACTCGCGCTCGGAGAGTTGCTCGTGCGCGGGCCGGTCGTCGCCGGCAGACAGTCCCTCGGCCAGGCGCTCGGCCAGGGTGCCCGACACGTACTTGCGCCCGCGGTGCACGGTGCGGATGGCCCGCACGATCTCGTCCGGATCGCAGTCCTTGTTCAGGTAGCCGGAGGCGCCCATGCGCAGGAGCGTGGTGGCATAGTGGGCTTCATCGAAGCCGCTGAGGATCAGCACCGGCAGGTCCGGGGCACGCGCCCGCATGGCCGCCAGGATGTCCACGCCGTTCTGGCCCGGCATCGAGATGTCCAGCAGCAGGACGTCGACTTCGCCGCCTCGCACGATGTCAAGCGCCTCGCGGCCGTTGGCGGCCTCGGCCACCACCTGGAAGTCGGGCTGGTCGGAAAAGAACTGGCGAAGGCCTGCCCGTACCATGGCGTGGTCGTCGACGATGGCGATGCGAATCATGGCGGATGATCCCACCTTTGGCTTATGGGGGTGCAGGCCATGAAGTCACAACCGCCCCGGACGGCCCGAAAGGCATTGGAACGGGCGCGCCTGGAAGCCGAAGTGGCCCAGCGGACGGCCCGGCTGCGCGAACTGGCGCTGCACCTGGAGGCCGCCCGCGAAGACGAGCGCGCCCGCCTGGCGCGGGACCTGCACGATGAGCTGGGCGCCTTGCTGACGTCGGCCAAGCTGGATGCCGCTCGCATCCGGGCGCGGCTCGGCGACAACGCCCCCGAGGCGCAGGAGCGCCTGACGCACCTGGTGGCCACGCTGGACACGGTCATTGCGCTGAAGCGGCGCATCACCGAAAACCTGCGGCCCTCGGCCCTGGGCCACCTGGGTCTGGTGGCCACGCTGGGCATCCTGGCGCGTGAATTCAGCGACAGTGCGGGCCTGCCGGTGCACTGCGCACTGGAACCCATCGTCCTGAAACCCAACGCCGAACTGGTGGCCTTCCGTTGCGTGCAGGAGGCGCTGACCAACATCAGCAAGCACGCCCATGCACTTTCAGTGTGGATCACCATGGCCCGCGTGGCCGGGCACATCGAGGTGGCGGTGCGCGACGACGGGACCGGCTTCGACTCCGCGGTCCCAGGGGCCGGCGCTTATGGCCTGGTGGGCATGCAGTTCCGCGTTGAAGCCGAAGGCGGCACCCTGCAAGTCGACTCGAAGCCCGGCCAGGGCACCTGCATCCGGATGACCCTGCCGCTGTCCGCCGGCCTTGGCGCCCCGGCCGCCGCCTGAGCCGCCGTGTGGGCCGCCGCCTACGCGGCCTGCCAGCGAATGCCCACACGACAGCGGCCACAGGGCCGATCGACCAGGCGGCAGCCGCACCACACACTGGGGATTGCACGCATCACTCGGGAACACCCATGCTTCACTACGCCGTCGTCTTCTTCGTCATCGCACTCATCGCTGCAGTGCTCGGATTCGGAGGCATCGCGGTGGGTGCAGCCAGCATTGCGAGAGGCCTGTTCGTCTTGTTCGCTATCCTCGCAGTGGCCAGCTTCATCTTCGGGCTGGTCCGCAAGGGTTGAGCCCGTTTCTGCCACGCAGTTCGTCCACCCCAAACCCCGGAGGTCCATCCATGTCCACTCCCCAACTCGCCGAACAAGGCGCCCATCTGGTCGACCAGGCCACTGCATCCGCTGAAAAGGCGCTCGGCGCCACGCACCGCGGTATCGAAGCCGTGCGCGAAAGCTCCAAGCAGTGGCTGTCACGTGCGCAGCACGCGTCCGACAGCACCACCGACTTCATCAAGCAGGAGCCCGTGAAGGCCGTGCTGATCGCGGCAGCCACCGGCGCCGCGCTGATGGGGTTGATCGCGCTGCTGGCCCGCCAACGCGACTGACGCTGCGAGGCCTGCGCATGCTGCAGCCGCTCATCCGGTTGATGGCCTCACGGCCTGAATTGCTGGCCGACCACGCCCAGGCATACGCCGAGCTGGCGGCCAGTGAGTGGCAAAGCGCCACCCACGCCGCCTTGCGGCGCACCTTGCTCGGCGTGGTCGCGGTGGCCGGTCTGATCGTGGGCGCCTTGCTGGCGGGCGTGGCGGGCTTGCTGTGCGCAGTGTGGCCGGTGGATCAGATGATTCACCCGGCCCTGTTGATTGCCATACCGGCCTTGCCGCTGGCGATCGCGGCGGTGGCCGGCATCACACTGTCGGGCCTGCCCCGAGAACCTGCCTTCGCAGACATCCGGCGCCAGCTCCAGGCCGATCTGGCCATGCTGCGCGCCGCGGACTCCGAATGAGCGGTGCAAAGGACAGGCCGAAGGCACCCAGCCGATCGGAGGCCTGCGAGCGTCTGGCGCTTTCGCGCGAGCGGATGCGGCAGGCATTGCATCCGGCCCAGCCGGCGCGGGCGGCGGCGCCCGGCAGCTTCGATTGGCAAGCCCTCTTCAAGAACGTACCCGGTGCGCCGGCCCTGCTGGGCGCCTTGCGCGCCTGGTGGGCACAGAACCCGATGAACGGGCCCGCGAGCATGGCCGCGGCCGCCGTGCAGTCGGTGCTGCGGCCCTTCGCCGAGCGGCACCCCTTCGCCCTGCTGCTCGGCGCCTTGGCTGCGGGTGCCGCATTGATGGCCAGCCGGCCCTGGCGTTGGGCACCGAAGGCTGCCCTCAAATCGGGCCTGTGGGCCGGGCTGCCGGGCATCCTGGCGGCCGTGGTGTCTCGCTGGCCGGTACACACCTGGCTCGACGTGTTGGCCGAAGGGCTGCGCAAGCAGAGCGCGTCGGCTGCGGCGGCCGCAACTGCACAGCAGGGCCCCACCGCGCCTCAAACCCCGCCGATGCCGTCCCCCGCACCGCCGCCGGGCGGCTGAGGCTCAGCCCAGCGCCTCGCGGTAGGCACTGCGTCCCGCCGCGTAGCAACTGCAGGCCACGGCCTCCAGGCCCGTGCGGTCCAGCACGCTCAACA
Source organism: uncultured beta proteobacterium (assembly GCA_903822435.1). GTDB lineage: Bacteria > Pseudomonadota > Gammaproteobacteria > Burkholderiales > Burkholderiaceae_C > Rubrivivax. The sequence goes on along the minus strand of CAIJPE010000044.1, from coordinate 882 downwards.
AGCCCCGGTGGTAGGTGATCAAGCCCCGGCGCTGCAGCTGGCCGGCGGCCACGGTGATGCCGACCCGCCGCACCCCCAGCATGCAGGCCAGGAATTCATGGGTCAGGCGGAAGCTGTTGGCACTCGCACAGTCCTGGCTCATCAGCAGCCAGCGCGCCAGGCGGGGCCCGATCAGGTGAAAGCGCAGGCAAGCGGCCGAAGCCGCCATCTGCGCCATCAGCACATAGGCATAACGGTCCATCTGCCTGCGCAGTGCTGCGCTGGCGGCCAGTTCGCGCCTGAAGGACGCCGCACCCATCCGCCAGCAGGCCCCGGGCCCCTGCACCAGGGCCCGCAAGGGCACGGTGGTCATGCCCAGCGCGATACCCACGCCCAGCATCCCCTCGCGGCCGACCATGCCCACCTCCAGGCTCGGGTGGTGCTCCAGCTCGGCCACCAGCGAGACGAAGCCCTCGGTCGGGAAATGCACATGGCGTGCGGGCGAGCCGCGGGTCGACAGCACCTCGCTCAGTTCCAGGTGCACGGGTTCGCAGGCGCCCAGCAAGCGGTCCCTGTCGCGCCGGGGCAAGCGGTCGATGAATTGATTGCGGACTTCGGGCAAATCGGCTCCGGTGAGGCTTGCAGGGGCTGCGGACACGCGCAACGCACCAGCAGACTCCGCCTCGCGTGCGGTCCCGTCTGTGCGCATGCGCACAGACCTTCGGGCAACGGGGTGCGAAGGTCGGTGCTCAATGCCGTTCTCGTCCACCCGGGCCGGGTTGCGGCAGTGGTGCAGGAGATGCATGGAATTTTTCAGGCTCGAGCACGGCAAGGCTGCCTACCGCGCCGACTTCGTGTTCTACGGCGTGGCGATTTGCGCCCTGGCGCTTGCGCTGGCTTCGG
>CAIJPE010000043.1 GCA_903822435.1 uncultured beta proteobacterium | reverse complement strand
GGTCAAGGGGAACGCCAACGGCAGACCACCAGGTCCGGTCTGGGGGAACGCGGTACATTTCCGCCAGTCCGGGCCTGGCGCCCTGCCATTGTCGCCCGCTTAGCTCGAACGTAGGCATTATGCAAATTTATCGATGGTCCAGCCTATTCGCATCTCTTGCATGCTTTATAGCGTTGGCGAGTTGCTACGTCCCGGAAGACTCCGGCGGATACGCGGCCGAATGCGAGTTGGAAGACGCAAACGGGTGGCGAGTTAGCGCATTGGGCGGTCTAGAACAGTCGATAGGGCCTCACCTGGTTCGACTGCACACACGACACTTATATTATTCCCCAGAGGTCGCCGCTCTCATCCAAATTTTCGTCTACTCGTCTAGCCGATACCCGACACAGGACATTCGGCTCAATTTGAGTCAGATCATTCTAGAAGTTGGTAACACTAAATTTCACCCCAGCGACAAGATTCGTGAAGACGGTGGGAAAAACGCTTGGCGATGCGGAGGGACCTTTACAGCCGAATCAAATCTAAATAATTGCGGACCGGCTATACTGACGTTTCCGAAACCAATACCCAAAGAGCAGGGCTTTATGTTGCACCTAGGCACGTTGCGGATTGATGGTTTGGATTATGAAGTACCGGATATTAAGTACTGCCATATCCCTGCGGTGACGCGGTGGGTCAGATTCCACGGGTGATGCATAACCCCTTGGTCAAGCCGACACGCAACGGCCGGCTGCACCGACCGCGTGGCGCCAATGCCCATGATGCGTCACGCGGCCGGCACAGCCTGCCGCCGCGTGCGGCTTAACTCGAACGTCAGGCGTCACCCGATGCACACATGCGCCCGCAACCTTATTGCCCAAGGGATCTTTGCATGTACGGCGCTACGACCATACTGTGCCAGTGCCCAATATGACGCACCAATTTCCTGCACCAGCCCGAAGACCACACTCGAGATCAACGAATGCGCGATGCGGGAGTACAAAGGCCGAGACCGTGAGTTGAACGAAGCATTCAAGGCATTGAATGCTTCGTTAAAGCCCGAATCAGATGGGGATACAACCGACTACAACGCCGTAAAGATCCAACTGGTGGCAGCACAGAGGGCCTGGGTGAACTTTCGAGACGCCGACTGCCTTGCATTGCGCAAGTTCTACGAGGAGGGGACGATCCGAACAGCCATGCAGCTTGGTTGTCTTATCGAACGCACGGCACAGCGAACCAAGGAGATCAAGGCATGGCGCACGCAGTGACGCCGAACACCTCGTTCAAGCCGGCACGCAACGGCAGGTCGCACCGGCCGCGCGGCGCGCATGGTAATGTTGCACCACGCTGCCGGTGCGCCACGCCGCCGCGTGCGGCTTAAGGCAACGCTGATCAAGGCTCGGAATTGAGCTTCAGTGCGGTCAAGGCTCGCCGCGCAGCCAGGACCACGAAAGGAGAGCGTCTTTGGCGGCGACGATCCCTCCTTTGGCCTGCACTCAGGCGCTCCTCCCGCCCAGCAGGCGCACTCATGCCTGCAGACTCCGCCGAGCGAGGAAGATGTTGGCCAGCGCCGTGGCTACGAACGCCCGCGTAGCGTTCTTGGCCAGCCCGCGGTAGCGCACCTTGCCAAAGCCCCACAGCTTCTTGACCACAGCGAAGACATGCTCGACGCGAGAGCGCACGCGCGACTTGCCGCGGTTGACCATGCGCTCCAGTTCCTCGGTCGGGCTGCCGGAACGCACGGTCTTGTTGGTCAGGTCCAGTGCTCCGGGGGCCTTGGCCTGAATCAGCTTGCCCTGAGAGGCGTACGCGCAGTCGCCGTACACGCGCTGCTCTTGGCCGTGTAGTAGATCGGGAAGTGGATGCTTGTCGTGCACGTTGGCCGCGGTCACCACGGCGCTGTGTGCCAGCCCGGTCTGGCTGTCCACGCCGATGTGTAGCTTCATGCCGAAGAACCACTGTTTGCCCTTGCGCGTCTGGTGCATCTCCGGATCGCGCTGCTTGTCGGCGTTCTTGGTTGAACTGGGCGCGCCGATGATGGTGGCGTCCACGATGGTCCCGATGCCGACCTTCAAGCCTTGGGCCTGCAGCGCTTCACCGACCTTGGCGAACAAGGCTTCACCCAGCTTGTGCTTCTCCAGCAAACGGCGGAACTTCAGCAGCGTTGTCGCGTCCGGTACGCGCTCGCGCCCAAGATCAATGCCCACGAACCGGCGAAGAGCCGCGCTGTCCAGTAGCGCGTCTTCGCAGGCCGCATCGGCCAGGTTGAACCAGTGCTGAACGAAGTACATCCGCAGCATGCGCTCCAAGCCCACGGGAGGGCGGCCGTTACCGGCCTTGGGGTAGTGCGGCTCGATCACGCCGCACAGCGACGTCCAGGGGACGATCTTCTCCATGGTCGCCAGGAACACGTCGCGCTTGGTCGGTCGGCGGTACTGCTCGAACCCGGCGTTCTCGTCAGCGGCTACGGCGAGGGTCTGTTGCTTCATGCGCGTGAAGATGCATGTGCCATGCCAAGCAGGGACTTGATCAGCGTTGCCTTAGAACGGGCGGGCGTGCCCTCGACACTGGGCCTGGCGGTGGAGCGGGCGATTCGGCGCGCACTGCCGAAAACCGTGACACCGGCCGAACTGGCCCGCTCGCACAACCTTGGCGAGCGCAGCTTGCGCCGCAAGCTGGCCCTGGAAGGACTGAGTATTCGCGGCCTGCTCGACGAGGCGCGCAGATCGCGGGCGCTGGAATGCATGTCCGGTGCCAGTCGGTCCATCAAGGAAGCCGCCATGCAGACCGGTTTTTCTGACGTGCGCGCCTTCTCGCGTGCCTTCAAGCGCTGGACCGGCAAGCCGCCATCGGAAATGCCGACCTCTGTGCCGATGCCTGAGGATGACGCCGACGACGACGGTCACTGAGCGCCAGCCGGCGCTGCATACCCAGTCAGGGGCCGCGTCGGTCCATTGATTGGCCGCGAAGGTCCTGTGCTGCGGTGCCAGGCGCTCCGAAGAAAGTTGCATGGGCCCGCCGGCACTCAGACCGAGCCCGGTCTTCAGCCAAACCCCTCCCTCTCAAAGGAAATTTCTCATGAACAAGCGCAACGGCCTGCGGTGGATGCTGACGATGGCCTTCGGTGCCCTGACCGTCTCGGCGGCACTGGCGGCGGAAACACCGGCCGCGCTGCCGGGTGTGAAGAGCGTGAGCGCCGACGAAGTGAAGAAGCTGCTGGACAGCGGTGTGCCCGTCATCGACACGCGCGTCGCAGCCGAGTACGCGGAGAAAACCATCAAGGGCTCCATCAGCGTGCCCTACAAGGAAAAGAGTGCCAAGGAAGCCGGCTTCGACGCCAGCCTGGACCAATTCGACCTGAGCAAGCTGCCCGCCAACAAGGCCGCGCCGCTGGTGTTCTTCTGCAACTCGGGCGAGTGCTGGAAGAGCTACAAGGCCTCGGTGGTGGCGCAGAAGGCCGGCTACACCAAGATCAACTGGTTCCGCGGCGGCTTTCCCGAGTGGAACAGCAAGGGCCTGCCCACCCAGTAAGCGCAGTCACCCAGCCACATTCAGAGGAGTTCACGCGTGGCATTGCACATCTCGATGAAAGGTCGCCTGGCGGTCCTTGCGGGCCTGGCCCTGCTGGGGCTTAGCGCCCTGGCCGGCTTGGCCATCGGCTCCAACCAGGTCAATCAGCGCGCGCTGACCACGCTGTACCAGCAGGACATCGGCTCGCTGGTGCAATTGCAGCGCATCGAGAACAGCCTGCTCGAAGTGCGCTTCCGCGCTGCCGGCGTGCTGCTGGATCAGTTGCCGGTGCCAGGTTCGCTCAACCACCTTCGGGAAGCCCGCAGGGAAGTGGCCAGGCTCTGGGCCGAACAGGAGCCCCATGCCGCCGCCATCTTCACGCAAGGCGAGGGGCAGCAGGCCTTCAATCAACTCAAGGATCGCTGGTCGCTGGTGGACGGCACGCTGGCCAAGCTTGAGCAAGGCTATGTGGCCAAGAACAAGAACGCGCTGACAGGTGTGCTGGAAGACGATTGGCCGGTCCTGCAAAAGGGCGCGATCAAGCCATTGCAGGCGCTGATCCCGGTCACCCAGAAGTCTGCCGCCGAGGGTTACGAACACGCCATCGGCTTGAGTCGAACACTGCTGTATGCCGGCGTGTCCACAGCGGTGGTGTGCCTGCTCGGTCTGGCGATCGTGGCGTGGCTGACGATGCGCGCGCTGCTGGGCCCGTTGCGCGAGGTCGAGTTGTCCATGCGACAAATTGCCGAGGGCGACCTGGCAACGGCCGTGCCGGCCGCGCGTCACGACGAGGTGGGGCGCATGATCATGGCCTTGGGTGACATGCAGCAGCGCCTGCAAACGCTGGTCGCCAGCGTACGCCTGTCGACCGAGAACATCACCACCGCCAGCACCGAGATCGCCTCGGGCAGCCAGGATCTCAGCAGGCGGACCGAACAGACGGCCTCTAGCTTGCAGCAGACAGCCTCGTCGATGGAGCAATTGACGGGCACGGTGCGGCAATCGGCCGAATCGGCCCGGCAGGCCAACCAGTTGGTCTCGTCTGCAGCCGCGGTCGCCGAGCGCGGCGGCCGGGTGGTGTCCGAAGTGGTGACCACGATGGGCGAGATCCATGCTTCGTCCAAGAAGATCGCGGACATCATCGGCGTCATCGACGGGATCGCCTTCCAGACCAATATCCTGGCATTGAACGCCGCGGTGGAGGCGGCACGTGCGGGCGAGCAGGGGAGGGGCTTTGCCGTCGTGGCCAGCGAGGTACGGACGCTGGCACAGCGCAGCGCAGCGGCGGCCCGCGAAATCAAGACTCTCATCGGCACCAGCGTCGACAAGGTCGAGTCGGGATCGAAAATGGTGAGCAACGCCGGTACCACGATGCGGGAGATCGTTGAGTCGGTACGCAGGGTCAACGACATCATCGCCGAGATCACGGCCTCGGCCACGGAGCAGTCCGACGGCATTGGCCAAGTCAGCCATGCGGTCACCCAGCTCGACCAGATGACGCAACAGAATGCCGCGTTGGTGGAGCAGTCGGCGGCCGCGGCCGAGTCACTGAGGGATCAGGCGCATCACCTGTCCGACATGGTGGCGACATTCAAGCTCCAACCCACGCTGGGTCGCCGATAAGTGCTCCTGGCGCCAGGTCATGGCCGTGACTCGCTCCTCGCGGCTGTGCCAACGCCGGCGTCTTCACCCAGCGTCTTGAACAAGGCCGCAAGCGCCATGCGCATCCCGGCCTGGTTGTCGGCGATGTCGCGTCGGGTCTGCAGGACCGTGGTGCGCGCCGCCAGAACCGGCAGGTAGTTGCCCAGGCCCTGGTCGTAGCGCGCCTGGCCGCGTGCCGATTGCTCCTCGCCCAGGCGCAGCCGCTGCTGGTTCTGCTGCAGGCGCTGCGCTTGCGCGACGTAGGCCGCCACGGCATCGTCGACCTCGTGCCAGGCCTGCAGCACCGTCTGCCGGAATGCCACCGCGGCTTCCTGTTGCTGCAGTTCGCGCAGGGCCACGGTGGCGCGGCGGCGGCCGCCGTCGAACAGTGGCAGGCTCAGGCTCGGGCCCACGCTCCACTGCCGCGTGCCCCAAGCGGCGATGGACGCGCTGTCCACGGTCTCGAAGCCGAAGCTGGCGCCCAGCGTGATGCGGGGATAGAGGTCGGCCTGGGCGATGCCGATGCTGGCCGTCGCGGTGCGCAGCCTGGCCTCGGCCGCCGCGACATCCGGGCGCCGGCGGGCCAGGTCCGACGGCAGGCCGAGCCGCAGGTCGGGCAGTGGCCTCGACGGTGGTTCTGCAAGATCGGCCATCAGGCGCCCGTTCAACGCACCGGGCTCAGCGCCACACAGCAGCGTCAGCCGGTTGATCGCCTGCGCCTCCTGCTGTTGAAGCGCCGGCAGCGTGGCCTGCAGGCCGGTGATGCCGGCGCGTTGGCTGAGCAGCGCCGAGTCGTCGGTCAGGCCCTGCTCGTGTCGGCCCTGCAGCAGCCCTTGCGTTTCGCGCGCAGCGGCCAGTTCCTGCTCCGCGAGCCCGCGCTGCGCCTGGGCTTGGCGCAAGGCGAAGTAGTTGCGCGCGACCTCGGCGGCCACGCCCAGTTGCACCTGCCGCAAGGTCGCTTCCTGCCCTTGCGTGGTGGCCTGGGCGGCCTGTTCGCTGCGCAGCACGCGGCCCCACAGGTCGGGCTCCCATGAGGCATCGAAGCCGGCCTGGTACACGGTGAAGGGCGTACTCAGCACGCTGACGACCTGATCACCTGCAGGACCGGCCAAAGCGCCCGCGACGCGCGAGCCGGAGCCGGATTCACTCTGGCGTTGTCGCGACACGGCGCCGCGCGCGCCGCCCTGCACGCCGCGCTGCGCAGAGACCGTCGTTTCCTCGACGCGGGCCTGCATCAGCCGCAGTGCGGCCGTGCGGGCATCGGCATTCGATTCGCGAGCCAGGCCTTGCAGGTCGACGAGCATCGGGTCGCCGAATACCGACCAGCGGTCGGCCGGCCAGGCGCTTGCAGCTTCAGGTGGGGCCGCGAGACTGAGCGCACCCCCGTGCCGGTCGGCCCACTGCGCCGGGGCGTTCACAGCGGGTGGGTGGTACTCGGGCCCCAGGGTCGTACAGGCGCTCAGTGCCATCAGCAGCGCCAGCCCCAGGGTCGCACTGGGCAGCAGCAATCGTCGCCCCGAACTCGAGCGCGGCGCCGGTGTCCAATACAGGCAATCGGGTGTCATGACGGGGCTTCCCTTCAAGCGAGTCGGTTGCGGAACAGCCAAGCCGCAGCGGGCAGCGTGGCGGCCGCGATCAGCAGCAGCGGCACCAAGTCGGGCCACACGGTGGACAAGCCCGCGCCTTCGAGATAGACCCGCCGCACCATGTCGATGCCGAAGCGGATCGGGTTGGCCAGCGTCGCGACCTGCAGCACCTCGGGCATCGTCGCCACCGGCGTGGTCAGCCCGGACAGCAGCATCATGGGCATCAGCAGCACGAAGGTGTAGAGCATGGCCTGCTGCATGTTGAGCGACAGCGCGCTGATCGTCAGGCCGATGCCGACGCCGGCGGCCAGGAAGGCGGCCAGCCCGGTGTAGAGCACGGGCAGGGATCCGATCATCGGGATCTGGAACCACCAGCGCGTGATGGCGAGCACGATCGTGGCCTGCGCGAGTCCGATGAGCACCGGCGGGATGGCCTTGCCGATCATGATCTCCGTGGGCGTCATCGGCGTCACCAGCAACTGGTCGAAGGTGCCTTGTTCGCGCTCGCGCGCCACCGACAGCGCCGTCAGCAGCAGGGTCTGCAGCATGCTCAGGGTGGCGATCAGCGCGGGCATGAAGTTCCAGCGTGTCTGCAGGTTGGGGTTGAACCAGGCGCGGGTCTCGATGACCAACGGCGGCGCTGCCACGCCTTCGCGCGCACGCCGTTCGGCATTGAATGCATCGACGACGGCCGCCACCGAGGACGCAGCGGCATTGGCGGTGGTGGAGTTGCGCGCATCCAGGATGAGCTGCACCGGCGCCGTCTGGCCGCCCAGCAGTTGCGACTCGAAGCGCGCATCGATGCGGATTGCCATCAGCGCCTGCTGGGTGTCGATCGCCGCCTCGAGTTCGGCGGTGGACGACACGCTGGCCACGCGGCGGAAGAAGCCGGTGCCGTCCAGCTTGGCCAGCAGCGCTGCCGAGGTCGGGCTGTGGCTGAGATCGAGCACCACATAGGGCGCGTTGCTCAGATCGTAGGTGGCGGCATAGCCGAAGAGCAGGCTTTGCATGATCACCGGGCCGATCAGGATGGTGCGGCTGGACTTGTCCATGAGCACCGACAGCAGTTCCTTTCGGATCAGCGCGAACAAGCGGTGGATGAAGTCGGTCATGGCGGCTTTCGGGCAAGGGTTCAGGCGATCGTCTTGCGCGTGGCCAGCCGCGCGGCGCCGATGAGCACCACGGCATAGCCGGCCAGGATGGCGCACTTCCGGATGACGATGGGCCAGACGTTGCCGGCCAGCATCAGCGTCTTGATGAGTTCCAGGAAGTGCGTGGCTGGCAGCGCCTGGCCGACGACGCGTACGAGCAGCGGCACGTTGTTGAGGTCGAACAGGAAGCCCGAGAGCATCAGCGCCGGCAGGAAACTCGTCAGCAGCGCGACCTGGCTCGCGACGAACTGGTTCTTGGTCACCGACGAGATCAGCAGCCCGACGCCCAGCGCCACGAACATGTACAGCACCGAGGCCAGCAGCAAGATGAAGAAGGAGCCCTGCAGCGGCACCCCGAAGAGCCAGCGCGCGCCACCCAGGCATATCGCGAAGCCCAGCATGCCGACGGCGAAATACGGGATCAGCTTGGCCAGCAGGATTTCGGTGGGCCGCGCCGGGGTGACGAACAAGGCCTCCAGCGTGCCGCGCTCCCATTCGCGCGCCACGACCATCGAGGTCAGGAAAGCGCCCACCAGCGTCATGATCAGCACCATCAGCCCGGGCACCAGATACCAGGTGCTGGTGTTGGCGGCGTTGAACCACATCCGCGGCTCGACCTGGACGCTGCCGACGCCGTCCATGCCCGCCGTGATGGCCAGTGTCGGCAGGTCCTGCGCACCGCTGAGGCGCAGCGCGCCGCGCGCCAGCGCGCCAGCGACGTACGACTGAACGGTGCGCGCGGTGGACGCGTCGGCGCCATGCAGGACGAGTTGCACGCGGCCGCGCCCGGCGGCGAACTCCCGGCTGAAGTCGCTGGGCACGCGCAGGATGGCGTCGGCCCGCCGCTCGGCCAGTGCGAGTTCGGCCGCCTGCATCGAGGGTTCGGGCACGGGCGTGATGTAGCGGGAGCCACGCAGACCCGACAGCAGTTCCGCTACCGCGGGCGAGTGGTCGTCGACCACCAACGCCACGCGCGCGTCCTTCACGTCCAGCGAGATGCCATAGCCGAAGAGCACGATCAACAGCACCGGCAGCACCAGGCCGATGGCAACGTTGCTGCGGTCGCGCAGCAACTGGCGCGCCTCCTTGCGCGTCAGCGCGAACAGCCGGCGCCAGAAGCCGCCATGCGGGGTCCTTCCCTGGCTTGCCGTTGCGCTCAAGGCGACCTCGCAGCGGCGGCCGAGAGCAGGCCTTTGCCGGCTGTTTGCCTGGCCTGTTCGACGATGCCGATGAACGCGGTTTCCATGCTCACCTCACCGTGTGCATCGTCGGTCCCTGGCATCGAGCCCGGGGGTGCGTGTTGCCGCGCCTGCTGCCGTACCTGCAGCGGCGTGCCCAGGGCCAGCACATGGCCGGCGTCCTGGATCACGATGCGATCGCAATACTCGGCCTCTTCCATGAAGTGCGTCGTCACGACCACGGTCGTGCCCTGCTCGGCCAGGGCGGTGATGCGGCGCCAGAACTCGCGCCGCGCCAGCGGGTCGGCACCGCTGGTGGGTTCGTCCAGGAACAGGATCTGCGGTTCGTGCAGCAAGGCGGTGGCCATGGCCAGGCGCTGGCGATAGCCGCCGGGCAACTGGCCGCTGGGGGTGTGGCTCAGGCCGGCGAGGTCGAACTGCGCGGTCACCGTGGCCATGCGCTGCGCCGCGTGCGCCCCCCGCAGGCCGTACGCGCCGGCAAAGAAGCGCAGGTTGTCGGCCACGGTGAGGTTGCCGTACAAAGAGAACTTCTGCGCCACGTAGCCGATGCGGCGTCGCGCCTCGGCACGCGCGTGACGCAGGTCGACGCCGGCCACGCTGAGGCTGCCGCTGGTGGCCGGCAGCAGACCGCAGAGCATGCGAAAGGTGGTCGTCTTGCCGGCGCCGTTCGGTCCGAGCAGGCCGAAAACCTCACCCCGCCGGACGCTGAAGGTGGTGTTGGCCACGGCGACGAAATCGCCGAACTTGCGCACGAGGTCGCGCACTTCGATCACGGTCTCGGCGCCGTCCTGGGTTCGCGGTGGAGCGGCTGCACCGGGTGCCTGAACCGACGAGGTGGATGTGGTGCCGCTCAGTTTCAGCAGCACCATGAAGCCATCCTCCAGCCGCGCCGGAACCGCACGCCTTGCAAGGCCCTGTAGCGCGGCTGGCACTTCGGCGTCAGGGCCCATGCCGATGTAGCGCACCTCACCCGCTTGCGGCACGGCATCGACGACGTGCGCCGTGTCGTCGAGCAAGCGCGCCTGCAGCCAGCGTGCGGGCCGGCCTGCTGGCGGCGTGGCGACGAAGCAGCGCTTGTCGGCATGCTGCCGCAGCGAGGCCGGGTCCCCGGCGGCCAGCACCTTGCCCTGGCGCAGCAGGAACACCTGCGAACATCGCTCGGCCTCGTCCAGATAGGCGGTGCTGACGATGACGGTCAAATGCTCGCGGCTGACCAGCGCCTGCACGATCTCCCACAGCTCGCGCCGCGAGAGCGGGTCCACGCCCACGGTGGGCTCGTCCAGCAGCAGCAGTTCGGGTGAGCGAACCAGGGTGCAAGCCAGGCGCAGCTTCTGCTTCATGCCGCCGGACAACTGGCCTGCCAGGCGCGTCTTGAAGCGACCGAGGTCGGTCATCTCCATCAACTGCGCGTAACGGGCCTGGCGCTGCCCGGCGGGGACGCCGTGCAGGTCGGCATACAGGTCCAGGTTTTCCTGCACGCTCAGGTCGTCGTACAGGCCGAAGCGCTGCGGCATGTAGCTGATGCGGTCCTGCACCGCCTGCGGATGTCGTGCAACGTCGATGCCCAGCACCCCGAGCGTGCCGGCGTCGGGGACGATCAGGCCGGCAGCCATCCGCAACAGGGTCGTCTTGCCGGCGCCATCGGGTCCGACCAGCGCGGCCAGCGAGCCCGTCGCGACCTGCAACGAGACATCGTCGATGGCCAGCGTGTGTTCGCGCGTCCCGGCAACGGCAAAGCGCCGGCGCAGATGTCGGCCGTCCAGGGCGGGCGCAGCATTCATGGCCGGCTGGCAGCGTTGCGGATGTCGGGCGAGGCGGTTGCGGCCGTGTGCTGCGCGCCCAGATCGAGCTGCGCCGTGGCCGGCATGCCCAGGCGCAAGCGGTTCTCGGGGTCCTCGACCTGCAGCCGAAGCTCGTAGACCAGGCTGGTCCTCAAATCGGGCGTCTGCACCGTCTTGGGCGTGAACTCGGCCACCGAACCGATCGTGCTGACCTTGGCCGTCAGCGGGTGATCGGGGTCGCTGTCGATGCGGATCTGTGCGGGCATGCCCACGCGGACGCGGCCCAGGTGGGCTTCATCGACGTAGGCGCGCACCCATTTCGGGGCCGTGATGGCCAAGGTATAGACAGGGCGCTGCGGCGTCGCCATCTCGCCGGGTTCGAGCAGGCGCGCGCGCACCACGGCGTCGGCCGGGGCGCGCAGTTCGGACTCGTCGATCTGCCGCTGCACCAGCGCCAGTGCGGCTTGGGCGGCTGCCAGCGCCTGCCGGGCCTGAGCGATGTCTTCCCGGCGTGGCCCGGCGAGCACCAATTCGGCCGCCTTGCGTGCGGCGTCGGCCTGGGCCAGCGTGACCTGTTGCTGCGCCCGGGCGTTGTCCAGGTCCTGCCGGCTGATGCCCTTGCCGTCGGTGGCGTCGCTGGTGGCCTGCGTGCGGGCCAACTGGCGCGTTGCCAGATCGGCCTGGGCCTGCGCTGCTGCCAACTGCGCGCGCGCCTGGGCCCGCTCTTCCGCGCGGCTGCCGGCCTGCAGGCGGCGCAAGGCCTGCTCCTGCACGCCTGCCTGCGCCTGGGCCTGGGCCAGCCGCAGAGTGGCAGCCGTGGTGTCCAGGCGTCCCAGCACCTGGCCGGCGCGCACGCCGTCACCTTCGCTGGCACTCAGCGAGGCAATGCGGTCGCTGCCATTGAAGGCCAGTGCCACCTGACGGATGTCGACGTTGCCGTACAGGGTCAGCCGGTCAGGGTCTTCAGCGGGATGTTGTCGGGACCACACCCAAGCCAGCCCTGCTGTGAGCGCAACGGCCACGACGGCGACGGGAACGAGGATCTTCGGATTCATGGTCGGGGTCTCCGGGTCTTGAAGCAGAAGCGGTCCACTGCCGAGGCGGCTCAAGCTTGCGTAGGCTCGCATCATAGCTCAATTCAAATTCCAATTTGAATTAGAGTTGAAGACTTTTATTGGTACGCTTGCGGCATGGCACCCCAGTCCCGCCACGACCCCCCGCCACGACCTCGCTCGGTGCGATCCGACGGCGTCGAGACGCGGGCGCAGATCCTTCAGGTCGCTGGACGGCTGTTTGCCGAGAAGGGCTTCGAGCGCACCACCAGCCGCGAAATCTGCCAGGCCGCAGGTGCCAACATGGCGGCCGTCAACTACCACTTCGGCAGCCGCGAAGGCCTGTACGAGGCGGTGCTCGTCGAGGCGCACGGCCAGTTGGTGCGCCTGGACGACCTCGCGGCCATCGGGCGTGTCGGCGATGCGCCGCAGGCTCGTCTGCGCGCGGTGATCAGATTGCTGGCCCAGCGGGCCAGCGTTCAGGAGGTTCCCTGGGGCCTGCGCATCCTCGTGCACGAGATGATGGTCGCGCCGTCGCCGCACATGGCCGTGCTGATGCGCAAGGCCGTGCTGCCCAAGATCCAGATCATGATGTCGATCGTGGCCGAGGTGCTGGGCCTGCCTGCAGACCATCCTGCGGTGCAGCGCTCGCTGGCCCTGGTGGTGTTGCCGTGCATCATGATGACGATCGTGCCGCGAGAACTGTTCCGGCAGGTCGTCCCTGCGGTCCACGATTATGCACAGGGGTTGGTGGACGACATGACGCGATACGCGTTGGCAGGGCTCGAGGCGGTCGCGCAGGCTCACGGTGCAATCACCATGAGCACAGCTGATGCCCTTTCGTGCTCAGATGTCACCCCGCGCGCAAAGCCGACCTCGGTGTGATGGGGACCGCGACGGGGTTGATTCTGTTGTCGTGGGTATCGACGCGACGGGTGTGGT
>CAIJPE010000042.1 GCA_903822435.1 uncultured beta proteobacterium | reverse complement strand
TGGCTCCCGGACCACGCCCACGCCGAACGTGCAAGCGGGTACGATCGCGATGAGGCAGCGTGAGATCATCAACGTCGCAGCAAGCATGCCGCGGCCACAACGGTGGACTGGAGTCGACATGGGCTACGTGCATAGCTACACCGAGACCGAGGTATCCAAGATTCTGAAGGACAGTGAGGGCAGTGCCACCGCCACGGGTGGCGCCACCGGCCATGCCGAAGGCCTGCATGAACTGCAATCGGTCGGGCGCGGCCGGGCCAACACCAGCGAAGCGGATCTCAGGGATCGGGCTGTCGAAGAGCGCAAGGACACAGTCGGCGCATTCGACGGCAGTCAAGTGGCCGCGATTACCTGGGCCCTCAATACCCGGGCTGGCCAGAATACGCTGATGTATTTGAATGGTCCGAAGGTGGCCTATGTGTTCGCAGAGATTGACGTCTCTTCCCAACTTTTCAAAATGAAGTCTGCGGTGGCGAATGTGCCGAAGGCCTTCGATCCGGTCAAGAACAAGACGGTCAAGGCATCAGGTCCGATGCAGGCACCGGTGATTCAGGCACAGACCACGGCAGTCGTCTGCATGAAGCTTGTTCCAATGCGGGGTCAACTGCATATCCGCACGGCGTTTCCCATGGCCACGCCGTCGACCAAAGGCGAACATGCGGAGTGCTACTACGTCGCCGATGGCGGCATGCCTCAGCAAGACATACCGATCTGAACTGCCGCCGTCCCTGTCCGGACGATGACTGGCATCAAGCTGCCGTTGGCCGCCGTGGCTGGCCCTGCCACGAACGGCTGCTGCTCGAGCCGCTGCCGTTGTGGGCAACTCCAGACTCGGTTCTCAGTGCCAGCGACAGCTTGCGCACAGCTCGAATCGATTCTCCCGATCCGTTGCCGTCTGCCGACTGGCTCCAGTAGAGCGTCGACTTTGTGTCGGCAAGCGGTCGGTGCTCGGCGCTGAGCTCAGAGCGACGGCGATTTGTCGATCGCTCCGGGTCCATGCGTACACTCGGGCGCGGCCCGACGAGATCAGCTGAACGGCGCCTGGACCCATGCAACGAAGAAGAGTTGTTTCTGCGGGATTGTTCGCGGCCACGTCACTCGGTGGTCGTGCATCTCTTGCGCAGCCCGCCACATCCGGCACTCTCGCCCGCATTGGGTGGATCGCCGGCAGCGCCGGCGCCCTGCCCACGCCGGCCTATCTCGAGGCGTTGCGGGCCGGTCTGAGAGAACGCGACTGGATCGAAGGTCGCAACCTGGTCATCGACGAACGCTGGGGTGAACCCAGCAGCGCAGCCGGGCTGACGACAGAGTTGCTGAAGCTGCGCCCGCAGGTGCTGGTCGCGCAAGGCGCTATGGTGTTGGGTGCCCGCACTGTAGACAGCGCCGTGCCCATCGTCTTCGGGTTCAGCGGCGACCCGGTGGAAGCCGGGCTGGCGGCCAGCTTTGCGCGACCAGGTGGGCGCCTCACGGGCATTGCCATGCAGAGCCTGGAACTGGTCGGCAAACGGCTGGAGATCCTCAAGGAACTGATGCCGCGCCTGACCCGAGTGGCGATCCTGGCCAACCCAACGCATCCGGGTGAGCAGCTCGAACTCCATGCGTCGCAGGCGGCGGCCGATCGGCTGCGCCTGAAGGTGCAGTACCTGCCCGTAAGGTCAGCGCGTGACTTTGAGCGCGCGTTCCCGGCCGTGCTGCGCGAGCGCGCCGAAGCCATCGTGGCCTTCCCCGATGCGCTGGTCATGAGCCAAGCCAAGCTCATCGCCGAGTTCTCGCGGCGGCATCGCGTGCCCGCCGTGTCGGGTTGGTCGGAGTTTGCCGACGAGGGCAACCTGCTGACCTACGGCCCCAACCTGCGCACGACGTGGAAACAGGCGGCTGGCATGGTCGACCGCATCCTGCGCGGCGCACGCCCTGCAGAACTGCCGGTGGAGCAGCCTTCCAGCTTCGAGCTGGTCATCAATCAGCGAGCCGCCGATGCCCTCGGGCTCACCATCCCGTCGGCCGTGGCGATGCGCGCCGAGCGCGTCGTCCGCTGAGCAGGCGCCCTACCTGCCCATCGGGTCCATGCCGGACTTGCGGATCGCTTCATCTGACTCCGGCGCCTTGAGCGCGCGGGTGAAAGCCAGAGCAGCATCTGCCAGCGGCGCGCTGCTGTGCACGCCTGCCGCCCAGACCGTGTAGTTCTGCAACTCGGCCGGCAGCAGGCCGAGATACTGAAATCCCGCGGCATGGACCAGCTCGGTCACCTGCTGAAAGCCGAGGTCGGCTTCGCCACGCGCCAGCATCTCGCCGATCTGCGCGCCAGAGGGCGGCTGCCTGATCTTGTGCTTGATCTGCTCGGCCACGCCCAGCTTCTGGAACATCTGTTCGAGGTAGCGGCCGCTGGCGCCCGATGAAATCGCAATCGAACCCGCATCAAGCAACGCGGATTTGAGTGCGTTGACGCTGGATACATCCGGGCGGGGCAGGCCCGGGCGCGCGGCCACCGCCACGCCAGAACGTGAGAAGTCGGTGCGGCTGCCGCCGACCAGCTTGCCATCGGCCAGCATGCGGTCCGCACCGGAGGCCGTCGTGATGACCACGTCGAACACCTCACCGTCGGCGACCCGCTTCGCAATCGCCTCCGAGCCACCCCAGGTGAAGCTGACACGCTGGCCGGTCTCCTTTTCGAATCGAGCGCCGATCTCGACCACAGACTCCTTGACGGCATTCGGTGCGACGACTTTCAAATCGCTGGCCTGGGCGAGAGACACCACGGCGACCAGCGCTGAGGCCAGCCAGGAACGAAGTGAAGGGATCGACTTGGACATGATGACCTCATGGTTCTGCTACAGGGATCGCCCATGTTGGCTCGTCGACGGCGAGGCGGCCATCATCCCTTCGTCTCTGCCGCCTGGTTCTCAGGGAGGGGGGCCTTCCACCCACACAGAGCGGCATCGCCGCAGCGCTGCCCGTATGCTGCCGTCCCATGGCCCACCGTGACTCCACACAGCCCATGCGCGAGACCCTGGATGGGCCGGTCACGCGGCCGCGGCGCTCGCTGCTGCGCAAGTACATCGGGTCGTTCGTGGCTGTCGTGGGCATCCCCATGCTGGGCTACACGGTGGTCGGCGTCTGGTTCGCGGCCGAAGAGCATCGTGCCGCACTGGTGGAGATCCAGCGCGCCAATGCGCAGGCGGCGGCTTACCGCATCACGCAGTTCGCCCAGGAGATCGAGGGTCAGTTGCGCTGGGCCACGCATCTGTCGTGGGACGAGGGCAACGCGGATCAGCACCGCATCGACGCTCTTCGACTGCTGCGCCAGGCGCCAGCCATCACCGACCTGAGCTTGCTCGACGGTCAGGGGCGTGAACGGCTCTTCGTGTCACGCGTCAGCATGGACCGGCTGGACAGCCGTGCCGACCGCTCGCAAGAAGAGGCGGTGCAGGCCGCGCTGGCGAACGGAACGCACTACGGCCAAGTCTACTTTCGTCGCGATACCGAGCCTTATATCAGCGTGGCACTCGCCGGGGCCCGACGCGAGGCGGGTGTCGTCGTGGCAGAAGTGAACCTGAAGTTCATCCGCGATGTCGTCTCGCAACTGCATGTCGGCCGCGACGGTCAAGCGTACGTGGTCGACAAGTCGGGCCGCCTGATCGCCCACCCCGATGCCAGCCTCGTGTTGCGCAACACCGACCTCTCGTCGACCCTGCGCTTGATCGACGCGCAGCCGATCGAGACACTGCACCGGCTCACCGGTCTGCAGGGGCAGCCGGTCCTGGTGGCCCAGGCGCCCGCGCCACCGATGGACTGGCGCGTGCTCGTCGAGCTGCCTCAGAGCGAGGCCGACGAACCCTGGCGCCGCGCGCTGGCGCGCTCGCTGTGGTTCACCGCGATCAGCCGGGTCGTGGCCCTGGGCTTCGCGGTCGCCGTCTCGTGGCGCATGGTGCGGCCCATCCGGGCGCTCACGGCAGGCGC
>CAIJPE010000041.1 GCA_903822435.1 uncultured beta proteobacterium | reverse complement strand
GTCTGGGGCGACCTGCTGCGGGCCGCCGGCGCCACCGAGCGCCTGATGGAGCTGCTGGACGCCCGTTCGCCCGTGGCAGAACCCGCGGCGCCGCGGCCACTGCCGGTGGTACACGGGGGCTCGTCGGTGGTCTTCGGCGACGTGGGCTTCCACTACCCGTCGCGGCCCGGCCAGCAAGCCCTGAGCGAGTTCACGCTCACCGTCGATCCCGGCGAGACGGTGGCGCTGGTGGGGCCCAGCGGCGCGGGCAAGAGCACCGTGCTGCAACTGCTGCTGCGCTTTTACGACGTGCAGTCGGGCAGCGTGTCGGTGGACGGCGTGCCGGTGCGCGAGGCCTCGCTGGCCGCGCTGCGCCAGCGCATCGGCATCGTGCCGCAGGACAGCACCGTGTTTTCGACCAGCGCGCTGGAGAACATCCGTTACGGCCGGCCCGATGCCAGCGATGCCGAGGTCATCGCCGCGGCCAAGGCGGCCTATGCCCACGACTTCATCTTGCAGCTGCCCCAGGGCTACGCCACCTACCTGGGCGAGCGCGGCGTGCGCCTGTCGGGCGGGCAGCGGCAGCGCATCAGCATCGCGCGGGCCATGCTGAAGAACCCGCCGCTGCTGTTGCTGGACGAGGCCACCAGCGCGCTGGACGCTGAAAGCGAGCGCGTGGTGCAAGCCGCCCTGGAAGCCGCCATGGCCAACCGCACCACGCTGGTCATCGCCCATCGGCTGGCCACCGTGCTGCGGGCCGACCGCATCGTGGTGATGGAGGCCGGGCGCATCGTGGACATCGGCACCCACGCC
Source organism: uncultured beta proteobacterium (assembly GCA_903822435.1). Classification (GTDB taxonomy): domain Bacteria; phylum Pseudomonadota; class Gammaproteobacteria; order Burkholderiales; family Burkholderiaceae_C; genus Rubrivivax. Next base: position 4,195 of record CAIJPE010000041.1, on the reverse strand, counting down.
GAGCTCGTCGCGCGCGGCGGCCTGTATGCCCGGCTGGCATCGATGCAGTTCGACCTGAAGCCCGCCCTGGCCGACGCCTGAACAGCGCCGCACCCTGGCGATAATCCGCCCATGGCCCACCCCACACGCCGTCAATTCGAAGACTTCATGCGCCACGTCGACACCCACGGGGTGGCCAAGGGTGACCGCACCGGCACGGGAACCCGCAGCGTCTTCGGCTACCAGATGCGCTTCGACCTGGCCGAGGGCTTCCCGCTGGTCACCACGAAGAAGGTGCACCTCAAGAGCATCATCCTGGAGTTGCTGTGGTTCCTGCGCGGCGACGGCAATGCGCGCTGGCTGCAGGAACGCGGCGTGACGATCTGGGACGAGTGGGCCGCGCCGAACGGCGACCTCGGGCCCGTGTACGGCGTGCAGTGGCGCAGCTGGCCCACGCCCGAAGGCGGCCACATCGACCAGATCGCCGAGGTGGTCCAGCAGTTGCGGACCAACCCCGATTCTCGGCGCATCATCGTCAGCGCCTGGAACGTGGCGGACCTGTCGAAGATGGCCCTGCTGCCTTGCCACGCCTTCTTCCAGTTCTACGTGGCGCCACCGCCGCCCGATGCGCCGCCAGGCACCCGCGGCAAGCTCAGCTGCCAGCTCTACCAGCGCAGTGCCGACATCTTCCTGGGCGTGCCCTTCAACATTGCCAGTTACGCGCTGCTCACCCACATGCTGGCGCAGCAATGCGAACTGGACGTGGGCGACTTCATCTGGACCGGCGGCGACTGCCACATCTACAGCAACCACGCCGAGCAGGTGGCACTGCAGCTCTCGCGCGAGCCGCGGCCCTACCCGACCCTGCTGATCAAGCGCCGGCCGGACACGATCTTCGACTATGACTACGCCGACTTCGAGGTCCAGGGCTACGACCCGCACCCGGCCATCAAGGCGCCGGTGGCTGTCTGAGACCGGGCGCCCGCGATGAAACGGCCCGAGGTGGTGCTGATTGCCGCGGTTGCCCGCAACGGGGTGATCGGGCGAAACAACAGCCTGCCCTGGCACCTGCCGGAGGACATGAAGCACTTCCGCCGCGTGACGGCCGGCCACGCCGTGCTGATGGGCCGCAAGACCTGGGAATCGCTGCCTGAGCGCTTCCGCCCCCTGCCCGGCCGCCGCAATGTGGTGCTCTCGCGGCAGGCCGGCTGGCAGGCGCCGGGCGCGGAAACGGCGGCCTCGCTGCCGGCGGCGCTGCAGGTGCTGTCCGGTGCCGACCGGGTGTTCGTGATCGGCGGCGCAGAACTCTACGCCGTGGCCCTGCCGATGGCCGACGGGTTGATCCTGACCGAAGTCCAGCAGGCCTACGAAGGCGACGCCCGCTTCCCCTCGCTGGAGGGCACGCCCTTCGTGGCCGTGGCGCGGCAGCGGCCGGAGGCACCGGCTCCCGAGGGGCCGGACTTCGAGTTCGTGACGTACCGCCGGGCTTGAGCCGGCGAGCCTGGCCCAGGGTCGGGCTTGGGCCCTACAGGGTGGCGAACAGCCCAGCCACCGTCACGGCCATCACGGCCGTGGCCAGCCACCCGAGGGCACGCAGGCGATTGCCGATCACGTTCACGCCCATGGTGGCCTTGCGGGACGCCAGCAGCATCATCACCACCATGATCGGTACGGCAATGACGCCGTTCAGCACGGCCGACCAGAACAGTTCCTTGACCGGGTCCATGTGCGTGAAGCACAGGATCACCCCGCCCACCGTGGCGGCCGCGATCACGCCGTAGAAGCCCAGCCCCTCGCCGCGGTCGAGGCGCGCACTCAGGCTGCCGTGCCAGCCGGCCGCCTCGGCCACCGCGTAGGCCGCGGAGCCGGCCAGCACCGGCACGGCCAGCAGGCCCGTGCCGATGATGCCCAGGCTGAAGAGCAGGAAGGTGAACTCACCGGCCAGCGGCCGCAAGGCCTCGGCGGCCTGCGCCGAGGTCTGGATGTCGGTGACGCCCGCCGCATGCAGCGTGGCGGCGGTGCTGAGGATGATGAAGAAGGCAATGAGGTTGGAGAAGGTCATGCCGATGATGGTGTCGGCCTTGATGCGACGCAGGTGCAGGCGTACTTCGCGCGGGGTGTGCTCGCCGCTGTTGCTGCTGTCTTCCATCTCCTGCGCGGCCTGCCAGAAGAACAGGTAGGGGCTGATGGTCGTGCCGAACACGGCCACCACCATGAGCAGCATGTCGTGGTTGAGCTGCAGCTTGGGACTGAAGACCTCCAGGGCCACCCGGCTCCAGGGTACGTTCGCCGTGAACACCACCGCGACGTAGGACAGCAGGGCCAGCGTCAGCCACTTCAGCCAACTGACGTAGATCTTGTACGGCAGGAAGACCTGCAACACCAGGCACAGCAGCCCGAAGGTGACCGCATACACGTGCGCCGAGCCCCCAGCCAGCAGCCGCAACGCCTCGGCCATGGCGGCGATGTCGGCGGCCACGTTCAGCGTGTTGGCGGCCAGCAGCAGGCCCACCACGGCCAGGAGCACCCAGCGCGGAAAGGCCGACTTGATGTTGGCCGCCAGGCCTTGCCGGGTGACGTAGCCGATGCGGGCGCTGACGATCTGGATGGCGGCCATCAAGGGCAGCGTGAACACCACCGTCCACAGCATCGAGTAGCCGAACTGCGCGCCGGCCTGGGAATAGGTGGCTATGCCGCTGGGGTCGTCGTCGGCCGCGCCGGTGATCAGGCCAGGGCCCAGTTGGCGCACGCCGGCGTCCAGGCGCAGTTTGCGGATGCTCTTCATCGGTGTCCTTGTTCCGCGCGCACCCTGCGCGGCAGGGGCCACGGCTGTGCCGACAGGGTCTGTCCAGGGCCTGCGGTATCAACCGGGCATTGTCGCCCGAGCACCACAGGCAGCCGGAGCGGATGCCGCCTGGAAAGGGCACCCGCGGCATCGGTGCCACGATCGACCCGGCTACCGGCGACATCGCCAGGGCGGGTACGCACATCGCCACGAAGAGATTGAACAAGAGCACCGGCTTCAACCTCGACTCGAAGGTCTCGGACAAGCTGCGGATGGGGTTCGACGCGCACCACGCCACGGCGCAAACCGGCGCCGTCAGCCCTTACGGCGCCAACAACTCGCTGGGCATGGGCGGCGCGAGCCGCCTCCCCTGAGGACCGCCGGGGCCCGCCTAGTAATGGATGCTGTGGGGCGCGCCGCCCCCGGCCGCGATGGCATCGCCGTTGATGGCGCGTGAGCGCGGCGAGCACAGGAAGGCCACCACCCAGGCCACTTCATCGGCATCCACCAGGTGCTTGATGGAGTTGCCGGCCGCCATCCGCTCTTCCACTGTCTGCGCGGGCACGCCCTGGGCCGCGGCGCGGGCGGCCACGAGTGGCGCCGTGCGCTCGGTGCGCGTCAGGCCCGGGTGCACCACGGTCACGTTGATGCCGTGCGGCCCGTACTCGTCGGCCATGTTCTTGCTGAGCGCCGCCACGGCCACGTTGCGGATGCTGCCCACGGTGTTGCCGGTCTGGCGCGCCGCCAGCCCGCTGATGTTGACCACGCGGCCCCAGCCCCGCTCCTTCATGCCCGGCAGTACCGCCTGGGCACAGCGGATGTAGCCCATCACCTTGGTGTCGAGTTCGGCCTGCAAGAAGGCCCCGGTGACCTGCGCCAGGGGCGGCGGCCCGGCAAAGCCAGCGGGCTCTGCGGCGGCGTTGACCAGGATGTCGATGCCGCCGCCCAGGCGGGCCACGGCGTCGGCCACGGCGGCACGCACCTCGTCGTCGCGGGTGGTGTCGGCCTGCACGCCGATCACGCGGCGGCCGGTCTGTTGGGACAGTTCGGCCGCAGCGGCGTCCAGGGTTTGCGGGTTGCGGGCCAGCAAGGCGACGTCCACGCCCTCCAGGGCCAGGGCGCGGGCCACGGCCTTGCCGATACCCCGGCTGCCGCCGGTGACCAGCGCTCGCCGGCCGGTGAGTTCAAGATCCAATCGAATCCCCTGATGTGATCAGCGCACAGGCATGCGCGGGTTGGTGCTGTCGAGCACGGCCTCGGGCGCATCCGCCTCGGCATCGGTCTCGCGGTTCAGCACGCGCTGCAGGCGGCCGGCGTCCAGGTCGCCGGTCCACTTGGCCACGACGATGCTGGCCACGCCGTTGCCCACGAGATTGGTCAGCGCGCGGGCCTCGGACATGAAGCGGTCGATGCCCAGGATCAGCGCCAGCC
>CAIJPE010000040.1 GCA_903822435.1 uncultured beta proteobacterium | reverse complement strand
TACGAGCCATGACGCCGGGAGCCAGAAGCTCGAGAGCGCGGCATCAGGCGCTGGCTGACCAGCGCCTTGAGGGTCAGCGACAGGTCCATCAGCAATTGCTGGCGCCGCTCTTCGGGGAAGAAGTTGATGATCCGGTCCAGCGCCTGGTTGGCGCTGTTGGCGTGCAGCGTGGCCAGGCAGAGGTGGCCGGTCTCGGCGAAGGCCACGGCGTGTTCCATGGTCTCGCGATCACGGACCTCGCCCATCAGGATGACATCGGGCGCCTGCCGCAGCGTGTTCTTCAGCGCGGCTTCCCAGCTGTCGGTGTCGATGCCCAGTTCACGCTGGGTCACGATGCAGTTCTTGTGCGGGTGCACGAACTCCACCGGGTCTTCCACCGTGATGATGTGGCCGAAGGAGTTCTCGTTGCGCCAGTCGACGATCGCGGCCAGCGAGGTGCTCTTGCCCGAGCCCGTGGCCCCGACGAAGATCACCAGGCCGCGCTTGGTCATGGCCACGTCCTTGAGCACCTGGGGGAGCCCCAGCCCGTCGATGGTGGGCAAGGTGCCGGGAATGGTCCGGAACACCAGGCCCACGTGGCCCTGTTGCTGGAACGCATTGACGCGGAAGCGCCCCACGCCTTGCGGCGAGATGGCGAAATTGCATTCCTTGGTGCGCTCGAATTCGGCACCCTGCTTGTCGTTCATGACGGCACGGGTCAGCGCCAGGGTGTGCTGCCCGGTCAGGGGCTGAGGACTGACCTTGGTGATCTTGCCGTCCACCTTGATGGCGGGCGGGAAATCGGCCGTCAGAAAGAGGTCGGACCCGTTGCGGCTGATCATGAGCCGCAGCAGGTCGTTGACGAACTTGGATGCCTGGTCGCGTTCCATGGATGCTCAGCCTGGGAAGTTTTCAGGGATCTTGGCCTTGCTGCGGGCCTCGGCCGGTGACACGAGGTTGCGGCGCACCAGGTCGCTCAGATTCTGATCCAGCGTCTGCATCCCCAGGCTCTGCCCGGTCTGGATGCTGGAGTACATCTGCGCGATCTTGTTCTCGCGGATGAGGTTCTTGATGGCCGAAGTCGCAATCATGATCTCGTGCGACGCCACGCGGCCCGAGCCGTCCTTGAGCTTGCACAGGGTCTGCGAAATGACCGCCACCAGACTTTCAGACAGCATGGCGCGGACCATTTCCTTTTCGGCCGCCGGGAACACGTCGACCACCCGGTCGATGGTCTTGGCTGCCGAACTGGTGTGCAGGGTGCCGAAGACCAGGTGGCCCGTCTCGGCGGCGGTCAGGGCCAGCCGGATGGTCTCCAGATCCCGCATTTCGCCCACCAGGATGGCGTCGGGGTCCTCGCGCAGCGCCGAGCGCAGGGCGTTGGCGAAGCTCAGCGTATGGGGCCCGACCTCGCGCTGGTTGATCAGGCACTTCTTGCTTTCGTGCCCGAATTCGATGGGATCCTCGACCGTCAACACGTGGCCGTATTCGTTCTCGTTGAGGTGGTTGACCATCGCCGCCAGGGTCGTGCTCTTGCCCGAGCCGGTGGGGCCGGTCACCAGCACCAGCCCGCGCGGGCGCAGCGCGAGCTCGGCAAAGACCTTGGGCGCGCCGAGCTGCTCCAGGGTGAGGATCTTGCTGGGAATCGTGCGGAACACCGCGCCGGCACCGCGGTTCTGGTTGAAGGCATTGACGCGGAACCGCGCCAGGCCCTGGATTTCGAACGAGAAGTCGCACTCCAGCGTGTCTTCGTACTGCTTGCGCTGGGCGTCGTTCATGATGTCGTACACCATGCTGTGGACCATCTTGTGGTCCAGCGCTTCGACGTTGATGCGGCGCACGTCGCCGTGCACCCGGATCATGGGCGGCAACCCGGCGGACAGGTGCAGGTCGGAGGCCTTGTTCTTGACCGAAAAGGCCAGCAACTGGGTGATATCCATGGGTGGGGTTCGCGCGCGCCTGTGCAGAGCTCAGGCACCAGCGCTTAAGCTCCGGATCATTATGGGCAGCATCGCAATCAACCTGCAAGAAGTGAAGCGGCGGCTTTCGGCCGCTGCTCTCGAAGCTGGCCGCAGTGCGGACAGCGTCACGCTCCTCGCCGTCAGCAAGACCTTTCCCGCCGACGCGGTGCGCCAGGCGCATGCAGCGGGCCAGCGTGCCTTCGGCGAGAACTACGTCCAGGAGTCCCTGGCCAAGATCGAGGCCCTGGCCGACCTGCGCAGCGCGCTCCAGTGGCACCTGATCGGCCCGTTGCAGAGCAACAAGGCGCGCGGCGTGGCCGCTGCTTTCGACTGGGTGCACAGCGTGGACCGGCTGAAGATCGCCGAGCGCCTGGCCGAGCACCGCCCCGCGAGCCTGCCGCCACTGCAGGTCTGCCTGCAGGTCAACATCAGTGGCGAGGCCAGCAAGAGCGGCCTGGCGGTGGCTGAAGTGCTGCCGGTGGCAAGGGCGGTGGTGGCCCTGGGCGGCGACCGTCTGCGATTGCGCGGCCTGATGGCCATCCCCGAGCCCGCGGAGGGTCTGGCGGACCAGCGCGCGCCGCACCGCGCGCTGTTCGAACTCCGCGCCGAGCTCAACACCCACGGCCTGGGCCTGGACACCCTGTCGATGGGCATGAGCGCCGACCTAGAGGCCGCGGTGCTGGAGGGCGCCACCATCCTTCGGGTGGGGAGTGCCATCTTCGGCGCCCGCACCTGAGGTGTCGACGGGCCGCGGCCCGCGGACCGTTCGTGACATTCCGCAATGAACCCTGGGCATTCACACGTGACAGCCCGTTACGGCGGTGACGCTGGCGGGCAGAATCACGGCATTCCGGATCGCAGGGGTCGCCTTACAGGCAGCTGCGGGTAACGGAAGCATGCGGGGGTGGCGACGAGCCGGCCGCAGTGGAACGAGCCAATTCCATGTTGCGCGACTGTCTTTGCAGGTCGCACACGCAGCCACCCCGAGGATTCCGCATGCGCTGTCCCGCCCCATTCACGGTCCTGATCGATCGTCGCCTGCCTCGTGCGGTCCTCGTGGCCCTGGCCTGCGCCGCCTTGCTGCTTCCGGGATTCAGCCTGACCGCGGCCCACGGCGCACAGGGCCGTCCGCACCGCGCCAAGATGTCGCGCGAGCTGGACGAAGCGCTCAGCGGCACCGGCTCCGCATCCTGGGTCCGCGACGTCGGCGGCGTGCGCCACGTGCAGGCGCTGCTGGTGACCGATGGGGCCGACCCGCAGATGACCGACCTGCGCCGCGCCGTGCACAGCCTGGGCGGCTCGGTTCACGCGGTACACGCCGCCGCGCATTCGATGACCGTGCAGATCAAGGCCAGCCTGCTGGACACGCTGGCACAACGCGCCGACGTGCTCAACGTCGTGCCCAACCGTCCGACCCACCGCACCTTCAGCACGATGGAGTCGATCACCGGTGCCGGCACGCCCAACGTGCGCACCGGCGATGCCAAGACGCAGTACGCTGGCCTGGGCGGCACGGGCATCGGCGTGGCGGTGCTCGACTCGGGGGTGATGAAGGCGCACCTGGCCTTCCTGAACGGGTCGGGCGCCAACCGCGTGCTGCGCAATGTCAGCATGATCAACACCAGCGCGGCCAACTGGACCGCGGGCGGCGCCCCGAACGTGACCACGCTGCAGCCGGGCAGCGCCCAGCAGCTGGCCTACGAGAGCCTGGTCGCCAACGACAGCGCCGCCAACCAGGACGGCTACGGCCACGGCACGCACGTTGCCTCGGTGCTGGCGGGCCGCGCCAAGTTCTACACCTATGCCAACGACACCTCGGGTGTGGCTCCGAACGCCAACATCGTCGACGTCAAGGTGCTCAACGACGCCGGCATGGGGACCCTGAGCGATGCGGTCGAGGGGATGGAGTGGATCCTCTATCACGCCAAGGAATACAACATCCGCGTGATCAACATCAGCCTGGCGACCGATTCCTCAGACAGCTGGGAACTCGACCCCCTGTGCATCGCCGCCCGCAGCGCCACCGCTGCCGGTATCACCGTGGTGGCCGCGGCCGGCAACTTCGGCAAGAACCTGTCTGGCAAGGAGGTCTACGGCGCCATCGGCGCACCCGGCAACGACCCTTCCGTGATCACCGTGGGAGCCGCCAACTTCAAGGGCACTGCCACCCGCAGCGACGACAGCGTCGACTTCTTCAGCTCCCGCGGCCCTACCCGCGGCACGCGGGTCATGCCCGATGGCAGCCAGCGCATCGACAACCTGCTCAAGCCGGACCTCGTGGCGCCCGGCAACAAGATCGTGGCTGCCGGTGCTGCCACCGGCACCGGCACCTCGCTGACCTGGAACCTGCTGGGCGCCCTGTTCAAGAGCCAGCTGGTGACGCCCGTGGGCATCACGCAGTCGGTGGGCCAGTCGCAGATGATGCTCAGCGGTACCTCGATCGCAGCCCCGGCCGTCTCCGGCGCCGTGGCGCTCATGCTGGAAGCCAACCCGGGCCTCACGCCGCCGCTGGTCAAGGCCATCCTGCAGTACACGGCCCAGCCGCTGGCCGGCCAGAACCTGCTCCAGCAAGGCACCGGATTGCTGAACGTGAGCGGTGCCGTGGCGCTGGCCCGGGCGCTGCGCACCGATGTCTCCACCGGCGTGGTCAGCGGGCTGCTCGTGGCCGGCAGCCCGATGCTGGTCCAGGTGCTGCCGCAGGCTGCGTCGGTGATCAACGGCGACGTGGTGAACTGGTCGCGCCTGGCCTTCGTGGGCGGCAACCAGATCGTCAGCGGCCCGGCGCTGTTCGCGCAGTACCAGCCGATCTGGGATCCGCGCTTGACCTGGGCCGATGGCACGGTTCACAAGCGCAGCCCGATCTACTGGCCCGGCACCGCCAACATCCAGAACTTCAGCGACGTGATGCTGGTCAACCAGCCGCTGCTTGCCAACGGCGTGCTCAAGCTCACGGCCCTGGCCGGCACCAGTTCGCTGGCCGGCAAGACCGGGGCCTTCCTGCCCACGACCACCTTGTCCTCGTGGGCCATCTCCGGCAGCGGCCAGTTGCTGACCCAGGGCCTGGTGCTGAGCGAAGGCCTGGTGCTCAGTGAAGGCCTGGTGTTGAGCGAAGGCCTGGTGCTCAGCGAGGGCCTGGTGCTGAGCGAAGGCCTGGTGCTCAGTGAAGGCCTGGTCCTCAGTGAAGGGCTGGTGATGAGCGAGGGTGTCGTCGCCGGCGAGCCCTGAACCCTTTGCGCAGGTGCAGCGCTGCCTCCACCCGCCCGATCCCACCTCTCGTGCCCGGCCGCTGGCCGACCCTGGAATCACCATGAACCCACCGATACCCTTTACCGTGTTGATCGAAAGCCGGGCCAGGCCCGGTCACCAGCCACCCGCGGCCTGGATGAAGATCGGCGCAGCCCTGCTGCTGTGGATCGGCCTGCTGGCCGGCATGCCGGCCGCCGAGGTGGTCCTGGTCGAATCGTGATGCCCACTGCAGGGCGGTCCTCAGCCCCGGAAGCCGCCATCCCTCACGGTGCAGGCGCTCAAGGCGTGGGCGCTTTCGGTCGATAGAAGGCAGACCTGGCCTGGGCTGCTGCCTGGGCGTCAGCCGATGACCCAAACGCCCATCCCCCACCCCCCGGCAGCGCCGCCCTCCTGGTGGCGGCGCCTGCACGCCGCCCTGATGCCCGACTACAACCGGCAGGCGGCGGTGTACTGGTGGACGATGGTGATCGTGGGCGTGGGCGTCCTGGTCCACGCCGCCCTCGTGGTCGGCACCAAGCCGCAGGCCGCGTGGCTGGAGGTCGGCGTCGGGATGCTGATCGCCATCCTGGCCGGGATCTTCCCGGTGCGCGTGCCGCGCTCGAAGAACTCCTTCGTGGCCGGCGAGATCTTCATCTTCCTGCTGCTGCTCATGCACGGGCCCTCGGCGGCAGCGCTGGCGGCCGCGGGCGAAGCGACGGCGGGCTCCTGGCGCACGTCCAAGCGCTGGACCAGCCGCATCGTCAGCCCCGCGATGGCGGCGGTGGCCATGTACTGCAGCGGTACGGCGCTGCACGCCGTGCTCCAGGCCATGGCCGACAGCGGCCTGGGCAATGCCGGCCTGATGGTGGTGGCCACGATGGCCTGTGCGTTGACCTACTTCCTGATGGTCACGCTGATGCTGACCAGCGTCATCCGCCTGAAGCGCAACGAACGGCTGTTGCGCATCTCGGACGTGTTCGGCGTCTTTGGCTGGGTCGGCATCGCCTACGCCGGCAGCGCGGCGGTGGCCGTGCTGCTGTACCTCACCTACCGGCAGTCCGGCCTCGGCGTGCTGATGGCCATGGTGCCGCTGTTGGGCATGTTGCTGGCCACGCTGCACTACTTCTTTCGCCAGCAGGAGGCAGCCGAGGCCGTCCGGGTGGCCGGCGCCGAAGCCCTGGAGCGCGAGAAGGAACTGGCCGAGCGCCACGTTCGCGAGCTCGAGGCCAGCGAGCGCCGCTTCCACAGCGCCTTCACGCACGCCTCCATCGGCATGGCACTGCTGGGCTTCGAGGGCCACATCCTGCAGGCCAACCCGGCGCTGCATGCGCTGCTCGGCCAGCCCGGCGACGGGTTGCTGCAGCAGCGCTTCCAGAACTTCGTCGTGCCTGAAGACCGCATCCGCCTCGAAGAGCAGCTCGGCCGGGTCTCCAGGCATGAATTCGAAGGCTTTGCGCTGGAACTGCGCTGCCGCCACAGCCATGGCGAGCCCCTGTGGGTGGCGGCGCATTGCAGCTTCTTCTCGGAGCCCGGCGCCAGCTCACCCTGCCTGATCCTGCAGATCCAGGACATCACGGCCCGGCGCATGGCCGAAGAAGGGTTGCACCACATCGCGTTCCACGACGCCCTGACCGGCCTGCCCAACCGGCGCCGCTTCCACGAGCACCTGGCGCAGGCTGTCGCCGACGCGATGGCGCACGCAGAGCACGCCTTTGCCGTCATGTTCCTGGACTTCGACCGCTTCAAGCTGATCAACGACAGCCTGGGCCACAACGCCGGTGACGAGTTCCTGATCCAGGTGTCGCAGCGGATCGCCGAGAGCCTGCGGCCGCAGGACATCGTGGCGCGCCTGGGCGGGGACGAGTTCGGCGTGCTGGTGCGCAAGCTCGCGCACGAGCGCGATGCCGTCTCGCTGGCCGACCGCCTGATGGAGGCCTTGCGCAAGCCCTTCTGTGTCGCCGACACCGAGCTGATGACGAGCGCCAGCATCGGCATCACCTTCAGCGCCCTGGGCTACACCAACCCCGAGGACGTGCTGCGCGATGCCGACACGGCCATGTACAAGGCCAAGGGCGCGGGCAAGGCCCGTTATGCGCTGTTCGACGCCAGCCTGCACACCGAAGTGGCCGACCGGCTGCGACTGGAGGGCGACCTGCGGCGCGCCATCGACGAAGGCCGGCTGACGGTGGCCTACCAGCCAGTTTGCGAGCTGCCGGGCGACGGGCACGAGACCCGCACCACGGGCTTCGAGGCACTGGTTCGCTGGCAGCACCCGGTCGATGGCACGATGAACCCGGCGGACTTCCTGCCGATTGCCGAAGAGGCCGGCCTGATGCTGCGGCTGACCGACTTCGTGCTGCATTGCGCCTGCCGCCAGTTGCGCGAGTGGCAGCAACTGCGGCCCGAGTATGCCGAGCTCACGATGAACGTGAACGTGTCCGGCCACGACATCGCGCAAGCCTCGTTCATCGCCCGGGTCACGCGGGCCATCGTCGAGAGCGGGCTGCAGCCCCGCCACCTGTGCCTGGAGCTGACCGAGAACATCCTGATGTCGCGGCTGGAAGGCGCGCTGCCGGTGCTGGCGGCGTTGCGCCGGCTGGGTGTGATGCTGGCCATCGACGACTTCGGCACGGGCTATTCATCGCTCAGCCACCTGTCCACGCTGCCCATCGATTGCCTGAAGATCGACCGCTCTTTCGTGGCGCGGCTGTACAGCAGCGCCAACGAAGCCGCGGTGGTGCGCTCGATCATCCTGCTGGGCAGCTCGCTGGGCAAGCTGGTGGTGGCCGAAGGCATCGAGACACCGTCGCAACTCGAACAACTGCGTGAGATGGGGTGCAGCCTGGGGCAGGGCTATCTGCTGGCCCGGCCGCTCACCCCGGCGCAGGTGCCGGGCCTGCTCGTGCAGCGCCCCCCGCGCCTGCCGAAGTCCGAATGCCGCACGCCCGCGCCCTCAGCCGTGGCCGCAGCCGTGGCCGACGTCCTTCTCGAATGAGGGGGGTCGGCCCCGAGTGCCAACGCAGCGATGTAACCACCGGGAGAAGCGGCGCAATGTCGCAGATGGGCCGCGGCTTACACGCCCCATCCCTTGAACGCGGGCCCCTGTGGCGTGAACAGGGCGCGCAGGCGACGGGCTTCTTGTTTAGAGTAACACTCACACACAAAGAGGACCTGGCGACGTGCCTGTCGAGTCCTCGCGAACGGTCGGGAAACCCATGTCTGCCTTGAGTCGAAACCTTTTCAGAACGATCCCTGCGCTGGCCCTGGCCGTGCTGGGGATGGCCTTGACTCTGTCCGCCCGCGCCCAGGATGCCGCCGCCGCGGCGCCCATGGCCGCATCGGCGCCGGCGCTGCCCGAACCTATCCCTGCGACCGGTGCGCCCGAAGAACCCGGCGGCTACCGTGTGACGGTCGGCGACGAGCTGAACTTCCGGTTTTTCTACATGCCCTCGCTGAACACCGTGGCCGTGGTTCGGCCCGATGGCAAGCTTGCCCTGCCCCTGGCCGGTGAGTTGCAGGTCGATGGGCTGACCATGGGCGAACTGACCGCCCTGGTCGAGAAACTGCTGGCCGCGCAGGTGCGCCGGCCCCAGGTCACGATCAATGTGCAGGGCGTGGGCGCCCGCCGCGTCTTCGTCGGTGGCGAGGTGGCCAGGCCGGGCGTGCAGCCCTTCGTCGGTCCGCTGACGGTGCTGCAGGCGGTGATGGTGGCCGAAGGCCTGAAGGACACCGCGCAGCCCAGCAAGGCCGTCGTCATGCGTCGCGGCCCGAAGGGCGAGCGGCTGGTGCTGCCGGTGGACCTGGCGGCCGCGATGGCCGGCACTGAAGGCGCGCAGGACCTGCCGCTGCAGCCCTACGACGTGGTCGTGGTACCCAAGAGCGGCGTGGCCAACCTGAACATCTGGGTCGACCAGTACATCCGCCGCATGCTGCCTTTCAGCCTGGGCTTCTCCTACAGCGTCAACCGCAACGGGGTGGTGCAGTGAGTCTCCACGAGGACTTCCCGCTGACCGAACTCATGGTGGAGCCGCCCGTGCGGCTGCCCGCCGTGCGGCCGGCGGCCTCGTCGCTGCGAGACAGCCTGACGATGTTCTTCTACGACCGCCGGCGGATCCTGGCGGTGTTGCTGGCGGGCCTGTCGCTCACGCTGCTGGCTTCGATGGCGGCGCCCAAGAAGTACAGTGCCGAAGCCGAGTTGCTGCTGCGCCTGGGCCGCGAGTACATCTACAAGCCCGAGGTGGGCGAAGCCAACAGCGGCGCCCCCGTGGCCTACGACCGCGAGCAGACCCTGCTGGCGGAAGCCAAGATCCTCACCAGCCGCGACCTCGAGGAAGCGGTGCTCGACAAGCTGGGCCCCGAGAAGGTGTATCCCGAACTGGTCGAGCCGGCCTGGCGCCGCTGGCTGCGCCAATCCGCGCTGCCGGCCCTGGGCCTGAGCGAGAGCTTTCCGTCGCTGGGCGCGCCCAACCTGGACAATCGGGCCGTGCGCGCGGCTGCGCTCATGAACTTCGAGCGATCGCTGGACGCCGACCTGCTCAAGGGCTCGAACCTGATGCAGGTGAGCTTCGTGCACCGCGACCCCGAGGTGGCCGCCGAAGTCCTCAAGCAGGTCATCGACACCTACCTCGAGCGCCGCAGCACCATCTTCGCCAGCGCCGTGCGCGGCACCGCACAGGCCAACTTCGCGGCCCGCGAGGCGCAGCTCAAGGCCGCCGATGCCCGCCTGGAGGCGCTCAAGCAGCAGCGCCGCATCCGCGCTTTCGGGGAAGAGCAGAACCTGCTGCTCACGCAGCGCAACAGCCTGGAAGAGCGCCAGAACGAGGCGAGCCTGGCGGTGGCCCGCACCAGCGGCCGCGCGGCCTCGCTGCGCAGCAGCCTGGAAACCGTGCGCAGCGACGTGCAGCTGTCCAGCGAGACCCAGCGCAGCGATGCGGTCGAGAAGGTGCGTGCCCAGTTGCTGGATCTGCGACTGAAGGAGCGTGACCTCACCTCTCAGTTCTTCGATGACCATCCCGCGGTGCAGGACGTGCGAGCCGACATCGAAAGGGCCAACCAGTACCTCAAGGAGCTGCAGTCCAACCCGGTACGCACCGTGCGAACCGGCCGTAATCCGGCGCGCGACGTGGTCGAATCCGAGCTCGTGCGCACCCTGGCCGAGCAACAGCAGGCGATGTCCAGCGCCGCCACGCTCAAGGCGCAGCGCGAGTCCATGGAAAGGCGGCTCCAGGAATTCACGACGAGCGAATCGGAGCTGCATGTGCTCGAGCGCGAGCGCCGACAGGCCGAAGAGAACTACGACGCTGCGGCCAAGCAGCTGCGCGATGAAAACGCGCTGGCCGAGCTCGACCGCACGCGCCGCTCCAACGTCAGCGTCGTGCAGGCGCCGCGCGTGCCGGTGATGTCCAAGTCGATCGGCGGCCTGGTGCTGGTGGTCGGCGGCATGCTCAGCCTGTGTGCCGCGCTGCTCACGGCCTTCCTGTCGGCCCTGTGGCGCGACACCTTCCTCACGCCCCAGCAAGTCGAGCAAGGTCTCGGTGTGCCGCTGCTCGTCGCCGTGCCTGAAGGCCAGCGGTGAACCCGGCGAACATCCGCATCCGGATCTTCCATCCCGCCGATCCGCTGGGCGCGGGGTCGGGCGGTGTCGAGAGTTTCCTGCGCGGCCTGATCAAGTGGGCGCCTGCCGACCTGGAGTTCAGCGTCGTCGGCGTCACGACCGACGAGGTGGCGCGCCCCGTGGGCCGCTGGAGCCGGTGCCGGGTGGGCGATACCGATTTCGACTTCTTTCCGGTTCTGGCCGCACCCGCGCCGGGAGCCCGCAGCCGCATCCCGCTGTCGGTCCGCTTCAGCATGGCCACCCAGGCCCGCATGGCCGAGCTGCATGGCGGTTTCGAGGTCTTCGACTTCCACCGGTTCGAGCCCAGCCTGCTGTTCCTGGCCGATGGCCGCCCGAAGAACGTGTTCCTGCACGCCGACCCGCAGAGCCCGCGCCAGGGCGGCACGGACAACCTGTGGAAGCACCTGCCGATCTTCTACGAAGGCCTCGAATCGCGTGCCATGTCGCACATGCGCAGCGCCTGGTGCGTCCGCGAGAGCGGGGTACAGGACTTGCGCCAGCGCTACCCGGCACAGGCCGATCGGATCCGCTACGTTCCGACCTGGGTCGACCCCGAGGTCTTCCACCCGGTGGACGCCACGGCCCGGGCCCGGCTGCGCCGCAAGAAGGCCAAGGGCGTCGACATCGACGAGTCCCTGCCCTGGGTGATCAGCGCCGGCGCGCTGGAGCCCCAGCAGGACCCGATGCTGATGCTGCGCTCGATGGCCCTGCTGCACAGCCAGGGCAGCCACCTGGTGTGGGTGGTGGCCGGCGAAGGCTCGTTGCGGGCCGACATCGAGCGCGGTGCCCGCAAGCTGGGCTTGCACGAACGCGTGTGCTTCGTGGGTTCGCCGCCGCCGGCCGAGATGGCCGATTGGCTGCGTGCCTGCGATGCCTTGGCTTTGTCGTCGGTGGACGAGGGCATGTCGATGGCGCTGCTGGAGGCGCTGGCTTGCGGCCTGCCCGCCGCCGTGACCGACGTCGGCGACGTGCGCCGTGTGGTCCACTCCGGCCGCAACGGCGCCATTGCGGTGGAACGCAGCAGCACCGAGTACGCCCGTGCGCTGGCCCAGGTGATCGACCACGCGCCCAGCTGGCGCAGCGCGCCTTCGTTGTCCGGCGTGTCGCTCTACCACCCTGCCGACGTGATGGCCCCTGTCTACGCCAACTACCGTGTCATCGGCGAGCCCATGCGCGCCTTGCGCCAGGCGGCCGATGGGGCCCGCGCAAACACGGCCGTGCAGTTCATGCGCATTCCCGTGGTGGGCATCCCCATCGATACCCTGGATCGCGCCTCGGCATCCCGGCGCTTGCTGGGCTGGGCGCGCGAGCACCAGTCGCGGTATGTCTGCTTCATCAACGTGCACTCGGCCGTGCATGCGGCCAAGGACGAGCGGCACCGCCAGGCGCTGCTGGGTGCCGACTTCGCCTCGCCCGATGGCGCCCCCATCGCCTGGAGCGTGGGCGCGAAGGCCGGGCTGCCCCAGCAGCGCGTGGACGGGCCGGGCATGACGTGGCGCCTGTGCCAGGAGGCCGCGGAAGCCGGCATCAAGGTCGGCTTCTACGGCTCCAGCCGCCGCACGCTGCAGGCGCTGGCCGGCAAGCTCAAGCGCCGTTTCCCCAAGCTGAACCTGGCCTACCTGCATTCGCCGCCTTTCCGCGAGCTCACGCCCGAGGAAGACGCCGAGGTCTGCGCCGACATCGCGCAGTCCGGCGTGGGTCTGCTCTTCGTGGGCCTGGGATGCCCCAAGCAGGAGGCCTGGATGGCCGAGCACCGCGGCCGCATCCCGGCCGTGATGCTGGGGGTGGGTGCGGCCTTCGACTTCCATGCCGGTACGGTGGCGCGGGCGCCGCAATGGATGCGCGACCGCGGCCTGGAGTGGTTGCACCGCATGGCTTCCCAGCCGCGCCGGCTGGGTCCGCGGTACTTGCACACGAACAGCCTGTTCCTGGCCAAGAGCGCGGTCGATGCGGCGCGTACCCTGGCGGCCGAGCCCGCGCTCAACCGAAAGGCTGCCCGCGCCGAAGAAGCACCCATATCCCCGCCGAGCCATCCCATGAAGCTGGACACACGACCCATCGAACACCTGGTCACGCGCATCTCCACGCGCCTGCCATCGACCCGGGGCCGCCTCATCGGATTCATCGCCAGCGGCCGCGGGGAAGGCACTTCCACGCTGGCACGGGCCTATGTCGAGACCTCGGCGGGCCGGCTGCAGCGCCGGGTGCTGCTGCTCGATGCCGCCGCCGAAGGGCGCGGCGCGGGCGTGATGCATGCGCTGGCCGCCCAGCGCTCGCTGACCAAGCTGCTGCGGCCGATGGCCGGGGGTGGCATGCGGGCTTCCATGGGCGGGTCGATGGGCCTGCAGGCGCAGGGCGAGCTCGTCGCGCGGACAGACCTCTGGGACGAACTGCGCGCGCGTTTCGACGAGATCGTGCTGGACCTGCCCGCGGCGGCCACCTCGCACCTGGGCCTGGCCCTGGCACCCTATTGCGATGGCGTCGTGGTGGTGCTGGAGGCCGAGAAGACCCGCGCGCCGGTGGTACAGAACCTGATCGCCGATCTGAAGGACGTGCAGGCCAACGTGCTGGGCACCGTGCTGAACCGGCGCCGATACCACGTGCCGGCACGCATCTACCGCTGGCTCTGAGCGTCCTCGGCGGCCTTGCGGGCCTGCTTGCGGGCCTGCCGCCAGTGCCAGGCCCGCACCCAGGGCACCCCGCGCCAGGACAGCGATTCGCACGCATCGTGCAGCGGGATGTGCGTGCCCTGGAAGATGTCCTTGTGGAAGTAGTCGCCGATCCCGAAGTCCATCCAGCGCAGCCCCTGGGCATGCAGGTGGTGGCCGGTGCGCTCGCAGCTCAGGCGGCCGGGTGAGCAGTGCTTCCACTCCTCGCCGCCCGTGGCCAGGCGCAGCGCGACGTAGCGCTGGCCGTTGCTCACGCCCAGTTGGGCCGCGGCCAATCGGTCGCCGTCGCGCAGGGCGGTGAGCACCACGCTGCCGTCGGCCAGCCCCTCGGTCAGCACGCGGCGGTAGAAGCCGCGGTAGCCCGGGCGGTCCAGCCGGTAGCCGTCTCCCAGGTGCTGCATGCGCCGTGACTGCAAGGCCTCGAGCTCGTCGAAGACCTTCAAGGCCTGCGTGGGGTCGGTGATGCGCTCGAAGCGGGCATCGGGGCTGCGCGTGAAGACCCGCCACGAGCGCTCGAACTCCTTGCGCACGCGCTTGTTCAGCGAATGGCGCCAGGCGTCCCAGTCGCCCGCGACGTCCACCTGGTTGCCGAACATCGGGCTGTCCAGCACCGGCATGCCGAGCACCAGCGGGTTGGCCAGGGGCCGTGCGTCGTCCAGCGAGCGGCCCGGCATCTTCTGCAGCCGCACCGCGTCGTGCCGCGGTTCGAGCGCGCGGCGCACCGCCTGCCACAGCTCGCCGGCGTGGGCCCGGCACTGAGGCGATGGCGAAGGGTCATCGGCCCCGGGCGCCCAGTCGGCCGACACGATGGGCAGGTTGTAGTCCACCACCGTCGCGTCCGCAAACTCCACCAGCCGCAAGCCCCATACCCGCTGGCTGCACAGGGGCAGCAGCGCCACGTCGCGCCCCGTGTCGCGGCGCCGCACGCCAACCAGCACGGGGCGGCGCCCGTCGCTTCGGCCCAGCGTGTCGTACCACGCGCGCAGCCAGGCCAGGCTGTGGAAGGGCGACGCGTGGGTCTCGATCAACCCAGCGCAGCGGCCCAGGAACGCATCGACATCCTCGCTGAGATCGGCCTCGTAGAGCCCGCCGGGCCTGCTCACCGGGACTCGGGGGCGGTGTCCAGCATGCCCTCGGGTGCGTCCGGTGACAGCCGGAATTCGATCGGCCGGTGCGCCTTCTGGGTGCGCTCGGCCCAGGGGCTGCGCCGCCAGGCCGCCTGCAACAGCGACTTGGCCCAGTAGGCCGCGCCCTCCAGCGCCTGGCTGCGGGGCGCCAGGCCCAGGTGGTGCCGCATCACCGCATGGGCCATGTGCAGCCGTTGGGCGCGGCGGTTGGCCTCGGTCCAGTGCTCCGTGGTCACCGAGATGTTCAGCTCGTCGTGGTTCTCGATGCGGTGCGGCGCGTTCAGCGGCCAGGTCAGCACACCGCCCGGCTCGAGCTCGAAGACGCGCGCCGCGGCATCGAACTCGGGCCGGTATTCGAGCTTGAACTCGAAGCCGCTGTAGGCGATGTTCTCCAGCGCCTGCGGCCGCAGGTAGGGCGGCTCGGCCGGATAGACGAAGACCCGCTTGCGCCCGGCGATCTGCCACAGCGCCTGGCCCGGCAGGTCGCAGTGGTAGTGCACGCGAGCGCCGGGCGAAGAGATGAGGATGCCCATCTTCAGGTCGCGCGCCTCGAAGCCCGGCACATGGCCCATCAGTTCGCGGTAGGCCGTCTGCAACAGGGTTTCGTAGCGGCCATCGACGCGGCCCACGTCTCGCAGGTTGAGCCACAGGCTGCCGTCGCCGATCATCGCGATGACGCGGGCGCCTGCCACACCGGCAATCGCTCCCTCGCGCCAGCGCCGGCCCTGGGCACTGCCGCGGGTGGTGTTCACCAGGGCATAGTGGGCCGGCGGGCAGCGCCCGATCAGGTCGATGAGCGCCTCGCGGCTGAACAACGGGTTTTCGTGCAGGGCGTGCGGCAGGCACGCAGGGCGGCGGCCCCACTGCTCGGTGAATTCGGGGCGCCAGGCTGGGAACACGGCAGCGGTCATGGCGGGAAGGGCATCTTGCAAAAGGCCAAAGGGTAACCGCTGGGGTGCGCATTTCGGCCCAGGGGCCACACCGCCCCCCGCACCAGGGGGTGCCGATCCATCACGATCGGCCGACCCCTGCACTAGACGTGCAGGATCGAGCTGTTCTTGACTTCTTCCATCACGGCGTAGGTGCGTGTCTCGCGCACGCCGGGCAGCGTCCAGATCACGTTGCCGATGAACTGCCGGTAGGCGGCCATGTCGGCCACGCGCGTCTTGAGCAGGTAGTCGAAACCGCCGGCGACCAGGTGCGCCTCGAGGATCTCGGGGCGCACCTGCACCGCGGCCTTGAAGGTGTCCATCACGTCGTGCACGGTGCGGTCGAGCAGGATCTCGACGAAGACCAGCAGGCCGGCGCCGAGCTTGGCGGGGTTCAGGCGGGCTTCGTAGCCCAGGATGTAACCCTCGCGGGTAAGCCGCTTGACGCGCTCGAGGACGGCCGTGGGCGACAGGTGCACCTCTTCGGCGAGCTTGAGGTTGCTGATGCGGCCGTCGGCTTGCAGCACGCGCAGGATGCGGCGGTCGATGGTGTCGATGTCGCGCTCGCCGCGGCCGGTGCTGCCGTGGCTCCGTTCGTCATCGTCGGCCGACATCCCGGGGCTCATGCTTCAGGATTCTCCGACAAACAGGGCGATTTCCGAATCCTTTGCGGGCAGTGCGGGCATACGCTGTGCATCCATCATGAACCCGCCCTTGCGCCACCCCGAGGAGTCCGCCATGCACCCTGAAGTCCCCCTGGTCCGGCTGCCCTTCCCCTACCGCCCCGAGGCCCAGGCTGTCGGCACCGCGTTGGCAGCGCTGCACGGCAAGCTCGACTGGCCGGCCGTGGTGGGCCAGGCCCGTCCCTGGGTGGAGGCCGTGCGCCAGAAGCCGGCCCCCTTCTGGGCCATGGAGTCGCTGCTGCGTGAATACCCCATCTCCAGCAGCGAAGGCCTGGCCCTGATGCGCCTGGCCGAGGCGCTGCTGCGGGTGCCGGACGCCGAGACCGCCATCGCCCTGACCGCCGACCAGCTCGGCCGCGCCGACTTCGACGGCGGGCGCGACGGGGACGACGCCCGGGGCGGCCCGCACAAGATGTTCGCCCAGCTCTCGGCCAGCGCCATCGGCCTGTCCAAGAAGTTCCTTCCCGACAGCGACAACCCGCCCGGCTTGTTGCAGCGCCTGGGCGCGCGCACCGTGGTGGCGGCCACCGTGCGGGCCCTGCAATTGCTGGGACGGCAGTTCGTGCTGGGCCGCACCATCCAGGAAGCCATGGGTGAGGCTCAGTCGCAGCGCCGCGAACAGCCGCATCTGCGCTTCAGCTACGACATGCTGGGTGAGGGCGCACGCACCGAACGCGATGCCGAGCGCTACCTGGCCAGCTATCGCAACGCCATCACCGCCATCGCGGCGGGCCGCGTGGCCGATTCGCCCATGGCCGCCGACGGCATCTCCATCAAGCTCAGCGCCCTGTTCTCGCGCTACGAGGATGCCCAGCGCGAGCGCGTGTCCGCCGAGCTGCTGCCCCGCGTGCGCAGCCTTGTCGAGCTGGCCGCCGCAGCCAACCTGAACCTGACCATCGACGCCGAGGAAAGCGACCGCCTGGAGCTTTCGCTGGCGCTGTTCGACACGCTGGCCCGGGAGATCGCGGAGCGGTTCCCGGCCTGGCAAGGCTTCGGCCTGGCCATCCAGAGCTACCAGACCCGATCGCTGGAGGTGGTGGACGAAGTCGCCCGCATCGCCCGGGCCCGCGGCCTGCGCTTCATGGTGCGGCTGGTCAAGGGCGCCTATTGGGACACCGAGATCAAGCGCGCCCAGGAGGCCGGCCTGCCGGGCTACCCGGTCTACACGCACAAGCACCATACCGACATCTCGTACCTGGCCTGCGCCGAGCGCCTGATCAGCCACCACGAGGTCATCTACCCGCAGTTCGCCACGCACAATGCCGGCACGATCGCCGCGATCTTGCAGATGGCGGCCAAGGCCGGCGCCCGCCACGAGCTGCAGCGCCTGCACGGCATGGGCGAGGGCGTGTACCGCGAAGTGGCTGGCCCCGCCCAGAAGGCCGCCGTGCCCGTGCGCGTCTATGCCCCAGTGGGCGAGCACCGCGACCTGCTGGCCTACCTGGTGCGCCGCCTGCTGGAAAACGGCGCCAACTCGTCGTTCGTGCACCAGCTGGCCGACGAGGCGGTCAGCGCCGAGACGCTGCTCCACTCGCCGCTGGTGCCGGCCGACGCGCCGGCCCTGCCGCAGCCCCTGGACCTCTACGGCGCCGAACGGCCGAATTCGCGCGGGGTCGACCTGGCCTGCCTGGCCATGCGCCAACCGCTGGACGAGGCGGTGGTCGCGGCCCGTGTCGAGGCCGTGGCCGAGGCCGGCCTCGACGCCGTGGCATCGGCCATGGCAGGGCTGGACGCAGGCTTTGCCGCCTGGAACGCCCGCCCGGTGTCCGAGCGCGCGGCCGTCTTGCGGCGGGCCGCCGACGCCCTGGAAGCGCGCCTGCCCGAGTTCTGCGGCCTGCTCGTGCGCGAGGCCCGCAAGACCCTGGGCGATGGCGTGGCCGAGGTGCGCGAGGCGGTGGACTTCTGCCGCTACTACGCCGGCCAGGCCGAAACCCGGCTCGCCGAGCAGGCCCTGCCTGGCCCCACGGGCGAGAGCAACGTGCTGCGCCTGCACGGCCGGGGGGTGTTCGTGTGCATCAGCCCGTGGAACTTCCCGCTGGCGATCTTT
>CAIJPE010000039.1 GCA_903822435.1 uncultured beta proteobacterium | reverse complement strand
CCGGCCAACAGCGGCATCTTCCTGCGCTGCCAGGACGCGAAAAAGGTGGGCTCCGACAACGCCTACGAGGTCAACATCTTCGACCAGCGGCCCGACCCCAGCTACGGCACCGGGGCCATCGTGGACGTGGTGAAGGTGGCGCAGCCTGCGCCCCAGGCCGCCAACCGCTGGAACACTTACGAGATCAGCGCCCGCGGCGACCACATGGTGGTGATCCTCAACGGGAAGCAGACCGCGGAGGGCCACGACGGCCGCTGGCGCAGCGGGCCGATCGCACTCCAATCGGCAGCGGGCACCATCCGCTTCCGCAAGGTGCAGATCCGGGCCTTGTAGGGCCCGCGGCCACCACGCGAACGGCCCGCGAACAGCCGCTAGGGCGCGGTGGCAACCCGGGCCGACGCGGCGCCATCCACGCCCTGCCAGTCGCCACCCAGCGCCTTGACCAGGAACACGGCCGTCAGCAGGCGCTGCCCGCGCAGCTGCGCGGTCTGGCGCTCGGTGGTCAACAGGCCCTGCTGCGCCGTGATCACGTCCAGGTAGGGCGCCGCGCCGCCGTCGTAGCGCGCGGTGGCCATGTCCAGCACTCGGCCCGCGCTGGCGGCGGCCTGGCGGGCCTGGGTCTCCGCCCGCTCCAGGGCAGCCAGGCCGGTGATGCCGTCTTCCACCTCCTGCATGGCCTGCAACACCACGCGGCGGTAGCTGGCCACGGTGGCGGCATGGCCCGACTGCGCGAAATCCACGCCAGCCTTCGCCCGCCCGCCATCGAACAGGTTCTGGGTGACCGAGACACCCACCGACCAGATCAGGCTCGGGGCCGAGAGCAGGTTGGACAGGCTGCGGCTCTCGGTGCCGTAGCTGCCGCCCAGGTTCACGCTGGGAAAGAAGGCCGCGCGGGCCACGCCGATCTGGGCGTTGGCGGCGGCCATCGCGCGCTCGGCCGAGGCCACGTCGGGCCGGCGCTGCAAGATGTCGGAGGGCACGCCCAGCGGGATGGCCGGTGGCTCGCCTGCAGGGGTGCTGCGCGCAGGCACCTCGAAGCCGGGCGCGGGGCGGCCGGCCAGCGTGCCGATGGCGTGCTCGAACACGCCCCGCTGCCGCCTCAGCACATCCACCTGCACGAGCGTGGTGTCCAGCAGCGCTTGCTGCTGGGCCACGTCCAGGCCGGTGGCCGCGCCCAGGTCGTGCCGGCTGCCGACGAGCTCCAGCGCCCGGCGCTGCAGCCCCAGCGAGCGCGCCAGCACGTCCAATTCGGTGTCGATCTCGCGCAGGTTGAAGTAGTTCGCGGCCAGGTCCGCCGTGAGGACGAGGCGGGCGTTCTCGGCGTCGGCCGCGGCCTGCTCCAGGCCGGCGCGCCCGGCTTCGACCGATCGTTGCAGGCGGCCGGCCAGGTCGACCTCATAGCCCACGGTCAGGGCCGCGGTGAGGTCGTTCTGCGTGGTGGACTGGTTCGGTGCGTTGTAGTTGCTCAGCGGCCGGTTGGACGAGATGGCCTGGCGGGCCGCCCGCGTGCCCACGCCCACCTGCGGCAGCACGCTGGCCGAGGTGCCCGCCAGCGTGGCCCGTGCCTGCGCCAGGCGCGCCTGTGCCAGGGCCAGGGTGGGGCTGCCGGCTACCGCCTGCTCGGCCAGGGCGTTGAGTGCGGGGTCGTTGAAACGCTGCCACCACGGGCCCTTCGCCAGGCTGTCGGCCGGCTGGGCGGCCTGCCAGGGCGCTTCGAGCTTCCACGCCGCGGGCAGGTCCAGCGCGGGGGTGGGCTCCAGCGGCGCCGTGTTGCAGGCTGCGAGCAAGGCGGCGGCCAGCAGGGCCGGTGCGCTGACCCGCATCATGGCCGGGCGGCGGCCGGGGGGCCGGACGGGGCCGATGGCGCAGCCCCTGAGGCCGCAGGCGCGGCGGCCTCGGGGGCCACCTCCACCACCTGCCCATCGGCCAGGCCGTCCGAGGGGTTCAGGACCAGCCGGTCCCACTCGGTGATAGCGCCCAGCGCCTCGAAGGTGTCGCCGAAGTTGCGGCCCACGCCGATCTTGCGCAACGCCACCTTGCCGCCCTCACCCACCACCGCCACCAGGCTGCCTTCGGCGCGGAACATCAGCGCATTGGTGGGCACGATCAGCGCGGCGCTGGACGGCAGCGGCAGCGCCACCTGCACATAGGCGCCCGGCAGGAGCTTGCCTTCGCGATTGGGCAGGGCCACCTCGGCCTGCAGGGTGCGCGTGGCCGGGTCGATGGAGCCCGAGGTGCGCACCACCTGGCCGGTGAAGCGCTGGTCGCGCCATTCAGCCTGCGTCACCGTGACGGCCAGACCCGGCTTGACCTGCTGCGCGGCGCTTTGCGGCACGTTGACGATCACCCGCAGCGTGTCGGTCTGGGCCAGGGTGAAGAGCACGCGCGAAGGGTCGATCAAGTCGCCCACGTCCACGTTGCGGCGGGTGATGACGCCGGCAAAGGGCGCCACCACGCGCTTGAAGCCGGCCAGTTGGCGCAAGCGCTGTACGTTGGCCTCGGCCGCGGCCAGGTTCGCCTGGCCCTGGGCCACGCCGCTGCGCTTTTCTTCCAGCTCCTGCTGGGAGACCACGTCCTTCTTGCGCAGCCCTTCCCAGCGTTGCAATGTGCTGCGCGCCAGCTCCAGGCTGGCGGCGGCCTGTTCCCGGGCGGCGACGCCCTGGCTGAGCTGCTGGTCGATCTCGGGCGAGTCGATCTCGGCCAGCAGTTCGCCCCTGGCCACGCGGCTGCCGATGTCCTGCGTCCAGCGCCGCAGGTAGCCGCTGGAGCGTGCCGCGATCGGCGCCTGCACCTGGCCTTGCAGCGTACCGGGCAGCGACAGCGTGGCCCCGGCGCCGCCGCGCTTGCCGTGGCCGGTCTTGACGTACAGGCGCGATTGTTCGGCGGCCGTGGCCTGCAGCGCGGTGGCGTTGGCCGCCCGGCTGAACAGCGTGCGGCCGCCGCCCACCGCCAGCAGGACCAGGAGGACGAGGCCGGCGATCTGCGTGCGCCGCATCACCTGGCGGCGGCTGAGCAGGTCCAGCGGCGGTTCGCCCGGTGCGGCGGTGACGGGGTGCAGGGCCAGCGCCGCGTGGCGTTGCTCGGTCATGACTTCAACTCTCCTGCGGGTGGGCCCCGACGGACGGTGGCCGATCGGCCGGCGGCGCGGCTTGCCGCCGTGCCCGGTATTGATGGATGCCGGCGAACAAGGCGGGCACGAAAAACAGGGTGGACACCGTGGCGAAGACCAGGCCGCCGATGACCGCGCGGCCCAGCGGCGCGTTCTGCTCGGCGCCTTCGCCCAGGCCCAGCGCCATGGGGATCATGCCGATCACCATGGCCAACGCCGTCATCAGCACCGGGCGGATGCGGGTGGCGCCGGCCTCCAGCGCGGCGGACAGCGGTGGCACGCCGACCTCCTGCCGCTGCCGCGCGAAGGACACCAGCAGGATGCTGTTGGCCGTGGCCACGCCCATGGTCATGATGGCCCCGGTGAGGGCGGGCACGCTCAACGTGGTGCCCGTGATGAACAGCATCCACGCGATGCCGGCCAGCGCGGCGGGCAGGGCCATCACGATGATGAAGGCGTCGATCCACGACTGGAAGTTCACGACGATGAGCAGGTAGACCAGCACGATGGCGCCGGCCAGACCCACGCCCAGGCCCAGGAAGGACGACTGCATCGTCTCGACCTGGCCCCGCACGACGACCTGGCTGCCCCGCGGCAGCTTGGCCCGGATCTCATCCACCCGCGCCGCCACCTGCGAAGCCACGCTGGCCAGGTCGGTGCCCTGCACGCCCACGTAGACGTCCACCGCCGGCACGATGTTGTAGCGCGACGAGATCGCCTGCTGCTGCGCCGGCGACACCTCCACCAGGTTGCCCAGCAGCTGCGTGTTGCCTGCGCCCGGGGCGCCGGGCCCGGCGCCCGTTCCCACCGGCATGTTGAGCAGGCTGTCCATCGAATCGACCTGGTACTGCGGCGTCTGCACGGCGATGTTGTAGACCACGCCGTTGGCCGGATTCAGCCAGAAGGCCGGCGCGGTCTGGGAACTGCCCGACAACGCGATCAGCACGTTCTGGCCCAGGTTGCTGGCCGACAGGCCCAGTTGCTGCAGCCGCGTGCGGTCCATCTGCAGGCTCAGGGTGGGCGCGTTGTTGCGCTGGTGCACGTGGGCGTCCACCGCGCCCGGGATCTGCCGGATGGCCGTCGTGAGTTCGGCCGCGAGCTTGGTGTTCAGCGCCACGTTGTTGCCCGTGAACTGCACGTCGATGGCCGCGGGCAGGCCGAAGTTGAGGATCTGCGTGACGATGTCGGCCGGCTGGAAGAAGAACTCGATGCCGGGAAAGCGTCGCGGCAGCTCGCTGCGCAGCCGGCTGACGAAGCGCTCGGAGGGGTCGTGCCCCTCGCGCAGCGACAGCAGGATCTCGGCGTCCAGGGTGCCGATGGTGCCGGCATTGCTGTAGGACAGGTTCAGGCCGCTGTTGGGCACGCCGATGTTGTCCAGCACCGTGACCAGCTGCTCGCGCGGCACGATCTCTCGGATGGCGGCCTCCACCGCATCGGCCAGCCGGGCGGTCTCTTCGATGCGCGTGCCGGTGGGCGCGCGCATGTGCAGCCGGATCTGCCCGGCGTCCACCGTGGGAAAGAAGTCGCGGCCCAGGAAAGGCACCAGGCCCAGCGACAGCAAGCAAAAGGCCAGGAAGGTGGTGGCAAAGCCCTTGCGGTGCGCCAGCATCACCGACAGCACCAGCGCATACGCCCGCCGCAGCCGCTCGAAGCGCTGGTCGAAGGCCAGGTACAGCCGCCGCAGGGGCGTGTCGCGCGGGGCGACGCCCACGGTGCTGCTCATGAGCATCATCACCAGCGTGGGCACCAGCGTGCGCGACAGCAGATAGCTGGCCACCATGGCCAGCACCACCGCCTCGGCCAGCGGCACGAAGAGAAAGCGCGCCACGCCCGAGAGGAAGAACATCGGCACGAAGACGATGCAGATGCACAGGGTGGACACGAAGGCGGCCGCGCCGATCTCGCCGGCGCCCACCTCGATGGCCTCTTCGATGGGTTTGCCCATGTGCAGGTGGCGCTCGATGTTCTCGATGGTGACGATGGCCTGGTCGACCAGGATGCCCACCGACAGCGCCAGCCCGCCCAGCGTCATGAGATTGAGCGTTTCGCCCAGGGCCTTGAGCACGAGGATGGCCGCCAGGATCGACAGCGGGATGGTCAGCGCGATGATCAGCGTGCTGCGCCAGTTGCCCAGGAACAGCAGCACCATGGCCGCGGTCAGCGCCGCGGCGATCAGCGCTTCCACCACCACGCCCTTGACCGCTGCCTTGACGAACACCGACTGGTCGAACAGCGGCGTGAGCTTGATGTCCTGCGGCAGCACCTGGGCCGCGCGCGGCAGCAGCGCCTTGAGATTGGCCACGATGTCCAGCGTGGAGGCCGTGCCGTTCTTGATGATCGACAGCAGCACGCCGCGTTCGCCGTCCTGGCGGACGATGTTGGTCTGCGGCGAGAAGCCGTCGCGAACCTGGGCCACGTCGCGCATGAGCGTGGTGGCGCCGCTGGCGCTGCGCACCGGCAGCTCGTTCAGGCCGGCGATCTCGTCGGGCGAGCCGTTCATGCGCACCGTGTATTCGGTGCCCCCGAACTTGGCCGTGCCGGCCGGCAGGATGAGGTTCTGCAGGCCCAGCGCATTGACCACGTCGGCCGGCGACAGGCCGCGGGCCTGCAGGGCCGTCATGTCCAGGTCGACCGAGATCACGCGGCTCTTGCCGCCATAAGGGAAGGGCACGGCAGCGCCAGGGATGGTGATCAACTGCGGCCGCAGCACGTTGATGGCGTTGTCGAACACCGTCTGTTCGGGCAGCGTGGGGCTGGACAGCGCCAGCTGCACCACCGGGATGCTGGAGGCCGAATACTTGATGACCAGCGGCGGCGTGATGCCCGGTGGCAGCTGCCGCAGCTGCGCCTGCATGGAAGCCACCACCTGCGCGATGGCGGTCTGGATGTTGGCCGTGGGCTGGAAGAAGACCTTGATCACCGCCACGCCGGCCAGCGACTGCGACTCGATGTGCTCGATGTCGCTGACCGTGGTGGTCAGCCCGCGCTCGCTCTGCGACGAGATGCGTTGGCCCATTTCCTGGGCGGAAAGCCCGGAGTAGTTCCAGATGATGCTGATCACCGGAATGTTGATTTCCGGGAAGATGTCCGTGGCCATCGTCAGCAGCGCGAATGGCGTGGCCAGGACGATCAGCAACGCCATCACGATGAACGTGTAGGGGCGGCGCAAGGCCAGCGTGACCATCGACATCGGCAGGCATCCTCGGCGACAACCCCCCGATGATAGGCAGAGCCCGGAAATCGGGCTGCCGGGCCGGACGATCAGATCAGGATGTGGTGCGCGGGATCGTCCAGGCCGGGGTGCAAGAGCTCGGCATGCGACAGCGGCGCCAGGGCCGGCGTGGCCAGTGCCGCCGCGGTTTGCGGTGCCCCAGGCACCACGACGTCCGCCGAAGGCGGCACCAGCAGGTCTGCCAGCGGCGTCTTGGCCAGCCACACGTCGGCCATCTGGTGGGTCTGGCCGTCGGACGTCTTGTAGCTGGAGATCTGGCCGATCAGGTTGCCGTGGTCGACGGTGGTGCTGTCCACGGCGCTCAGGTCCAGCTCGACGATGCCCAGCTCGGCCAGGGACTTCAGCTCGCCGGCATCGGTCTTGCCATCGTGGTTCGCATCGACCCACACCTTCAGGTCGCGGAAGTGCGCATCCGCGGCCGTGATGCGGTTGTCGTGGTTGCTGTCGAGGGCGGCCAGGGCGGCAAAGCCGTTGCCCGCGCGTTGCCCGTTCGGCAGCACCGTGGCCGCGCCGAACAGCTCGCTGCCGTCGTTGATCTTGCCGTCGTGGTTCAGGTCCATCACGAGCAGGCCCGCCGTGGGGGCCACCCAGCCCACGGTCGTGGCATGGCCGGTGGCATCCAGGTCGAAGCTCACGCCCTGCGACGCCGCCAGCGTGTGCACGCCGTCGGTGCCCAGGTCGAGCACGATCGGGGTGGACACGGTCATCGCGTCGCGCTGGTTCGGCGTCATGGCGGCGTAGTCGGCGCTGCTGAAGGCCAGTTGCTGCGTGGACGACATGGCCGCGATGTCGTCCACCGGCAGCCAGCTGACCTGCAGCGTGGTCAGCGAAGCGATCTGCATCGTGTTCAGGGCCTGGGCGTGCGCGGTCGTCAGGGCGCTCACCCCTTCCAGGCTCAGTGAGGCCACCTGGCTGCCCCGCAGCGCGCTGACCTGCAGGGTGCTGAAGGCCGCCACGTCGAGTGCCGTCAGGTGCGCCATCGCCGTGCCGCCCAGGCCGGCCAGGCTGCCGGCCGACAAGGCGCCGAACTGGGTGGGCGTCAGGGCGTCGATCTGGTCCGGGCTCATCGCCGCAAGCTGGAAGGCGCTCAACGCCGCCGCTTGCGAGGCGCTCAGCGCGTGGATGGCGTCCACGTTCAGGGCCGACACCTGCTCGGGTGTCAGGGCACCCACCTGCGTGGGGGTCAGCGCGGCGGCCTGGTGGTAGTCGAGTGCCTGCAGCGCCGCCGTGCCGAAGCCGATCAGCGTGTCGGTGGCCAACGCGGCGATGTTCGACGAGGCCAGCGCGGCGATCTGGTCGGGGCTCAGCACACGGGCCTGGAAGTAGCCCAGCGCCCCGGCCTCGGCCGATGTGAAGGCGGCGATGGCATCCGGCCGCAGCGACGCGGTCTGCAGCTGCGAAAGGCTGGCCACCTGCAGCGTGGTGAAACCGGCCACGGCGTCGGCCGACAGCGCAGAGATGGCGTCGCTGCCCAGGCCCGCCAGGGCCGCGATGCTCAGCGACGCCGCCTGCGCCGACTGCAGCATGGCGACCTGCCCCGTGGTGAGGGCCGCGGCCTGCACGCGCGTGAAGTCCGCCAGCGCCCCGGGCGCCAGGCTGCGCAGGGTGGCCAGCGTGATGGCCGCGATGTCGGCAGTGGGCAGCATGCCGAAATGGCTGCTGTCCAGCGCATCCAGCTGCGCGGTGCTGAGCTGCGAGGCCTGCAGCGGCGTGAGCGCGGCCACCGCAGCCGTGCCCAGGGCGGCGATGCCGTCGCTGCTGACGGCGCGCAGCGTCTGCGGCGCAATCGCACCGGCCTGGTCGCCCGACAGCAACGAGAGCTCGGTCGTGCTGAGCACCGCACCTTGCGTGGTGGTGAAGGCGGCCATCTGCGCCGTGGTGAGAGAGGCCACCAGCGAGCTCGCCAGCGACGCCACCTGCACCGTGGCCAGCGAAGCGATCTGCGATGGCACCAGGGCCGCCAGGTCGGTGCTGGCCAGGATGTTGAACTGCGCGGTGGTCAGCGCCTGCAGCAGCCCCGTGCTCAGTGCCGCCGCGCTGCTGCTGGCGATCGCCGCGAGTTGATCCGTGGTCAGCGCCGCGCCCTGCACCGTGGTCAAAGCGGCCGCCTGGGTGGCCGTCAGCGCTGCGATGTCGGCGCTGCTCAGGGTCAGCAGCAGTGAAGTGGCCAGCGAGGCCACCTGGCCGCCGGTGAGCGCGCTGATCTGGCCCGTGGTCAGGGCGCCGAACTGCGTGCTGGTCAGGCTGGCCAGCGAGTCGGTGGTCAACGCGGCCAGGGCGTCGGTACCCAAGGCCGACCAGGCGTCGGTGCGCAAGGCCAGCAACTGCGCGGTGCTGAGGGCTCGCAGCTGGTTCTGTGTCAGGGCCGCGGCCTCTTCCGTGCCCAAGCCGCCGACGGCCGCGGTGCCCAGTGCACGAAGTGCCGCGGTGCCCAGGGCCGCCATGGCGCCGCTGTGCAGGGCGGCCGTCTGACCGGAGCCCAGGACGGACGCCTGCAGCGTGGTGATGGCGGCGGCCTGCGCCGCGCCCAGGGCGCCGATGGCCGTGCTGCCCAGCGATGCGACCTGTGCGGTGGCGAGGTTGGACACGGCCGTGGCGCTGAGCGCGCCCAGGGCATCGGTGCTCAGCGCCTGCAGGTGGTCGGTGCCCAGCGCACGCAACTGTGCGCTGTTCAGTGCCGCCGCCTGCGCGCTGCCGAGCACAGCCAGGAACTGGGTCGACAGGCCGGCCATCTGCGCCGTCCGCAGCGCACCCACCTGCGCAGCCGTCAAGGCCGTGAAGGCATCGGTACCCAGGGCATTGAGCTGCAAGGTCGAAAGACCACCGAAAGCCGTGCTGTTCAGCGCAGCGATGCCGTTGCTGCCCAGCGCCAGCACACCCGCCGAGCCCAGCGCGGCAGCCTGCGCCGAATTGAGCGCGGGCAGCTGCCAGGTGGTGAGCGCGGCGATGTCGGCCGTGCTCAGCGCGCCGATCTGGGCCGTGCCCACCGCAGCCAACGCGGCAGGGCTGAAGGCGGCGACGTGGTCGGAGGCCAGCGCTTGCCATTGCGCGGTGCTCAGCGCCGCAGCCTGCGCCGATCTCAGCACCGCGATCTGGTCGGTGCCCAGCGCCTGCAGAGAAGCCGTGTTCAAGGCCGCGATGCGTGAAGTGCCCAGCCCCGGCAACTGCGCCGTGCTGATGGCCGCCACCTCGGCGCTGGACAGGCTGTTGATCTGCGCCGTGGACATCGCATTCAGCACCTGCGAGCCGAGGGCCGCCAGCCCCGCCGTGCCCAGCGAGACGAGGGCCGTGCTGCCCAGCCCCGCCACCTGCGCGGTGCTCAGCGCGGCCACTTCCTGCGAGCTCAGGGCCGCCCACATGTCGCTGCTCAGCCGGTTGAGCTGCGCGGTGGTCAGCGCGCGGACGAAGCCCGTGCCCAGGGCCGCGACCTCGTCGCTGAGCAGGCCCGACAGCTGCAGGCTGCCGAGCGCGCGGACCTGGCTGGACAGCATCGCCACGAACTGCAGGCTGTCCAGGGCATTGAGCGCGGTGGTGGACAGGCTGGCCACTTGCGCAGTGGTCAGGGCGCGCACCTGGCCCGTGGTCAAGGCGCCCAGCGCATCGGTGCCCAGCGCCGCCAGTTGCGCGCTGGACAGCGAGCGCAAGGCCACCGTGGAGATCGCAGCCACCGTATCGGCGGCCAGCGCCGCCCAGGTGGCCGTACCCAATGCCGCAGTCTGGGCCGAAGTCAGCGCGGCCACTTGCGTGGTGGTCAGAGCATTGAGAGCGTCGCTGCCCAGGCCGGCCACCTGGGTCGTCGACAGGGCGGCGATCTGGCTGGTCTTCAGCGCATCCAGCGTGTCGGCGGACAGGGCATTGAGCACCGCGGTGCTCAGGCCCCGGATGGCCATGGTGCCGATGGCAGCCAGGTCGGGCATGGGCAGGGCCATGATCTGGTCCGATGACAGCGCCGCCACCTGCAGGCTGTTCCAGGCGGCGGCCTGCCCCACGCTGAGCGTGGAGACCTCGTCGGTGGTGAGTGCGGCCACCTGCGCGGAGCTCAGCGCCGCGAAGGCCGACGTGCGCAGGAAGGGCAGGTCGGCACTGCCCAAGGCGACGATCTGCGCCGTGCCCAGTGCGGCCGCCTGCGCGGAGCCGAACGCCGCCACCTGGTGGCTGGCCAGGGCCTGGATCTGGGCAGTGGACAGCGCCGCCAGCTGGGCGGTGCTCAGCGCCGCGATCTGGCTGGACTTCATCGACGCCAGGGCGTCGCTGCCCAGGGCGTTGAGCTGGTCCGAGGACAGCGCACGCACCGCGGCCGACGACAGCTGCGCCAGTCCCGTGGTGGCCAGCGCCGTGAACTGCGCCGTCGACCAGGCGCTGATGGGCACGCTCGACAGCGACGCCGCCTGCGCAGTGGTCAGCGCCGCCAGCTGGTCGGTGATGACGCTGGCCCATTGGGTGGTACCCAGCGCTGCCACCTGCCGGGTGGCCAGGGCCGCCACGTCGTCCGTGCTCAGCGCCGCCAGCTGCGGGGTGGCCAGCACGGCGATCTGCGCGGTGGCCAGGGCCGCCACCTGCGTGGTGGCCAGGGCGCCGATCTGCGTCGTGTTCAGTGCCGAGGTCTGCAGCGTGGTCAAGGCGCTGACCTGCCGCGTGGTCAGGCCGGGGATGCCGGTGCTGGACAAGCCCGACAGCGTGGTGGTGGACAGGCTGCGCAACGCGTCGGTGGCCAGGCCGGCGATGGCGGCGCTGGCGAGCACCGAAACCTGCTGTGACGAAAGCGCCGCTGCATTGGCCGAGGACAGGCCGGACACCTGCCGGGTGCCCAGCGCCGGGATCTGCGCGCTGGTGAAGGCCTGGATCTGCGCAGTGGACAGACTGCGGACCTGCGCCGACTGCAGCCCGTCCAAGGCCGCCGTGTTGAGCGCCATGACATCGGCCGTGGACACCACGGCCAGCTGCCGGGAGGTCAGCGCCGACAGCTGCAGCGAGCCGAAGTACGAGAACTGCAGGCTGCTGAACGAATCGATCTGGTACGTGGTGAGCGCGGCGATGGCGCGGGTGCCCAGCCCGGCAATCTGCGCGCTCGAAAGGCCAGCGATCGTGTTGTCCATGATCCAGCCAGTGTCGGCCGGAAGCCAGGCCCGCGATCGTCCGAAGACGGGGTCCTTCGTCCGTCTATTCGGCCTTGCGGGCGCCAACTTGAGCCCGGCGCTTGCGCCAGACGTGCACGCCCCACACCGAGCCGGCCACCGTCAGCAGCGCCAGCACCAGCCAGCCCTCGATGCTGCGGACCTCGCCCAGCAGCGTCTCGGCGGCCTGGCCGAAGACCCAACCCGCCCCACCGACCAGGAAAGCCCACATCACGGCACCCAGGGCGTTGAAGCAGGCAAAGCGCAGCGCCGGCATCGCCGACATGCCGATGATGATCGGGCCGGCGGCCCGCAGGCCGTAGGCAAAGCGCACGAAGACGACCAGCGCATCCCGGTATCGGGCCAGCAGCGCGTGTACCTGCACCACGCGGGCGGCCAGGCCAGGCCAGCGCCCCAGCACCGCCGCCCCGTGCCGGCGTCCGATCCAGAAGAAGATCTCGTCGCCGCTGAACCCGGCCACGGCGGCGATGCAGAACACCGCCACGGGGTCGAGGTGGCCCCGGTGGGCCGCAAAGCCGGCCAGCAGCAGGATCGTCTCGCCTTCGAGCAGGCAACCCACGGCCAGCAGCCAGTAGCCGTGTGTCTCGATCAGCGCGTTCAGGTCCATGGCGCTTCAGGCCAGCGGGCCGGCTCTCGCGGCGCCACAATCAGTGCCCATGGACACCCAAGCCCTGAACGCAGCCATCCGACCGACCCAGCCGATCGCCGGGCAGCGCCCAGGCACGTCGGGGCTGCGCAAGAAGGTCACGGTGTTCCAGCAGCCGCCATACCTGCAGAATTTCGTCCAGTCGATCTTCGACGCGCTGGACGGAAAATCCGGCCAGACCCTCGTTGTGGGGGGCGATGGGCGGTTTTTCAATGACCAGGCCATCCAGATCATCGTGCGCATGGCGCTGGCCAACGGATTCGGCCGCGTGCTGGTGGGCCGCCACGGCATCCTGTCCACGCCGGCAGCCAGCTGTGTCATCCGCGGGCGCCGGGCCTTCGGCGGCATCATCCTGTCCGCCAGCCACAACCCGGGCGGGCCCGAAGGCGACTTCGGCATCAAGTACAACGCCGGCAACGGCGGTCCGGCCCCCGAAAAGCTCACCGACGCCATTTACGCCCACACGCTGTCGATCCAGCGCTACCTGACGCTGGAGACCCCCGAGGTCGACCTGTCCACCCTGGGTACCACGGCCTTCGGACCCGCCACGGTGGAGGTGATCGACCCCGTGGCCGAATACGCCGACCTGATGGCCAGCCTGTTCGACTTCGCGGCGCTGCGGCGTCTGCTGGCATCGGGCTTTCGGCTGCGCTTCGACGCCATGCACGCCGTGACGGGCCCCTATGCCCAGGAGCTGCTGGTGCGCCGGCTGGGGGCGCCGGCCGACAGCATGGCCGGCGGCACACCGCTGCCGGACTTCGGCGGCGGCCACCCCGACCCCAACCCCACCTACGCGGCTGACCTGGTGCAGGCCCTGTCCGGCGCCGGCGCGCCTGACTTCGGCGCGGCCAGCGACGGGGACGGCGACCGCAACATGATCCTGGGCCGCGACTTCATCGTCACGCCCAGCGACAGCCTGGCCGTGCTGGCCGCCAACGCGCACCTCGTTCCGGCCTATGCGGGCGGCCTGGCCGGCGTGGCGCGCTCCATGCCCACCAGCATGGCGGTCGATCGCGTGGCACAGGCCCTGGGCATCCCTTGCTTCGAAACGCCCACCGGCTGGAAGTATTTCGGCAATCTGCTCGACAGCGGCCAGATCACCCTGTGTGGCGAAGAAAGCGCCGGTACGGGCAGCAACCACGTGCGCGAGAAGGACGGGCTGTGGGCCGTGCTGTTCTGGCTGAGCGTCGTGGCCGCGCGCAACCAGTCGGTGGAAGCCATCGTGCGCGACCACTGGCGCCGCTTCGGCCGCAACGTCTATTCCCGCCACGACTACGAAGGCGTTGACAGCGCCGCTGCCGCCGGCTTGATGACCCACTTGCGAAGCCGGCTGGCCTCGCTGCCAGGCCAGGCGCTGGCCGGCAGCACGGTGGCCGCGGCGGATGACTTCGCCTACACCGACCCGGTGGACGGGTCGGTCAGCACAGGCCAGGGGATCCGCGTGGTGCTGGCCGACGGCTCGCGCCTGGTCTTCCGCCTGTCCGGCACCGGCACCGAGGGCGCCACGCTGCGGGTGTACCTGGAACGCTTCGAACCCGACGCCGCCCGCCATGGCGTGCCGACCCAGGAAGCCCTGGCGCCCCTGATCGACGCTGCCGAAAGCCTGGCAGGCATTGCCCAGCGCACCGGCCGCAGCAGCCCGACGGTGGTGACCTGAAGGCGCTCGGCTGAACCGGGTGGCGTGAAGTTGGAAACCGTCCTTCACCTGATCACGCAATACGGCCTGGTGGTCGTGTTCGCCTGCATCCTGGCCGAGCAGCTCGGCATGCCCTTTCCAGGCTACGGCATGCTCATGGTCACCGGCGCCCTGGCCGCGCGCGGGCAGCTGTCGATCGTCGGGCTGCTGGGCACCTCCGTGCTGGCCTGCCTGATTGCCGACCACGTCTGGTACGCCATCGGCCGGCGCAGCGGGCGCAAGGTGCTGAAGCTGCTGTGCAAGATCTCGCTGTCACCCGACAGCTGCGTGCGCCAGACCGAATCCATCTTCACGCGATTCGGGGCGCCATCGCTCACGGTGGCCAAGTTCATCCCAGGCTTCGCCTCCATGGCCACGGCATTGGCAGGCGCCATCCGCATCGCGCCCCTCTCTTTCCTGGTCTTCGACTTCATCGGCTCGCTGCTGTGGGCGGGCGTGGGGCTGGGGCTGGGCTGGCTTTTCTCCAGCGCCATCGACGACATCCTGGCCACGCTGGGCCAGCTCGGCCGCTGGGGCCTGATGCTGATCGTGAGCGGCATCGCCCTGTACGTGGCCAGCAAGTGGTGGCAGCGCTACCGCTTCAACCGGCAGCTGCGCATGGACCGGGTCTCGGTCGACTCGCTGGCCGGCCTGATCGACGGCGGCCAAGGCCCGCTGATCGTGGACGTGCGGTCCGACCTGGCCCGCGAGGAAGGCCGCATCCCCGGGGCCATTCCATCCACGGGCGACCACCTGCCGCCTGAACTGCTGGCCCATCCCAAGGACATGATGGTGGTGGTGTATTGCGCCTGCCCCAACGATGCCTCGGCCGTGGTGGCCGCGCGCAAGCTGCTGGAAAAGGGCTTCCGCAATGTGCGCCCCCTGGCCGGCGGGGTCGACGCCTGGATCGCGGCCGGCCGCGGCCTGGAGACCTGAGGGCGTGCAAGCATGAGACACGCCCAAGCCCGCGCGCGCGCCAGAGTGCCGATGCACCCGATTCGCCGGCTGTCGCTGGTGGTCACCACACGGCCCCGGCTGTGGTTTTCGGTGCTGTTCGGCGTGGTGGTGTTCTGGCTGCTGCCTTTCGTGCAATCCCCGTACCTCCAGGCACGCGGCCTGGTGGCGTGGAATGCCGGCGCGCTGCTGTACCTGGCGCTGGCTGCGCACATGATCCGCGACGACGACCCCATCGGCATGCAGCGCCGCGCGCTCGGGCAGACCGAGGGGCGGGCGCTGGTGCTCAGCCTGGTCGTGGCGTCGTCGGTGGCCGTGCTGGTGGCCATCGGCTCCCAGCTCGCGGTGGTCAAGGAGATGACCGGCGCCATGCGCTCCGCACACGTGGCCCTGGCTGCCTTGACGCTGGTCACCTCGTGGCTGTTCACGCAAACGCTCTTTGCCTTGCACTACGCCCACGGCTACTACCTCCTGCGCACCGGCGGCCAGCCCGAGCCGCTGACCTTCCCGGGCACCGCCGAGCCCGACTACGGGGACTTCCTGTACTTTTCCTGCATCATCGGCACCTCGGGCCAGACCGCCGACGTGTCGTTCAACGGGTCGGCACTGCGCCCCGTCGGCGCGCTGCACTGCATCCTGGCGTTCTTCTTCAACACCACGGTTCTGGCCCTGACCATCAACATCGCTGCCGGGCTGTTCTGAATGGGCGCGCCCACCGCCCGCGTGCTGAGCCTCATCCCGCCGATGACGCAGCTCAACACGCCCTATCCGTCAACTGCCTACCTCACCGGTTTCCTGCGCTCGCGCGGGGTGCATGCAGCGCAGGAAGACCTGGCACTGGGCCTGATCCTGCAGCTGCTGTCGCCCCAGGGGCTTCAGGCCGTGTGCGACGAGATCGAAGCCCGGCCCGCGCCACGCACGCCGCGGGCCGAGGCCTTCTGTGCCGACTTCAAGCGGCACGCCGCCATCATCGGCCCGGTCATCGCCTTCCTGCAGGGGCGCGATGCCACCCTGGCGCACCGCATCTGCAGCCGCGCCTTCCTGCCCGAGGGCCCGCGCTTCGCCTCGCTGGACGCCTACGTCGACCCCGACGACGAAGGCGGCGGCGACCCCATGGCCTGGGCCTTCGGGGCGCTGGGCGTGCAGGACCGCGCCCGGCACCTGGCGACCCTGTACCTCAACGACCTGGCGGACCTGCTACGCGAAGCCATCGACCCGCGCTTCGAATTCGTCCGCTACGGCGAAAGCCTGGCCCGCAGCCAAGCCAGCTTCGACGCGCTGGCGCAGGCGCTGGCCGAGCCGCCCAACCTGATCGAGCGCATGCTGCAGGCCCTGACACTGCAGGCC
The DNA here is from genome assembly GCA_903822435.1 of uncultured beta proteobacterium. Lineage (GTDB taxonomy): Bacteria > Pseudomonadota > Gammaproteobacteria > Burkholderiales > Burkholderiaceae_C > Rubrivivax. The sequence goes on along the minus strand of CAIJPE010000039.1, from coordinate 59,665 downwards.
ATCGACCGGCATGCGCCCACGGTGGTGCTGGTCTCGGTGCCATTCCCGGGGGCGGTGTACGCGGCCTTCCGCATGGCGCAGGCGATCAAGGCGCACCGGCCCGACATCGTCACCGTGCTGGGCGGTGGCTATGTCAACACCGAACTGCGCGAGCTGGCCGAGCCCCGCGTCTTCGACCACTTCGACTACGTCACCCTGGACGCCGGCGAGCGGGTTCTGCTGGCCCTGCTGGAACACCTGGCCGGCCAGCGCTCGGCCAGCCGCCTGGTGCGCACCTTCCTGCGCCCCCGCGGCACGCAGGACGTGCGTTACGTGAACCTGGTCGAGCCCGACGTGCCCTTCGACGACGTGGGCACCCCCACCTGGGACGGCCTGCCGCTGGACCGCTACCTGTCGTTGCTGGACATGCTCAACCCCATGCACCGGCTGTGGAGCGACGGGCGCTGGAACAAGCTGACTGTCGCTCACGGCTGCTACTGGAAGAAGTGCAGCTTCTGCGACGTCAGCCTGGACTACATCGGCCGCTACGACGCGGCCACGGCGCAGACCTTGTGCGACCGCATCGAGGCCATCGTCGCCGAGACCGGGCAGACGGGCTTTCACTTCGTCGATGAAGCCGCGCCACCCAAGTCGCTCAAGGCCCTGGCGGCCGAACTGCAGCGGCGCCAACTGGCCATCAGCTGGTGGGGCAACATCCGCTTCGAGAAGACCTTCACGCCCGGGCTGTGCCTGGCACTGGCCGACAGCGGCTGCATCGCCATCTCGGGGGGGCTGGAGGTGGCCTCCGACCGGCTGCTGGCGCTGATGAACAAGGGCGTCTCGGTGGACCAGGTGGCTCGCGTCACCAAGGGCTTCGCCGACGCCGGCATCCTGGTGCACGCCTACCTGATGTACGGCTTTCCGACGCAGACCGTGCAGGACACCGTGGACGCCCTGGAACTCGTGCGCCAGCTCTTCGCGGCCGGCTGCATCCAGTCGGGCTTCTGGCACCGCTTTGCGTGCACCGTGCATTCACCCGTGGGGCTGGACCCGGCGGCCTACGGCGTGACGCTGGAGGCGCTGCCCGCGGGCCGCTTCGCGCGCAACGACGTCGGCTTCATCGACCCCACCGGCACCGACCACGACGCCCTCGGCGTGGGCCTGAAGAAGGCGCTTTACAACTACATGCACGGCGTCGGCCTGGACGCCGACGTGCGCAGCTGGTTTGACATGCCGGTGCCCAAGGCCAAGGTGCACAAGCGCCGCATCGAGCAGGCGCTGTCGGCCCCGGGCTGACCAAAGGGCTGCTACCGCATCACCCGCAGTCCGCGCTTGAGCTTGACCGTGTGGATGTGCTCCCGCATGAGTTGCTCGGCGCGCGGTGCATCCCGCAGCAGGATGGCCTCCAGCAGGCGGTGGTGATCGTCATGGCTGCGGCGCAGCCAGTGGTAGTCGTCCCACAGCACATTGCGCTCGGACGACGCCGGGATGTTGTGGCAAAGCCGGATCATGTCCTGCAGCATGCGGTTGTCGGCGCCCTGCAGGATGGCGGCGTGGATGCGTGAGTTGACGTCGCTGAACACCGATCGGTCCGCGGGCAGCAGTCGGCCCTTGGCCATCACCCGGTCACCTTCGGCCAGCGCTTGGCGGTAGGCCTCCTGCAAGGCATCCGAGAGGCCGCGCTCGGCCGCGTTGCGCGCCGCCAGGCCCTCCAGCGCACCACGCACTTCGAAGAGCGAGCCCAGGCCGTCGACATCGACGCCGCGCACGCTGTAGCCGCGGTTCGGGACGTAGTCGAGAAGCCCTTCTGCAGCCAGGCGGTTCAAGGCCGCCCGCAGCGGCGTCCGCGAGACAGCCAGCAGCGCAGAAAGGGCGGCTTCGTTCAGCTTCTCTTCGGGAGCGAATCGACCTTCGAGCAGCGCCCCCCGCAAGCGCTCGGTCACCGTCTGCGCCAGCGTCAGGGGAGGCGCATTCGGCCCCCCCGACGCTTCGAAGGCGCGCACCTCCGGCGGGCCTTCGAGCCCCTTCTTTCGGTCGGCTGCCTGTTTGTTCATGGCCGCAGTTTGGATACAAAAACAGCCGTATGCAAGGGTCTTCCCTCCATTAAAGCGAGAAGACTCAGTACTTTGGATACAAAGCTGTTGACATTGGCCCGCGCGGCGCCGTACATTGATCGGAGAGGAACGAACCGGATCGCGGCATTTCCCCGCCTGCCCTGCGCAACCCCAGCCATGACACCAGACTCAGCAGTCGACACCGGCGACGACAACGCGATCGAGCGCATCACCGAGAACCGGGCCGCTCACTTCGAACCGTTCGGGTGGCATCACTGGCCCCAGTCGCCGTGGTTCTCATACCAGTTCAGGCGCGGGCTGGGAGAAACGCAGGAAGGCGGCGGCGCCGTCAGCGAGGTCTTCCAGGCGGCCTCGCGCATCGACCCCACCAGCGAAGAGAGCTGGCACGTCGAATGGAAGCGCATCGCTGACCGCAACTTCTCCAGGGCTCGGACCGAGGAAGCGGCAGGCCACGTGCGCACCGCGATGAACTGCTACCTGCGGGCCACCGACTACTTCCGCCAGGCCGAGTTCTTCCTGCAACCCGAAGACCCGCGCCGCCTGGCCACTTTCACGCTGATGGAGCTGTGCAGCCACGCTTACCTGCGCCACCTCAGCCCGGCCGGCGAAGTGCTGGAAATCCCCTACGAGAACGGCGCCACGCTGCCCGCCTACTTCGTGCGCGCGCCCTTCCCCGTGCCCAGGCAGCCGGTGCTGATCTGCATGGGCGGCCTGGACTCGATCAAGGACGAGATGTGGTTCATGCAGGCCCACGGCTGCCTGCAGCGCGGCATATCGGTGCTGATGATCGACGGGCCGGGCCAAGGGGGGGCGCTGCGCCGGCAGGGCCTGGTCAACCGGCCCGACACGGAAGTGCCGATCGGCTACTGCATCGACTATCTCGAGACGCGGGACGACGTCGACGCCCGGCGCATCGCCGTCTGCGGCTCCAGCCTGGGGGGCTACTACGCGGCCCGCGCCGGCTGCCATGAGCACCGCCTGGCGGCGTGCATCTCGCACGGTGCCGTCTTCGCCATCACTGATATGTGGGGCACCGCCGGTGAAGACCACGGCCTGGCGACCCACATCAAATGGGTCTTCGGCCGGCCCAGCATGAAGAGCGCCATGGAAAAGGCACGCGCATTCACCCTGGAAGGACATCTGGAGCACATGCGCTGCCCGTACCTGGTGATGCATGGCGGGCACGATGTGCTGACGGTGTCGCAGGCAAGGAAGGTGTACGACTACGGCATGGCCAAGGGCGTGGACTGCACGCTGCGCCTGCTGGATGCCGAAGAAACCGGCGCCGAGCATTGCCAGCACGACAACCCGACCATCGGGCAGGAGATCCTGTCCGACTGGCTGGCCGACCGCTTCGGCATCGATCAGGCCGCGCTGCTGAAGACGTCCGCCAACCCCCTGATCTGAACCCGACGGAAGGCAGATACCCATGAACTTCGGCGTCGACAAGGTGCGGGCCGCGGTGGTCGGCATCGACCTGCACCGCGGCCACCTGGACATGGCGGTGGCCACCATGCCGGCCACGCCCGAGATCGCGCAGCGCGTGGTGGCTGCCAACCGGGGGCTCTTCGACTGGGCGCGCACGCAGGCGATCCCGGTCATCCATTGCATCACGCAGTACCGTGATGCCGACGAGATCCGCCTGAACGCCTTCTGGCGCACACGCGCCGAAGATCCGAACAATCCGCGCAAGAACGTCATGCGCCACAACCTCATCGGCATGCCCGGCGGCGAGGTGATGCCGGGCCTGCGCGATCGCGATCGCGATTGGGTGGTGGACACCAAGAAGCGCTACAACTGCTTCGTCGCCACCGACCTGGATCTGCTGCTGCGCGCGCACGGCATCAACACCCTGATCGTCACGGGTGTCAACACCAACAGCTGCATCCTGTCCACGGTGACCGCCGCGTGCTCGATGGACTACGCCGTGATCGTGCCCAGCGACTGCGTCGATACCATGGACGATCCGGCCCTGCACGATGCCGCACTGCTGTGCATCCGCACCGCCTTCGGCTTCGTGATGACTGCACGCGAGGTCATGGCGCTGCCTGAATTGCAGGCCCGCTGATGTCCCTCACGGCCACGGAACGCCCCGCCACGTCGCGCTTCGCGGCGCTGCTCGGCCAAGGCGCTGCGGTGTGGGCCGTGAACGCGGGTGGTGCTTCATTGGATGTCGTCGACCTGCTGGCCCGGGCCGGCGCGCGCTGCCTCTTCATCGATTGCGAACGCACGGCGGTACACATCGAAAGCGTGACGGCGCTCGTGCGGTGCGCGCACAGCCACGGCATGGCAGCGATCCTGCGCAGCGAATCCGCGCAGCCCGAGATCCTGGTGCGCTACCTGGACCGCGGCATCGACGGCATCGTGGTGCCGCACACCGAGACCGTGGCCGAGCTCGATGCCATCGGCGAGGTGGTGCGGTACGTGACGCGCGGCCAGCGCGAACGCGTGTTTGCCGTGGCGCAGATTGAATCGGCACCCGCGGTCGCCCAGGTGGCGGCTTTGGCGGCCTGCCGCAGCGTGGATGGCTTCCTGATCGGCCCGAACGACCTGTCGCACAGCCTGGGCTTTGCCGGTGACACGACGCGTCCCGAACTGGCAGCGGCCGTGGACAGCGTGGTCGCAGCGCTGCAGCAGCAAGGCCGTGCCTGGGGCCTTCCCGCCCAGGCCGACACTGCCGCGCACTGGTCGCAGCGGGGTGCGCAGTTTCTCTACGGCACCCTGGAACAGATCTTGAAAGCAGGCTACGCGCCGATGGCCAAGGCGGTGGCCGCGCCACCCGAACACCCGCAATGAGAAAGCCCCACCCATGACGCTGCTGCCGCGCGAACGCGCCGACTTCTCCGCCATCGTCGACCGCCCGCCGCTGAAGCTGCCCGGCAACGCCAAGGTCATCGTCTGGACGATCGTCAACCTGGAGGTCTGGGACATCGCGCGGCCCATGGCGCGCCAGGTGTTGCCCGCCCCGACGGGCGTGCCCCTGCTGCCCGACGTGCCCAACTGGGCCTGGCATGAGTACGGCATGCGCGTGGGCTTCTGGCGCTTCAAGAAGCTCTACGACGCGCTGGGCATCAAGCCCACGTTGTCGATCAACGCGCGCGTCACGGTCGACTACCCCCGGGTGGCGCAAGCCTGCCTGGACGCCGGCTGGGAATTCATGGGGCATGCCTACGAGCAGATGCCCATCCACAAGGTCGACGACCAGAAGGCCATGATCGAGCGCTCGATGGACACGCTCGAGAAATTCTGCGGCAAGCGCCCCGTGGGCTGGCTCGGGCCCGGCCTGACCCAGACCTACGAGACCCCCGACCTGCTGGCCGCTGCCGGCGTGAAGTACATCGGCGACTACCCTTACGACGACGAGCCGACCGAAATCCGAACGGCGCACGGGCCCCTGGTGACGCTTCCGTACACGGTGGAGAACAACGACATCCCGATGATGATCGTGCAGCACCACGAAGCGGGCTACTGGACACAGAAGTGTTGCGACACCTTCGACCGCTACTACCAGGAGGCGCAGGACCAGCCGGGGGTGCCGGGACGGCCGAAGATCATGGCCATCGCCATCCACCCCTACATCAGCGGGCAGCCGTTTCGCATCGGCTACCTGGAAAAGGTCTACGAGCACATCAACCGGCACATCGGCGTGCTGCACTGGAACGGCGCACAGATCCTGGACTGGTACCAGCAGTCGAAGGCCGTGAAGGCGTGAACCCCTTGGGGATGGCGGTCCATGGGCATGAGCGGGGCCGCATCGGCACGTTTCGTGCGTCCACCGGGCGAGCTTCGCCGTCCACGCCTGCCCGGCCCTGATCCGATGTCCTTCGTGCTGCTGCAGTTCTTCAACGGCCTGACCTTCGCGGCCCTGCTGTTCCTGGTGGCCAGCGGCTTCACCCTGATCTTCGGGCTGATGCGCATCGTCAACCTGGCGCATGGCGCCATGTACCTGATGGGCGGGTATGTGGCCTATGCCGCAGCCACGGCTTCCGGCAGCTTCCTGCTCGGGCTGTTGGCCGCCGTGGTCGCGGTGGCCGGCCTGGGCCTGGTGGAGCAGGGCCTGCTGCGCTTCGTCAAGGGCCACGAATTGCGCCAGGTTCTGCTGACGCTGGGCCTGGCACTGATGCTGAACGACGCGGCGCTGGTGCTCTTCGGCGGCGACACCTTCAGCGTGCCCACGCCCGAGGGTTTGCGCGGCGCGGTGAGCTTCCTCGGCATCTTCTATCCGCGGTATCGGCTCTTCGTGCTGGCGGTGGGTGTCCTGGTGCTGGTCGGGCTGTGGCTCCTGATGAACCGCACGCGGCTGGGGGCGCTGATCCGCGCGGGCGTCGATGACGCGGAAACGGTCGAAGCCATGGGCATCAACATCCGCATGGTCTTCGTCGCCACATTCATGCTGGGCATGGCTCTGGCGGGCATCGCGGGCGCCCTGGGGGGCGCCTTCCTGTCGCTCTACCCCACGGCCGACTCCGAGATCCTGGTCTACAGCCTGGCGGTGGTCATCATCGGCGGGCGCGGAAGCCTGGGCGGTGCCGCGATCGGAAGCCTGACGGTGGCGATGCTGTCCACCTTCGGGCAGGTGTGGTTCCCGGAGCTCAGCTACTTCGTCATCTTCGGGCCGATGGCCTTGTTGCTGGCATTCCGTCCGCTCGGTCTGTTCGGGCGTGCAACATGAGGGCCCCGGCATGAACCAGCGACACCGAGTCATCGCCACGGCTGCCGTGGTGGGTGCCCTGGCCCTGGTGCCGGCCGTGCTGCCGGGCTATTCGACCAGCCTTGCGACGCTGACCCTGATCTACGCGCTGCTGGCCATGTCGGTCGACCTGCTGGCCGGCTACACCGGGCGAACGCCGCTGTGCCACGGCGCCATCTTCGGCAGCGCCGCCTACGTCGTCATGTACTTCGTCACCACGGCTGGCGGGAACCCCTGGCTGGCGTTGCCGCTGGGCCTGTTGGCGGCGCTGGCGGTGGCCGCGGTATTCGCGGCACTGGCCGTGCGCACCAGCGGCGTGTACTTCCTGCTGCTGACGCTGGCGCTGGGCATGATCGTCTGGGGGGTGTGCCAGCGCTGGACATCGGTCACCGGCGGCGAAAACGGCCTGCGGGGCAACGCACGCCCGATGCTGCTGGCCGACCCCGCGGTCTTCTATTGGTTCGTGCTGGCCGTCGGCCTGGCCGCCTCGGGCCTGATGTGGCGCTTCGTGCGTTCGCCCTTCGGCCTGGCGCTGAAGGGCATCCGCGAGAGCGAAACCCGCATGCGCAGCCTGGGCTACAACACCACGCAGCACCTGTTGCTGGGGTTCCTCTTCTCGGGCCTGATGGCGGGCTTGGCCGGCGTGCTCTACGCCTGGTTCAACAGCTTCGTCAGCCCGGCCAACGTGGCCCTGGCCCAGTCGGTCAAGGGCCTGCTGATGGTCATCGTCGGCGGCGTGGGCACCTTGTTCGGCGGATGGGTGGGTGCCGCCGTCATCGTCACGCTGGAAAACGTGGCCTCGTCCTTCACCGAGCGCTGGTCGATGGTGCTCGGCGCCCTCTTCGTGCTGACGATGATCTTCGCCCCCGAGGGGATCCTCGGCAAGCTCCGCGCCCACCTCGCCAAGCGCCGTTCGGGCGCACCCTGATCACACCACTCCCCGGAGAACCCCATGGACCGCAGAACCTTCGTCAAGTCTTCCACCGCGCTCGGCGGCCTGGCCACCTTCGGCACCTTCACGGGTGTGCGTGCACAGGGCACGGGGCCGATCAGGATCGGCCTGCTGACGCCGCTGACCGGCGTCGTCGCCTCGGGCGGCAAGGAGATCGCCGAGGGCTTCAACCTTTACTGGGACCAGGTCGGCCGCAAGGCCGGCAACCGGGCCGTCGAGATCGTCATCGAGGACGACGGCTCCAACCCCGACATCGCGCTGCAGAAGGCGCGCAAGCTGACCGAGCAGACCAAGGTCGACTTCCTCGTGGGCGACCTGTTGGCCAACACCGGCCTGGCCGTGGCCGAATACGCCAAGACCAACGGCATCCCGTACTTCATACCCGTCATCGCCGCGGACGACCTCACTCAGCGCAAGCGCATCCCCAACGTCATCCGCGTGGCCGGCTACACCGCCAGCCAGATGTCGCGCCCGCTGGCCGACTACGCCTTCAAGAAGCTGGGGCTGCGCAAGATCGTCACCATCTCGCAGGACTACACCTTCGGCCACGAACAGTGCGGCGGCTTCTCGCAGGTGTTCACCGAACTCGGTGGCACCATCGTCGCGCAGCACTGGAACCCGCTGAACACGCAGGACTTCAGCCCCTACATCGCCCAGATCCAGTCGGCAGCGCCCGATGCGGTGTTCGCGATGGAGACCGGCGCCGACGCCACCCGGTTCATCCAGCAATGGTCCAGCTTCGGCGTGAAGGGAAAGATCAGGCTGCTGGGCGCGCAGAACGCCACCGACCAGTCGGTGATCCGCACGCTGGGCGCCGAGGCCGAAGGCATCATCAGCGCCGCCCACTTCGCAGAAGGCAACGACGCGCCCGCCACCAAGAAGTTCGTGGCCGAGTACGAGGCCGCGTTCAAGAAGCTGCCGTCGATCTACGGCTTCTCGCACTACTCGGCCGCGATGTGGCTGGCCGAGGCCATCAAGAGCATCAACGGCAACATCGAGGACCGCCCCAAGTTCCTGGAAGCCGTGCGCAAGACCACCCTCACCGGCTCGCCGCTGGGCCGGCCGGTGCACCTGGATGACTACGGCAACCCGATCTACGACGCGTTCATCCGCGACGTCGTCAAGCGCGGTGACGGCACCTACTGGAACAAGCCCATCGAGACCTACCCGGGCGTGTCGCAGTTCTGGACCTACAAGCCCGAGGAGTACCTCAAGCAGCCCTCGTATTCGCGCACCTTCCAGGGCATCAAGAAGACCTGAGCCCCTGCCGATGTCCACGTCCGGCGCGCCGCTGCTGCAACTGCAGGGCGTCAGCATCCACTTCGGCGCACTGAAGGCCGTCGACGGCGTCACGCTGCAGTTGGCGGCGGGCGAGCGCGTGGCCATCCTCGGGCCCAACGGCGCGGGCAAGACCACGCTGTTCAACGCGATCACCGGACTGACGCCGGCCACCAGCGGCAGCGTGCTGTTCGACGGCGCCGACATCACCCGCGCCACGCCGGATGCGCGGGCCCACCGCGGCATCGCCCGCACCTTCCAGATCACCAACCTGTTCTTCGGCCTGACGGTGGAAGACAACCTGCTGCTGGCTGCACGCGGCACGGCGCGCAGCCGCTTCGCCTTCTGGCGCGACGGCGGTGCTCAAGGCAGCGAGCGCGACACGGTGGAATCCGCGCTCACGCGCTGCCAGTTGCTGGCCAAGCGCCACTTGCCCGTCAAGGACATCTCGTATGGCGAGCAGCGCCAACTGGAACTGGCCATGTCACTGACCAGTGAGCCGCGGTTGCTGCTGCTGGACGAGCCCGCGGCCGGCCTTTCGCCGGCAGAGCGTGTGCTGATGGCCGAGGTGATCCGGGGCCTGCCGCGCACCCTGGCGCTGGTGCTCATCGAGCACGACATCGACCTCGCCCTGGGCCTGGTGGACCGGGTGGTCTGCATGGTGCAGGGCACCGTGCTGCTGGAAGGCCGCCCTGACGAGATCCGCGGCAATGAACAGGTGCAGGCGATCTACCTGGGAAGGCCGCGCCATGCTTGAGATCGCCGGGGTCTGCGCGGCCTATGGCGAAGCGCGCGTGCTCAACGAGGTGTCGATGCGCGTGCGCGAAGGAGAGATCGTGGCGCTGCTGGGGCGCAACGGCATGGGCAAGACCTCGCTGGTGCGGGCGGTCATGGGCCTGGGGTCGCCCCGGGTCACGGCCGGCAGCATCAAGCTCGACGACACCCAACTGGTCGGCCTGCGCCCCAACCGCATCGCCAACCGCCGCATCGGCTACGTGCCGCAGGGGCGGCGCCTGTTCGCTTCGCTCACGGTGCTGGAACACCTGCAGATGCTGGACCGCGGTCGGACCGGCGCATGGAGTGTGCGGCGTGTCTTCGAGGCCTTCCCGCGCCTGGCGGAACGCCAAGGCCACCGCGGCAACCAGCTGTCGGGCGGTGAACGCCAGATGCTGGCCATCGGCCGCGCCCTGATGACGGGGCCGCGCATCGTGCTGATGGACGAACCCACCGAAGGGTTGGCCCCGGTGATGGTGGAAGCGGTGGAGGCCATCCTGGGCACGTTGCGACAAGAAGGTCTGGGCGTGCTGCTGGTCGAGCAGAACCTGTACAGCGCGCTCGCGGTGGCCGACCGTGTGTGCATCTTCGAAACGGGCCGCGTGGTCTGGGAAGGCACCCCGGACGAACTGAAGGCCCGGCAAGACGTGCTGGAACGTTTCCTCGGCATTCATTGAGCCGCCGAGAAGGACCATGACCCACGCACAAGCCCAGGCCCTGGTGGACCTCGAACCCTTGGACTGGCCCTCGGACCGCAGGGCCGCCGCAATGGCCACCGCCACAGCGGCTGCGCAGCGTGTGGCCGACGCGGCCACGCAGTTGACGCCCGATGACCACGCGGCCGCCTTCGCCGCCTGGTGCGACCAGCACGCGGCGGCCGATGCCGAGCCCGGCGGCGCGCGATGAACGGCCTGGAATCGCTCGATCTGGTCGGCGTCGCCGATGCAATCGCCAGCCGGCAGCTCAGCGCGCGAGAAGCCACCGTCTGGGCCCTGCAGCGGCTGCAGACCACCGGCCGGCAGCTCAACGCCGTGTTCCGCATCGATGCCGAGCAGGCGCTCGCACGTGCCGCTGCCCTCGACGAGCAGCAGGCCTGTTCGGGCCAGACAACGGGCCCTTTGCATGGCGTGCCACTGGCGCACAAAGACCTGTTCGGCGTGGCGGGCCAAGAATGCCATGCGGGCTCGCTGATCCTGCGCGGGCACATCGCACCACGCACGGCATGGGCCCTGCAGCAACTGGACACCGCCGGCCAGGTCAACCTGGGGTCGCTGCACATGGCCGAATTTGCGCTCAGCCCCACCGGCTTCAACGGACACTACGGCCACGGGCTCAACCCCTGGAACGCGGCCTATGCCTGTGGCGGTTCGTCCAGCGGCTCGGGCATCGCGGTCGCGGCCCGGTTGGTGTTCGGTTCGCTGGGCACCGACACGGGCGGCTCGATACGCCACCCCGCCGCGATGTGCGGGATCACAGGGCTGAAGCCCACCTGGCGCCGGGTCAGCGTGGCTGGCGTGTGGCCCCTGTCGGCTTCGCTCGACTGCCCGGGCCCCATGGCCCAAAGTGCCCGCGACTGCGCCCGCCTGCTGACGCTCATGGCGCACCCCAATGCACAAGACGGCCTGTGCACCCAGCGCCGCGCTGAAGACTATGAAGCCGGCCTGGACGGCGACCTTCGCGGTATGCGCATCGGCGTGCCCCAGGCCTACTACCGTGACGATCTGGACCCCGAGGTGGCGGCCGCCTTGCAAGGAAGCCTGGATGTGCTGACCGGCCGCGGCGCCACGCTGGTGGCGGTAGCCGTGCCGGACATGGCACTGGTCAACGCCCTGGCACAGCTGGTGATGGGTGTGGAAGCGGCGGCGCTGCATGGGCGCTGGGTGGTGGGGCGTCCGCAGGACTATGCCGAGCAGGTGCTTCGGCGCATCGATCCCGGCTTTGCCTACCCGGCCGTGCGCTACGCGGAGGCGCTGGCCTTGCGCACGCGGATCACGCAGGGCTGGGTGGACCAGTGCCTGGCCCGGTGCGATGTGGTGCACCTGCCGACCTTGCCCGTGACGACGCCGACCCTCGCCGCCACGACCGAGGGCGACGCCGCGGCGGTGATGCAGGCCATCGGCCGCGTCACCCACGCGACCCGCGGCATCAACTATCTGGGTCTGCCTGCCATCAGCGTGCCGACCGGCTTTTCGCAGGCGGGATTGCCGCTGGCCTTCCAGCTGGTCGCCCGGCCGTTTGCAGAAAGCCCTCTGCTGAAAGCTGCAGACGCCTTCCAGCGCGACACCGAATGGCACCGCCGCCGGCCCCCGACACCGACACCGACACCCCCGCCTGCACCGGCAACGGCCTGAAGGCCTTGCGGCGCACACCCCCGAACGGAGCGACCCGATGTTCTTCCACTGCATGGCAGCCAGCCACGAGCACTGCACCCACGGCCCAGCCCAGGACGACATCGTCCACATGGACACCGGCCCGGCCGTGGCCCCCAAGCCCCGGCCGGCCCGCCGCGGCCTGCGGGTGGACTTCCACTGCCACTACCAGAACAACGAGGTGGGCGCCAAGGCCGCGGTGCTCAAGCCCTTCGAGAAGGAACCTTCCATCGTCCACGCCACGCCACTGACGCGCCAGGTCAATGTGCAGCAGATGAAGGACCGCGGCCCCAAGCTGTCGGACGTGGCCACGCGCCTGAAGGACATGGACCGCATGGGCATCGACGTGCAGGCCATCTCGCCAGCACCGGCGCAGTACTACTACTACGCCGACCCCTCGTTCGGGCTGGAGCTGGCGCGCGGCATCAACGACCGTATCGCCGAGATTGCCGCTGGCCACCCGGATCGCTTCGTCGGCCTGGGTTCGGTGCCGCTGCAGGACCCCAAGCTGGCTGTGCGTGAGCTGGAACGCTGCGTCAGGAAGCTGGGCTTTCGCGGCCTGGAGATCGGCACGAACGTCAACGGCCTGGACCTGGCCGACCCGCGCCTGAAGCTCGATCGGTTCTTCGCCAAGGCACAGGAGCTCGATGTGGTGCTGTTCATGCACCCCATGGGCTTCACCCAGGGCGACCGCATGACCGAGCACTACTTCAACAACATCATCGGCAACCCTCTGGAATCCACGCTGGCTGTCAGCCACCTGATCTTTGGCGGTGTGCTCGACCGCCACCCCAGGCTGAAGTTCTGCGTGGCCCACGGCGGCGGCTTCCTGGCCCATTACCACGCCCGCATGGACCACGGCTGGAAAGCGCGTCCCGATGCCCGTACCGTGCTGAAGAAGAAGCCCTCGAGCTACCTCAAGCGCTTCTTCTACGACACCATCACCTTCGACACCGGCCTGCTCGAGAACCTGATCGAGCGCGTGGGCGCCAAGCAGGTGATGCTGGGCAGTGACTACCCTTACGACATGGGCGAGGACGATCCGGTGGGCTTCGTGCAAGCGCTGCGCGGCATCGACGAGGCCGAGCGCGAGCGCATCCTGGGTGGCACTGCTGCACGGCTGCTGAAGATCTCCCGCCGCCGCGCGGCAGGCAAGACCTGAGGATGGGCCCGGACCCTGTTGGTGCGGCACCATGAGCGCGACGCCGATCCGATTTCGCGTCAATGGCAACCCGGTCCAGGCGACCGTGAGCGAAGACACGCTGCTGCTCGACGTGCTGCGCAACGACCTGCAGCTCAAGGGCACGCGCTTCGGCTGCGGTGCGGGCGCCTGCGGAAGCTGCACCGTGCTGCTGGATGGCCGCGCGGTGAACAGCTGCGAGACGCCCTTGTGGTCCGTCCAGGGGCATGAGGTCACGACCATCGAAGGCTTGGGCACCCCGGCATGCGCGCACCCGGTTCAGCAGGCTTTCCTCGACCTGCAGGCGGCGCAATGCGGCTACTGCATCAACGGCATCATGCTGTCGGTGGCGGCCCTGAAAGCCGAGGCAGAACCCCCGAGCGAAGCCGCCCTGCAAGCCGCGCTGGCGCGGCACCTGTGCCGTTGCGGCGCGCACCTGCGCATCGTGCGGGCCGCGCGAAGGGCGCTCGACCTGGCCGCGCCCGCCGCATGAGCGCTAGCCCGCCGCTGAACCGCCTGCTGGCCGACACGGCCAACAACCCGCGGCTCTCGCAGTGGGTGCGGATGGCGCCCGATGGCACGGTGGAGGTCTACGCCGGCAAGGTCGAATTGGGCCAGGGGGTAGCCACCGCGCTGCTGCAGGTCGCCGCCGACGAACTCGACATCGCGCCGACCCGCCTGCGCCTGAGCCTGGGCGACACGGCCCGCTGCCCGGACCAGGGCCTCACGGCCGGCAGCCTCTCCATCGAACTGGGGGCCATGGCCCTGCGCCAGGTCTGCGCCGAAGTGCGGCACCGGTTCGCGCAAGCGGCGGCGCAGCGGCTGGGCGTGGGCGTCGAGGCCGTGCGGGTCGCCGACGGCCGCTTTTCAGCGGACGGCAGCCTGGCCACATTCAGTTATGGCGAGTTGTGCGCCCAGGTCGATCTCGACCAGGCCGCCCGCGGCGACGTGCCCGCGAAGCAGGCTGCCGCCCGCAGGGTGGCCGGCCGCTCGCTGCCTAGAGCCGACCTGCCGCGCAAGCTGTCCGGCGCGGGCTTCATCCACGACATCGAATGGCCCGGCATGCTGCACGGGCGAGTGGTGCGGCCACCCTCGCTGGCGTGCCGCCCGGGCCCGGCGGACGCGGTGCTTCGGCAGTCGGTGCTGGCGATGGCGGGCGTGCGGGCACTGTGCATCGAAGGCCGCTATGTCGCAGTGGCGGCAGAGCGCGAAGAACAGGCCGTGGCCGCCGCCGCGGCCTTGCGCGCGGGCCTGCAGTGGGAATCGCCGCAGACCCTGGCCGAGGCGGCCCAGGGCAGCCTGCAGACCCAGGCCTGGCTGCGCGGGTTGGCCGTCGAGGACACCACGGTCGACGCCGTGGGGGACCACCCCCCCGCCTCGGACGTCGCGCATCGCTTGGAGGCCGACTACTCGAAGCCCTACCTCGCTCACGCCTCCATCGGTCCGTCCTGCGCGCTCGCCCGGTGGGCGGGCGACACCTTGACCGTCTGCACGCACACGCAAGGCGTCTACCCGCTGCGCCGAGAGCTCGCCACCTTCTTCGGCGTCGATGCAGCGCATGTCACCGTGACCCACGCGGACGGCGCCGGCTGCTACGGCCACAACGGCGCCGACGATGCCGCTGTGGATGCCGCGTTGCTGGCGCGCGCCGCCGGCCGGCCGGTTCGGCTGCAGTGGTCACGCGAAGATGAACTGAGCTGGTCGCCTGTCGGCCCAGCCATGTCGGTGCGGATCGCGGCTGCGCTGGACCGGCAGGGCCGCATCGCGCATTGGCAGCACGAGACCTGGAGCCCGGTGCATGTGCAGCGGCCAGGCCTGGCGCCCGCCCTGAATTGCCTGGCCGCGCGCCTGCGCGACCCCGGCGCAGCGCTGCCCCCGCTGCGCGACTTTCCACTGCCGGCCGGCGGGGGCCAGCGAAATGCGGTGCCGATCTATGCCTTGCCGGCCCGGCACATCGGCTACCACCTGGTGCGAAACCCGCCGCTGCGCAGTTCGGCGCTGCGCGCGCTGGGCGCCTTTGCCAACGTCTTCGCCATCGAGAGCGCCATGGACGAACTGGCCGCCCTGGCGGGCCAGGATGCGCTGGCTTTCCGCCTGGCCCACCTGGCCGATGAACGCGCCGCGGCGGTGCTGCAGGCCGCTGCGCGCGCCTCGCGTTGGCATGAGGCCCCCGTACCCGCGCGAAGGGCCGGTGCCGCACGCGGCCGAGGCCTGGCCCTGGCGCGCTACAAGAACAGCGGGGCCTACTGCGCCCTGGTCGTGGACATCGAGGTCACCGACCGCATCGTGCTGGAAGAGGTGTGGGTGGCCGTGGATGCCGGCGAGGTCATCAACCCGGACGGGTTGGTCAACCAGATCGAAGGCGGTGTCATCCAGGCGTCCAGCTGGACACTGAAGGAATCGGTGCCCTGGACCACCGCGGGCGTCCAGCTGGGCAGCTGGGCCGATTACCCGATACTGGGCTTCGACGAGGTACCGGCCGCGGTGCATGTCGAGCTGATGCAGCAGCCCGACCGGCCACCGCTGGGCGTCGGGGAGTGCGCCGCGGGCCCGACGGCCGCCGCCATCGCCAATGCCTTGGACAACGCCCTGGGCCTGCGTGCGCGACATTTGCCGCTGACGCCTGAAGCCCTGCTGGCGCTTTCGGCTGAGGCCTGACCGGCCGTTCAAGAGCGGCTCGGCCGCTTCAAGTCAGCGCTTCATCCCTTCGCATGGGTCACCGCGCTCTTGCACCACCGTGCGCACGCTGCGGTCGTAGCGTCCGCCATCGTCAACGCCTTCCTCCAGCACGCCGATGGACTCGCTGCGGGCCCTGGTGGCGGGTGTCAGCCAGCGCGGGGCCCCGGTATCGGTGCGCACGTGGCCATTGCCGGCCAGCAGCACCACGCCCCGCGCGGCCTGGGCTTCCACGGCGCGGGCAATGCTCTGGTCGCGCGCCACCTGGGCCAGCGCCATGCGCTGCGCGGTGGGCGCGTCCAGCATGCCGCAGTGGCTTTCGCGGATGCTGTCCGACAGGGTCTGGACGATCTCCGGCGGCACGGCCGGGTCGAAGCCGGTGGCCTTCAGGCCCTCGCGCATGACCTGGCGGGCCTCCTCGCGCGACACATTCGCCGCCACGACCGGCAGGCCGTAGCGCAGGGCCAGATCGACATAAGGCCGGTAGAAGGCCCAGTTCCAGCCCGGGGCCCCGGCAGCCTTGATGAGCGCATCGGCATCGGGCGGCGGCTGTTGGAGCCGCAGGCGGTCGAGCGTGGCCTGGCGGTCGCGGTCGAACTGCTCCATCACCAGGGCTGGCCGCGCGCCGGTGGCCAGCCAGGCCTGCAGCGCCTGCAGGCGCAGGGCGTGCTGCGCGGCGTTGTCGTGCACCTCGCCCAGCAAGGTGATGGGCTGGCGCAATTGCAATTCAGTCGGGCCGGTGGCCGGCGCCTGGGCACAGCCCGCGACAGCGAGCGCTAGGGCTAGGCCTAGGGCTAGGGCCAGGCCCAGCACCCGCATCGATGCGGCGGCCCAGCCCGGCGTGCAGTGTGGATTCATGGCGTTCCCCCGCTCAGTCTTCCAGCATCCGCACCTTGACCGCACGGCCCTTGACCTTGCCCGCGGCCAGCTTGCGCAGCACCTGCGGCGCGATGTCCTGCGCCACGGCCACGTAGGTCGAGAACTCGTTGACGTTGATCTTGCCGATCTGCGCCCCGGCGAATCCCATGTCCTTGGTCAGGGCACCCAGCACGTCGCCCGGGCGGATCTTTTCCTTGCGCCCACCCAGGATCTGGATGGTGCACATCGGCGGGCGCAGCGGGCCAGGCCCGCCGGGCGTCAGCTCGGACAGCGGATGCCAGTCGGAGGTGAAGCCCAGTGCCTTTTCGATGGCACCCACGCGGCCCATTTCGTCCAGGCTGGCCAGGCTGAAGGCCCAACCCTCGGCATCCACGCGGCCGGTGCGGCCGATGCGGTGGGTGTGGGTGTCGGCATCGGGAGTGATGTCGACGTTGATCACGGCTTCCAGTTGCGCGATGTCCAGGCCGCGGGCCGCGATATCGGTGGCCACCAGGACGCTGGCGCTGCGGTTGGCAAAGCGCACCAGCACCTGGTCGCGGTCGCGCTGGTCCAGGTCGCCGTGCAGTTCCAGCGCCGCCAAGCCCTGGGCCTTGAGCACCTCCAGCAGGTCGCGGCACTGCTGCTTGGTGTTGCAGAAGGCCAGCGTGCTGACGGGCCGGAAGTGATCGAGCAGCAGGCCCACGGCGTGCAGCCGCTCTTCTTCGCGCACCTCGTAGAAGCGCTGGCGGATCTTGCTGCCGGCATGGGCCTGCAGCAGCTTGACTTGCTTGGGCTCGCGCATGAACGAGGCGCTGAGCTTGGCGATGCCCTCGGGGTAGGTGGCCGAGAACAGCAGCGTCTGGCGCTGCCTGGGGCACTGCTTGGCCACCGTGGCGATGTCGTCGAAGAAGCCCATGTCCAGCATGCGGTCGGCCTCGTCCAGCACCAGCGTGTTCAGGGCCTCCAGGCGCAGGCTGCCGCGCTCCAGGTGGTCCATGATGCGGCCGGGCGTGCCCACCACGATGTGTGCGCCGTGCTCCAGGCTGGCCAGCTGCGGGCGCATGGTGGCGCCGCCGCACAGGGTCAGCACCTTGATGTTGTCCTCGGCCGCGGCCAGGCGGCGCACCTCCTGCGTCACCTGCTCGGCCAGTTCCCGCGTGGGGCACAGCACCAGTGCCTGCACGGCAAAGCGTCGCGTGTTCAGGTTGGCCAGCAGAGCCAGGGCGAATGCGGCGGTCTTGCCGCTGCCGGTCTTGGCCTGGGCGATGAGGTCGTGCCCGGCCAACGCCAGGGGCAGGCTGGCCGCCTGGATGGGCGTCATCTGGTCATAACCCAGCCGCTGCAGGTTGGCCAGGGTGTGGGGCGGAAGGGGCAGCCGGCTGAAATCCAGCGGGCTCGCCGGGGTTTCGGCCACGGGGGCTGCAATGTCGGATTCGGGCGCGTCGGTCATGGGTGATTATCAAGGCCCCAGAATCGGAGGTTCATGACCCTGACATTACCGAACCCGCGCCACGCCGAGCGCCTGCCCCCGCACATCGGCGCCGACCAGCTGGCCCGCATCCGCCAAGCCGCCTACACGCTGCCGCAGGTGGTCAAGCCTGCCGACTACATCCCCGACAGCAGCCCCGGCCTCGAACAGCACCTGGACAGCCTGGGCTTCGTGCTGCTGCAGAAGGCCGTGGCCGGGACGCGGCCCAGCCGCTGGATCGAGCCGGCCCTGATGGACAGCGCCCTGGCCCATCTGGATGCCGTGGGCACCGGACCGGCCGTCCGCCCGCTGGTGCAGGCCCGTACGGCCACGCTGGAGAGCCTGGGCCTGTCGCGCCATGGCGGCGTGTGGACGCGGCTGGTCAGCCACGGCCTGCCGCTGTCGGAGCCGGGCTGGCGCGTGCCGGTGCTCTTCCGTGCGCCGGTGGAAGCCGAGCCGATCTGGGCGTTCTACCGCACGGGTGACCTGCCCGCGCTGCAGACGGCCCTGGGGCCCATCCGCGGCTATCCGCACGCCGCCGAACTGACGGCCCACCTCGAATCCCTGGTGCAGCGCAGCCGCAGCTTCAAGCCGCGCCACCTGGCCAGCCTGCTGCCGCGCCTGCAGGCCGAATGCGCCACGCCGCAGGCCCTGCCGGCCCTGCAAGCCGCCTGCGCACGGGCCCAGGAACGCTGGGAACACGCCGTGTCCGAGCTAGACACCCTGGAAGGCCTGCACACCGAGCTGGCCTTCCAGGGCTACCCCGACACCTTCCAGAAGGCCCGCCGGCTGCAGCGCCAGATCACCCTGTACGTGGGCCCACCCAACAGCGGCAAGACGCACGCGGCCTTCGAGCGCCTGGCCCTGGCCGGGGCCGGCACGGCCGTCGCCCCGGTGCCGGCCGCGCAGGCGCGTCCGGCGGGCAAGCTGGCCTGGCCCACGCTGGGCGGCACCTCCGAGCGCGGCATCGCCGCCACCGAGCGCACCACCAGCACCGTCACCGGCGCCTACCTGGCGCCCCTGCGCCTGCTCGCCCTGGAAGGCCGCGACCGCCTGGTGGCGCGGGGCGTGCCCTGCAGCCTGCTCACCGGCGAAGAGAACGTGCCGGCCGAAGGCGCCCGGGTGGTCAGCAGCACCATCGAGATGGTCAGCACCAACAACCCGATCGCCGTGGCCGTGATCGACGAGGCGCAGATGATCTTCGACGCCTCGCGCGGCTGGGCCTGGACGCAGGCCATCGTGGCCGTGCCGGCGCAGGAAGTGATCATCATCTGCTCGGCCTATGCGGTGCCGGCCATCCGCAACCTGCTGGGGCTGTGCGGCGAATCGTGCAGCGTGCGCACCTTCGAGCGCAAGCAGCACGTGGACCTGCTGCCGCAGCCCGTGCCCATCGGCGACCTGCAACTGGGCGACGCCGTGGTGGCCTTCAGCCGGCGCGACGTGCTGATGCTGCGCGACCAGATCGCCGCGGCCGGCCACCCCGTCTCCGTCATCTACGGCGCGCTGCCGCCCGAGGTGCGGCGGCGCGAGGCCGAGCGCTTTGCGCAGGGCGAGTCGCACATCCTGGTGGCCACCGACGCCATCGGCATGGGCCTGAACCTGCCCATCCGGCGCGTGCTGTTCAGCACCATGACCAAGTTCGACGGGGTGGGCGACCGCCTGCTCAGCGAATCCGAGGTGCACCAGATCGCCGGGCGAGCGGGCCGCTTCGGCATCCACGAAGAAGGCTTCGTGGGCGTGCTCAAGGAGGCCGAACCCGCCGCGCTGCGCATCCTGCGCGAACTGCTGCCCAAGACGCCCGAGGCGCCGGTCGACTTCAAGGCCCCGGTGGCACCCAACGGCTGGCACGTGGACACCATCTCGGCCCGGCTGCACAAGACGCACCTGCGCGAGGTGCTGGGGGTGTTCATGGAGCAGCTCAAGCTGGACGACGCCCACTTCGCGGTGGCCGAACTCGAGCAGATGCTCGAACTCGCCGGCGAGCTCGACAAGGTGGCCGGTCCGCTGACGCTGAAAGAGCGCTTCATCTACGCCCAGGCCCCCGTGGACACCCGCACCGAAGGCCAGGTGCAGGCCTTCCTGGACTGGGCGGCGAGCCACGCCCACACCGGCCGTGCCGTGCGGCCGTGGTTCCTGGACGAGGTCGACGGCCACAGCCGCCTGGAGCGGATGGAGCAGGCCCTGCGCGCCTGCACGCTGTGGTTGTGGCTGGATCTGCGCTTCCCCGGGGCCTATGGCCACCTGGAAGAAGTGCTGCACCTGCGCGGCCAACTCAACGACGGCATCGAACGCCAGCTCAAGGGCAAGCGCCCGCTGGCCCAGGCACGCGCCCGCCAGCAGAAGCGCCGCTAAAAGCCCCACGGCAGCCGCTGGCGCAAAATCCGCCAATGAAAGCTCCCGAACGCCTGCAGCCGCTGATCGACGAAGGCCTGATCGACGACGTGCAGCGCCAGCTCATGAGCGGCAAGGAAGCCAACGTCTTCGTGGTGCGCTGCGGCGAGGACACCCGCATCGCCAAGGTCTACAAGGAAGCCAACCAGCGCAGCTTCCGCCAGGCCGTGGACTACACCGAGAACCGCAAGGTCAAGAACAGCCGCCAGGCCCGCGCCATGGCCAAGGGCACGAAGTACGGCCGCCAGATGCAGGAAGCCGCCTGGCAGAGCGCCGAGGTGGATGCGCTGTACAAGCTGGCCGCGGCTGGCGTGCGGGTGCCCCAGCCCTACAACTTCCACGATGGCGTTCTGCTCATGGAGCTGGTGGCCGATGAACACGGCGATGCAGCACCCCGCCTGAACGACGTGGCCTTCACGCCCGAGCAGGCGCGCGAACACCATGCCGCGTTGTTGCGCGAGGTGGTGCGCATGCTGTGCGCGGGCATCGTGCACGGCGACCTTTCGGAATTCAACATCCTGCTGGCAGCCGACGGCCCGGTCATCATCGACCTGCCCCAGGCGGTGGACGCAGCGGGCAACAACCACGCGCCGCGCATGCTGATGCGCGACGTGGCCAACCTGCGCGACTTCTTCGGCCGCGACGCCCCCGAGTTGCGCGGCACGGCCTACGGGGCCGAGATCTGGGACCTCTACCAGCGCGGCCTCCTGCACCCGGACTCTCCGCTGACCGGCCGCTACGAGCGCAAAGCGGGCGCCGTGGACCTGAGCAGCGTGATGCGCGAGATCGACGATGCCCGGGAAGACGAAGCAGCGCGGCGCCTGCGGGCAGGATGAGCAACACCATGAGCCCCGACAACCTGCCCTTCAGCCCGGCCGCAGAGCGCAACGCACCGCCCATCCTGTCCGAGCTGGAACGGCTGCTGCCAGCCCGGGGCCTGGCCCTGGAACTGGCCAGCGGCACCGGCCAGCATGCGGCCCACTTCGCGGCGGCGCTGCCCGCCTGGCAATGGCAACCCACGGAAGCCGAAGCCACCGCCCTGCCCGCCATTGCCGCGCGCTGCCGGCACCTGCCCAACGTGAGGCCGACCTTGCGCCTGGACGCCACCGCCAACCCTTGGGAAGGCATGCCCCCCGAGGTGGACGTCGTCTACAGCGCCAACCTGCTGCACATCGCGCCCTGGGCCGTCACATCGGGGCTGATGCGCGGCGCCGCGCGCCACCTGAAGCCGCAGGGCCTGCTGCTGCTCTACGGCCCCTTCATCGTCGAAGGCGTGCCCACCGCGCCGAGCAACCTGGCTTTCGATGCCGACCTGAAGCGCCGCGACCCGGCCTGGGGCCTGCGGCCGCTGGCGGCGGTGCTGGAAGAAGCCCGCCATGCCGGGCTGCGCCTGCGCGAGCGGCTGCAACTGCCGGCCAACAACCTGCTGCTGGTGCTGGAGCGCGAGCCGACGGCAGCCGCCGGCCCGTGAAGTACCTGCAGGGCTACCCGCCCGAGTTGCTGGCCCGGCTGGAGCCGCTGGTGCAGGAGCGCCGACTGATGGCCCACGTGCTGCAGCGCTACCCGCAGGCCCACGCCGTGCGCAACGAGCGCGCCCTGGTGGACTACGTGGGCGGCCTGAAGGCCCGGTTCATGAAGAGCGCCCCGCCCCTGGCCAAGGTGGCCTGGGACCCCAAGCTGCACGTGGTGCGCAACGCCCTGGGCACGCACACGGCGGTATCGCGGGTGCAGGGCGGGCAGCTCAAGGCCAAGCGGGAGATCCGCATCGCCAGCCTGTTCAAGGATGCCCCCGAACCCTTCCTGAAGATGATCGTCGTGCATGAACTGGCGCACCTGAAGGAGCGCGAGCACGACAAGCCTTTCTATGCCTTGTGCCAGCACATGGAGCCCGACTACCACCAGCTGGAGTTCGACACCCGGCTGTGGCTGACGGCGCTGGAGACCGAGGCCGGCCCCCCGCCCTCACCCGCCTGAGCCCGGTGGAAGGCGGCGGCTCAGTCCAGCCGCAGGCAGCCGCCTTCGACCCAGGCCGCGGCGCTGGTGGCGCCCAGCTTGAAATCGGCCCCCACGCGCTGCTGGCCCAGCAGGCCGCCCTGGGCATCGCGGGCGGCCAGCAGGGCGTGCGGGTTGTCGTCGTCGGGCACGATGTCCAGGGTGACCGTGATGCGGCCTTCGGGCGTGTCCAGCCGCAATTCCTTGTGCAGGCGATCCTGCAGGGCCTGCTCGGAGCGGCGCAGCACCTCGTTGGCGGTCTTGACCAGGGTGTTGAAGGCGTTGGTGTCCAGCGGCTTGGGGTTCTTCTTGTCGCGGCCCATGGTCCACGGCCCCACCAGCGCCGGCTCGGGCTCGCCGGCCTTGATCATTTCCACGGCCCAGCCTTCGTCGTCGTTGTTCTTGACCACGCGGGCCGTCCAGCCCTGGTCGCGCCACAGGCGCGGCTCGTGCAGGGTTTCGGGGACTTCGGTGGCTTGGGTGGCTTGATCGGCGTCGATCGTCTGGGCGTGCATGGGCGGGCGATGATCTGTATGGATATCCAGTATCGCATGCCGTCCACCGGGCGTCATCCCCCCGCCTTCTTGACCTTGAAGCCTTCCTTCAGGAGCAGCTCCACCACCCGGTCGCGGTGCTCGCCCTGGATCTCCAGCACGCCGTCCTTCAGCGTGCCACCCGCGCCGCAGGCCGCGCGCAGGCGCTTGCCCAGGGCGGCCAGCATCTCGCCCTGCAGCGGCACGCCGCGCACCAGGGTCACGGCCTTGCCCCCGCGGCCCTGGGTCTCGCGGCTTACGCGCACCGTGCCGTCGCCCTGGGGCGCTGCCGGCTGGCCGCAGCGGCAGTCGGCCACGGCCTGGCGGCAGGTGGGGCACATGCGGCCGCTGTCGGTGGAATACACGAGGCCGCCGGCGGCCGGCTTGCGCATGGAGGGCATGGGCGTTCTTTCAATCGAGCGGGGCCAGCAGGCCCTGCAGGTCTTCCAGGCTGAACTTGGCCGCGCCTTCGGCATCGTGGCCCAGCACACTCGCGGCCAGCGCGCTCTTGCGCGCCTGCAGGGCCAGCATGCGGTCCTCGATGCTGCCCTGCACGACGATCTTGTAGACGAAGACCGGCTGGTTCTGCCCGATGCGATGGGCCCTTGCGGTGGCCTGTTCTTCCACGGCCGGATTCCACCAAGGGTCCAGGTGGATGACGGTGTCGGCTGCGGTGAGGTTGAGGCCCACGCCACCGGCCTTCAGGCTCACCAGCATCACCGGTACCGTGCGCGCCTGGAAGTCGCGCACGACGGCCCCGCGTCGGGCAGGCGGGGTGTCGCCGGTCAGGCTCAGGGTGGGCATGCCGATGGCGTCCAGCTCGACCCGCACCAGATCCAGCATCTCGGTGAACTGCGAATACACGAGCACGCAGCGGCCTTCGGCCGCCAGCGCGGGCAGCATGTCCAGCAGCAGGCCCATCTTGGCGCGCTCCATGCCGGCCGGCAGCTTCGGTCCCTTGACCAGTCCCGGGTCGCAGCACACCTGCCGCAGTTTCAAGAGGGCATCCAGCATCGCGATCTGCGCGCCCTTGAAGCCGGTCTTCTGCAGCACGCGGCGCATGCGTTCGTCCACCGCCAGGCGCACGCTTTCATACAGCGCACGCTGCTGGCCCCGGAGCTGCACGTGGCGGATGGACTCGGTGCGGGGCGGCAGCTCGGTGGCCACGTCCTGCTTGCGCCGGCGCAGGATGAAGGGGCGCACCCGGCCGGCCAGCACGGCGGCGCGCGCGGTGTGGCCGTTCTCCTCGATGGGCTTGCGCCACAGGCGGGCGAAGGTGCGCGCATCGCCCAGGAAGCCCGGCATCAACAGGTCGAAGTGCGCCCACAGCTCGCCCAGGTGGTTTTCCAGCGGCGTGCCGGTCACGCACAGGCGGTGCCGGGCACGCAGTCCGCGCAAGGCCCGGGCGGTGCGGCTGCCGGAGTTCTTGGCCATCTGGGCCTCGTCCAGGATCAGCAAGTGCCAGGCCTGCTCCTGCAGGACCTCGGCATCGCGCCACAGCAGCGGGTAGGTGGTGAAGACCACGTCGTGCCCGGGTATGGACGCGAAATCGGCGGCGCGGCCGGCGCCCTGCAGCACCAGCACGCGCAGGGCCGGGGCGATGCGCGCGGCCTCGGCCTGCCAGTTGGCAATCAGCGACGTGGGCAGCACCACCAGCGCCGGCAGGTCCAGCCGGCCGGCCTGCTGCTCGATCAGCAGATGGGCCAGCACCTGCGCGGTCTTGCCCAGGCCCATGTCGTCGGCCAGGATGCCGGCCAGGTCGTGCCGGCGCAGGGTCTGCAACCAGGCCACGCCCTCCTGCTGGTAAGGCCGCAGGGCCAGGCCCAGGCCCTGCGGCATGGGCACGGCCGGCGGGCTGCCCGCCTGCCGCAGGCGTTGCACCAGGTCGCGCAGGCCTTCGTCGCCCTGCACCTGCCAGGCACCCTGGGGCCCGGCCCGGGCGGCCAGGCTGTGGTCGTCCACCAGGCCCTGCAGCTGCTGCGCCTGCCAGGCCGACAGGCTCAGAACGCCTTCCTTGCGGCGCGGATCGGTCAACAGGTCGAGCATGGCGCCGACGATGGCCTTCAGCGGGCCGGCCGGGGCCTCGATGCGACGCCCGCCGGGCGCGCGCAGCACCACGACGGCCGCGTCGTGGACCAGCGCGAGCTCCTGCGTCTTCAGCCAGCGGCCGTCGCGCCTGAGCAGATCGGCCAGCATCGGCACCAGGTCGAGCCATTCGCCGTCCACTTCCACGCCCAGGCTGAGCAGCCACGAGCCCTGGCCGGGCGGCTGGCGCAGGGCCGCCAGCGGCTGCGCGTCCGGGTCGCGCGCCAACGGCTCGCGGCCCAGCTCCTGGCCGCTGGCGGGATCGAAGGCCACGCGCCAGCGCGACACCGGCACGCTGAAGTGCGCAAAGCCCGGCGCCACCAGCACCTGCCAGCCCGCGGCCTGCAGGCGCGGCACCTCATCGGCCCAGAAGTCGGCGTAGTGGCTCTCCTCGGGCAGGCACCAGAGGTCTTCACGGCCGACGGCCGCCTCGGGGCTGCGCCACTGCACCGCTTGCGGCGGCAAGGGCCGGAGCGCGGTCGACCCGAGCCGGTCGCGGGCGTCGGCCTCCGCGGCCAGGTCGCGGCCGGCGGGCACCGGCCAGGGGCGGGACTGCAGCACGCTGGCCGGCGCGGGGGTGCTCCAGGGCGGGCCCTCGGCCCGGCGGTAGGTCCAATCCACCCGCGCCACCGTGAGCTGGCCACCTCTCGGCCCGAAGCCGGGCACCGCGCGCAGGCCCAGCAGGCCGTCGCCACGGGTGAGGGTCTGCAGCGTCAGACGGGGTTGGAAGGCCGTGGCGTGCGCAGACGGCAGCGCAGGCGGGACAGCGGGTGTGGACATCCGGACATTCTCAGGGGCCCTGTCCCGGCTGTTCCGCGCCGGCGGACAGGGCGGTGCGGCTTCAGGCGGGTGCCCGGCGCCATTGTTGCGTTTTGCGTCAACGCAGCAGTCCTGGATCGGAACGACCGACGCCGGCCGACTGTCCGTATATTCCCGTAGTATCCGCGCCGTTTGCGCACCCCCCGAAGAACCCTCACGGAAGCCCTTTCATGACGCAGTCCTCCCCCCTGATCGACCGACTGAACTGGCGCTACGCCACCAAGAAGATGGACCCCACCCGCAAGGTGCC
The DNA here is from genome assembly GCA_903822435.1 of uncultured beta proteobacterium. GTDB lineage: Bacteria > Pseudomonadota > Gammaproteobacteria > Burkholderiales > Burkholderiaceae_C > Rubrivivax. Next base: position 33,296 of record CAIJPE010000039.1, on the reverse strand, counting down.
GGCCGACAAGCTGGAACGGATCCTCGAAGCCGCCCGACTGGCACCGACCTCCAGCGGCCTGCAGCCGTATGAGATCGTGGTCGTCACCAGCGCCGAGGTGCGCGAGCGCATCAAGCCCATCGCCTGGAACCAGGCGCAGGTCACCGACAGCTCGCACCTGCTGGTCTTCGCGGCCTGGGACAACTACACCGCCGAACGCATCAACCACATGTTCGACCTGACCAACGAACTGCGGGGCTTCAAGAACGAAGGCTGGGAGAACTATCGCCAGATGCTGCTGTCCAGCTACCCGCAGCGCCCGGCGGAAGTCAACTTCCAGCACGCCGCCCGGCAGGCCTACATCGGGCTGTCGGCAGCCTTGATGGGAGCGGCCTTCGAGGATGTGGACAGCACGCCCATGGAAGGCTTCGACCCCAAGGCGCTCGACGAGATCCTGGGCCTGCCGGCGCGGGGCCTGCGCAGCGTGGCCATCATGCCCGTGGGCTACCGCGCGGCCGAAGGCGATTGGCTTGTCAACCTGAAGAAGGTCCGCCGGCCGCGCTCGGAATTCATCACCGAGGTCTGAGCCTGCAGGCGCGGGCGCCGGCTCAGGCCGGCGTCAGTCCGCTCAGCGCGCCCGAGTCCAGGTGCTCCAGCAACCGGTCGAGGGCACGCTCGTGGTTCGCGTCGCTCGCGTTGTCGCGGGCGTCCCGCAGCACCTCGCGGATATGGTCGGCCGTGACGAGTTCCATGGCCCAGTCGGGGAACAGCCGCTCCCGGACTTCCTCGACCTCGCTGAGTTCCACGATGTCGCCGTGGCGCGCGTCGGCGCGCAGGCGGCCCATGAGAGCCCGGATGTTGTCGCGCGGGCCTTCCAGCCACTGGAAGAAGATGCCGCTGCCGAACACCAGCATCCCGGTGATGCCGTGTTCGGGGTTCCAGCGCTGCGCGGTGGCCACGATGCGCTGTACGTCTGCCTCGCCCACGCCGGCGCTGGCACGGCTGCAATACACCACGTTGTACAGCGCGGCATAAGCGTGGCCGGCGCCGCTTTCGTCGCCAGGCGGGGGAAGGAAATCATTCATGGGGTGGCACTCGGGCTGGTTGCGCTGGGCCAGCGGAACTGTCCGCGGCATTGAGTATGCTTCACCCGGTGCAGCCGCGACAGGCGCGGCCGCGCGACTCACCTTCCTGTACCGCCCCAGCGCCCACGAGGACCCGAACCCATGCGCCGACGCCTTGCCGCCTTGATGATGGTCGTCACGGGGCTCGCCGCCGCGGCCCCGACGGCCGTGTACGACGAAGCCGCCGATGCCCGCGCCGACATCCAGGCCGCCCTGGGCGCGGCCCGCCCGGCCCATCAGCCCGTGCTGGTGGTCTTCGGCGCCAACTGGTGCGGTGACTGCAAGGTGCTCGACCTGGCCTTCAAGAGCGGCCGCAGCGCGAACCTGATCGAGCAGCACTTCAAGGTGGTCAAGGTCAACGTGGGCCGCTTCGACAGGAACGTCGAGATTGCCGAGGGCTACGGCGTGCCCCTGAAGAACGGCATCCCGGCCGTGGCCGTGTTGTCCGATGAGGGGAAGGTGGTCTACGCCACCCGCGCCGGCGAACTGGCCGACGCCCGCAAGATGGGCGACGACGGCATCTACAGCTTCTTCGCCCAGGTCGCTGCGCCGGCCAAGTGACGCGCACGATCCAGCCGTGAAGCCCGCCCTCCTCGTGATCGACGTGCAGCGGGGCCTGTTCGAGCCGCAGCCCCGCCCCTTCGAGGCCGATGCGGTCCTGGGCCGCATCCGCGGGCTGGTCGCGCGGGCGCGGCGGGCCGGTGCGCCGGTGGTCTACGTCCAGCACCAGGGCAAGGGCGGCTTCCTGACCGAGGGCTCGCAGGACTGGCAGCTCGAGCTCAGCCTGGACGTGCAGCCCGGCGACACGGTGCTGCACAAGACCACGCCCGACTCATTCCTGCGCACGCCGCTGGCCGAGCACCTGGCGCAATGGGGCTGCGACCGCCTGGTGATCTGCGGCTATGCCACCGAATACTGCGTGGACACCACCACGCGGCGCGCCCTGGCGCAGGGCTTTCCGGTCACGCTGGCGTCGGACGCGCACACCACCCACGACGCCGCGCACGCCAGCGCCGCGCTCATCCGCGCCCACCACAACGCCACGCTGTCCAACATCCAGAGCTTCGGCCCGCGGGTGCAGGCCGTGCCGGCCGACACGGTGGCCTTTGCCGATTGACCGGGTCGACCAAGTCCGATGAGCAGCAGGCCGACAGGTCCGATGGTCGGGCTGGCCGTGGTGGTAGCCGCCGGCACGACGGCAGCCTGGGTCTATCTCCATCGCGACCGCGCGGCGGGCCCGGCAGCCGGGTTGCACAAATGCGTGCAGGGCGCGCAGGTGCTCTACACCGACGGCGCCTGCCCCGCCGGCAGCCGGCCTCAGGCCGTCACGGCCGGTGCAGTGACGGTGGTGCCGGGCCCGCGGGCCGCGGCACGGGCGGCTTCGGTGCCGAATGTGCGCGAACTTCTGGCCCCCCAGGAAGAGACCTCCATGCGCGACAGGATGATGGATCGCGCCATCGACAACATCGGCAAATGAGTCAGTTGACCATGTGGATCATCTCCCGCACCCGCGGGTAGATCTGCTGCCGCCAGCGCCGGCCGCTGAACACCCCGTAATGGCCCACGCCCAGCTGCACGTGGTGGTTCTTCATGTAGGGCTTGATGGCGCTGCACAGGTCGTGCGCGGCCACGGTCTGGCCGATGCTGCAGATGTCGTCGCGCTCGCCTTCCACCGTGAACAGCGCCGTGCGCCGGATGGCGCGCGTGTCCACCAATTGACCCTGCACCTTGAACTCGCCCTTGGCCAGGGTGTATTGCTGGAAGACCTCGGCCACGGTCTCCAGGTAGAACTCGGCCGGCAGGTCGTTCACCGCAAAGTACTCGTCGTAGAAGCGAATGGTGGCCTCCGCGGCTTCGGTCTCGCCCTTGAGCAGGTGGCCGTACAGGTCGATGAAGGCCTTCTTGTGGCGCTCGGGGTTCATGGCCATGAACGCGGTCAGTTGCAGGAAGCCCGGGTACACGCGGCGGTGGGCACCGGGATAGCGCCAGGGCACCGTCTGCACCAGGTTGCGCTCGAACCATTCGATGGGCTTGCTGGTGGCCAGCAGGTTCACCTGCGTGGGGTTGATGCGGCAATCGATGGGCCCGGCCATTAGCGTCATGCTGCGCGGCTGCGCGGGGTGATCCTGTTGCGCCATCAGGGCCACGGCGGCCAGCACCGGCACGCAAGGCTGGCACACCGCCACCAGGTGCGTGTGCGGCCCGAGCGCGTCGATGAAGCCGATGACGTGCTCGACGTACTCCGTCAGGCCGAAACGGCCGGCGGACAGCGGCACCATGCGCGCGTTGTGCCAGTCGGTGATGTACACGTCGTGGTCTTCGAGCATGGTGCGCGCGGTGTCGGCCAGCAGCGTGGCGAAGTGCCCCGACAGCGGTGCCACGATCAGCACGCGCGGCAGCGGGTTGGCCGGGTCGGCGTCGGCGCGCTGGAAGTGCAGCAGGGTGCCGAAGGCCCGCACCTGCACGGCTGTCTGCACCACGGGCACGTCGTGCTCCAGGCCAGGGCCCCCCACGCGCACGCTGTCGATGTGGAAACTGGGCCGCGCGTGCGTGAGCCTCAGGCGCGAGAAGACCTCGGAAGCTGCCGCCATCTCGCGCGAGAGGGGCGGCGCAGGCCATTCACCCAGTTGTTGCAGGCCGAACCCCATCCATTGGGCCGACCAGGCGGCCGAGAACTGCCACGGGCCGATGCCGTCCTGGAAGGCCTGGAATACAGAATAGAGCATCGGGTCGGGAGCGCCTGGCAAATGCGGTGGCAGAGGCCGGGAAACAGGCAAGTTACGGACCAGTCACGGCGCCGAAGGCCCATTTTTTGATCCAGCCACGGGATTGGCATGTGGCTTGCACCATGGCAGGGTGCGAACAGGAGACAAACGATGGCCCGCACCACGCTGACCCTCAGCAGCAAGAACTATTCGTCGTGGTCCTTGCGTGGCTGGCTGCTGGCCCGCTTCGCAGGGCTCGACTTCGAAGAGCTGATGCTGGCCCCCGACGACGCCGACGCCAAGGCCGAGATGCTGCTGCTGGCGCCTTCGATGCTGGTGCCTTGCCTGCGGCACAGTGGCGTCACGGTCTGGGACACCCTGGCCATCGCCGAATACCTGAACGAAATCAAACCCAAGGCCGGGTTGCTGCCGGACGCTCGCGCGGCCCGCGCGCACTGCCGAGCCATCTGCGGCGAGATGCATTCCGGCTTCACCAGCCTGCGTTCGGCCCTGCCCATGAACCTGAAGGGCCACTTCCCGGGCTACAAGGTCTGGAGCCGCGCGCAGACCGACATCGCCCGCGTGCTGGAGATCTGGAAGACTTGCCTGGATGCACACGGCGGGCCTTACCTGTACGGCGCGCACCGCACCATGGCCGATGCGATGTACGCACCCGTCGTGACGCGGCTGATCACCTACGACGTGACGGTCGAAGACGCCGCCTGCGCCGCCTATTGCCGCGCCATCATGGCCATGCCCGAGATGCAGGAATGGACGGCTGCGGCGCTGCTGGAGCCTGAGGCCATCGACGAACTCGAGGTCGAGTTCTAGCGGCGGCCGTCCGGCGCTGCGCCGGGAGCGGCCTCAGAGGGCCCAGCCTTCCACCGGCGGGATGTCGCACACCGGCGCCACCTCCACCGTCGTGAAGTCGGCCGGCCCGACGACTTCCAGGTACTCCATGTCGGGCGAATAGTCGAACAGGTAGTGCTTCACACCCGGGCGCTGGTGCACGCAGTCACCGGCGCTGACGAGCGTCTCCTGGTCTTCGTACATGAAGCGGGCCCAGCCGCGCAGCATGATCACGATGTGGAAGTCCGCCTCGTGCCGGTGCCATCCGGTGCCCTTCTCGGGTGCGTTGTGCGCGATGACCAGTTGCGCCAGCACCTTGCCTTTGGTGGCTTCGGCCACGCCCAGGTCGCGGTAGAGGAAGAAGTCGCGCAGACCGTCGCTGCGATAGACGGTGTCCCGGGGTTTGCAATGCGAGAACGCGGTGTCCGTGGGGGGTGCAACGGCATCGGTCATGGAAGGCTCCTTCGGCGTGGGGGGGTCAGGGCTTACCCTGACGCCATGCACGAAGCATTCCCGCAGTGCAGCAAAGTTACTGCATGTTCCAGCCGTGGCTGACGATGAGCGACTGGCCCGTGAGGGCATTGGAGTTGAACCCGGCAAAGAGCAGGGCCACCTCGGCCACGTCCTGCACGGTGGTGAACTCGCCATCCACGGTTTCCTTGAGCATGACCTTCTTGATCACGTCGTCTTCGCTGATGCCCAGTGCGGCAGCCTGCTCGGGGATCTGCTTGTCCACCAGCGGCGTGCGCACGAAGCCCGGGCAGATGACGTTGGCGCGGATGCCGAACTTGCCGCCTTCCTTGGAGACCGTCTTGCACAGGCCGATCAACCCGTGCTTGGCCGTGACGTAGGCGCTCTTGAGCACCGAGGCTTCCTTGGAATGCACCGAGCCCATGTAGATGATGGTGCCACCCTTGCCGGAAGCCTTCATGTGCGGCACGCAGGCCTTGGTGGTGAGGAAGGCGCCGTCCAGGTGGATGGCCAGCATCTTCTTCCAGTCGGCGAAGGGAAACTCTTCCACCGGGTGCACGATCTGGATGCCTGCATTGCTCACCAGCACGTCCACGCCACCGTATGCCGCCACGACCTCGGCCACCGCGGCGTTGACCTGCTCTTCGCTGGTCACGTCCATGGCCACGGCCATGGCGGTGCCGCCGCCGGCGTTGATCTCATCGGCCGTGGCCTGGGCCGCGGGCTTGTTCATGTCGGCAATGACCACTTTGCCGCCTTCACGGGCATAGGTCAGCGCGATTTCCTTGCCGATGCCGCTGGCGGCGCCAGTGACGATGCAGACTTTGTCCTTGAGTTTCATGCGGTGACTCCAGTTGATGGGTGGGCCATGTAATCGTGGACGACCGAGCCCAGGCCGAGCGTCATGTCGGTGAGGATGTGGCTGCAGGAAAGGATCTCCAGCACCGGCAACTGGGCCACAGGCGCCAGCGCGTGGTGCGCCAGCTCCAGGGCGGCCGGGCCCGTCCAGGCGCCCTTGACCGTGATGTCTTCCAGGTAATAGCGCACCAGCTCGCAGATGCGCACGCTGCCGTCCACGTGGGGGATGATCTTGAGCAGGTAGTTCGGGGCGCTCAGCGCCGCCAGCACCGCGGCGGGGTCGAGCCGGCGGTGCTTGTAGCCCATGGTGGCGGTGGCCACGCGCACCGGGCCGTAGTCCAGGGTGCCCAGCAGGGTGTCCACTTCCACCGTCAGCTTCGGCGCGGCCAGCTTCTTGGGGAAGCCCCACAGCTCACGCCCGCCGGCGATCGGGCCTTCGTCGTTCAGGTACATCGAATGCACATACCCGCCGGCCTGGCCCTCGAAGGTCACGGGGATGACCTGACCCGACTCGGTGTAGTCGCCGAAGCCCGTGGAATCGGGCATGCGGATGAACTCGTACTTGACGATGGGCTCACCCACCTGCAGGGGCTCGGGCACCACCGCGCGCAGGGCGTCGGGGTCGGTGCGGTACGCGATGATGAGGAATTCGCGGTTGATGAAGCGGTACGGCCCGGGTGGGAAGGCCGGGCTGGTGAGCGGCATCGCAAAGGCGGTCTTGCGGACGTCGTCGGCCTTCATGTCGAAGATCCCTCCTCGGACCGCTTGCGGGTCAGGTCGAAGACGTGCACGCCGGTTCCATCGTGGCGATGCGACACCCAGCGCGAATCGCTCAGGCTCCTGCCCATGTCGTCCAAGCCGGTGTGCCAGTGCTCCAGCATCGACTGGCGCGAGAACTCGTAGTCCTTGGACTGCGTCTCGTAGTGCTTGCTGCGGTAGATCAGGTGCACCACGTCCACCGCATGCTGGCAATGCCGCAGCCGTGCCAGGGCCTGGGCATCGGGGTCGTCGCGAAGCTCGGGCGGCAGCTTGCCCAGCAGGCGCGCGGCGGCCTGCGCGATGACCTCGCGGTCGAGCTCCATGCTGGTGTTCAGCCGCGTGCGGCTGGAGAAGCGGATGTCCTTCTCGCGCTCGGTCACCTCGCCCAGGTTGACCGGCATTTCGCCGCGGGCCGAGAACAGGTCGACCTGGAAGATCAATCGCCGTTGCCGCTCGGGGTGGCCGGGCTGGTCCAGCACGTACTGCAGCGGGGTGTTGGAGACCAGGCCGCCATCCCAGTAGAACTGGCCGTCGATCTCCACGGGTGCGAAGCCCGGGGGCAGTGCACCGCTGGCCATGATGTGGCGGGCGTCGATGTGGTGGTGCGGCTTGCCGGTGTCGAAGTAGGTGAAGTTGCCCGTTCGCACATTCACCGCACCGACCGACAAGCGCACGTGGCCGTGGTTGATGCGGTCGAAGTCCACCAGGCGTTCCAGCGTGGCCTTCAGCGGCTCGGTGTCGTAGTAACTGATGGCCGGCAGGGTGCCGGGCGGCTGCAGCGGCGCGGGCGGGAAGCGGGGCTTGAAGAAACCCGGCACCCCGAAAAGCAGGGCCTGCGTGGCACTGGCCTCGTTCAGCGCCTCGCGGGCCGGCGACAGCGCATGGCCGAAGGCCGGCGCGGCAAAGGCCTGCGAGTGGGACGGCACGGACGAACTGACCAGTTCCCAGAACTCGCGCAGGCGGGCCACCCGAAGCTCAGGGGGGTTGCCCACGATCAGTGCGGCGTTGATGGCGCCGATGGAGATGCCCGCCACCCAGGTGGGCTCACGGTAGGCGGCTGCCAGGGCCTCGAACACGCCGGCCTGGTAGGCGCCCAACGCCCCGCCGCCCTGCAGCACCAGCACGCACTCTTCACCCGGCACGACGTGGGTTGCCTGCGCCTCGTCGGGCACCTGGACGGTGTGTTCCATTCAGCGGGCCGATTCGAGGTAATCGCAGGCCACGTGGGCCAGCGCACGCACGCCCAGGATCAGCGCCCGCTCATCGGCGTAGAAGCGCGGCGAATGGTTGGACGGCGCCTTGGCGGGGTCGGTGCCCGGGGGCGTGACGCCGATGAAGAAGAACAGGCCCGGCACCAGGCGCTGGAAGAACGAGAAATCTTCCGAACCGGTGACCTTGTTGACCAGCATCAGCCCTTCGGGCCCGGCCACGCGCTGCAGCGTGGGCACCATGGCGTGCGTGAGCGCCGGGTCGTTGATGGTGACGGGGTAGTTCTTGTTGATGCAGACCGTGCAGGTGGCGCGCGAGCCGCGGCTGATGGCCTCGGCCATCGTGGTGACACGCTCGTGGACATCGTCGCGCATGGCTTCGTCGAAGGTGCGGATGGTGCCGCGCATCTCCACGCTGTCGGGGATGATGTTCTCGCGCACGCCGCCCTTGATCGCACCGATGGTGACCACCGCGGGCTCGTGCGTCAGGTCCAGGCCGCGGCTGACCACGGTCTGCAGGCCCAGCACCACCTGCGCCGCCGTGACGATGGGGTCCACGCCCAGCCAGGGCGCGGCGCCGTGGGTCTGCCGGCCGTGCACGGTGATCTTGAGCTTGTCGGAGCTGGCCATGGTGGGGCCGGGGCGGTAGCCCACCACGCCCAGGGGCAGGCGCGAGGTCACGTGCAGGCCGAAGATGGCCTGCGGCAAGGGGTTCTGCAGGGCGCCCTGCTCGATCATCATCTTGGCGCCGCCGTCTTCGCCCTCGGGCGGCATCTCCTCGGCGGGCTGGAAGATGAACTTCACCGATCCGCGCAGCTGCCCGCGCACGCCGGCCAGCACTTCGGCCACGCCCATGAGGATCGACACGTGGCAATCGTGGCCGCAGGCGTGCATGACGCCCACGGTCTCGCCGTTCCACTGCGTCTTCACCTTCGAGGCAAAGGGCAGGTCCACCACTTCGGTGACGGGCAGTCCGTCCATGTCGGCGCGCAGCGCCACCACGGGGCCCGGCAGGGCGCCCTTGAGCAGGCCCACCACGCCCGTGTGGGCCACTTCGGTGCGCACCTCGTCGAAACCGAGTGCTCGCAGGTGCTCGGCCACGATGGCCGCGGTCCGGAACTCACGGTTGCCGAGCTCGGGGTTGGCGTGCAGGTCGCGGCGCCAGGCGATGACCCTGGCTTCGACGGCATGTGCGGCCGCGTCGATCAGCGTCGAGACCGAGCTGGTGCTGGACTGGGTGAACGATCCATCGAATGAGGTGCCTTCGGCCATGGGTCACTCCGGGTGTTTCGGACAACCCTATCACAGCGAAGTAAAGGGCGGCCCGGGCCGCAGACGGGTTTCAGGCGTTCGCCGGGGCCGGCTGCAACGGGTGCCAGCAGGCCAGGGCGCGCGAGCCCTGCGGCCCGGGCGCCCAGTGCAGGGCCGGCGCCTGCGCACAGTCGGCGCTGGCCGATGCGCAGCGCGGTGCGAAGGCACAGCCTGGCGGTAGCGCGGACAGGTCGGGCGGGGCGCCGGGAATGGCTGGCAGCGGTCGGCCGCGGTGGGCCTGCACGGCACTGGCCGCCAGCAAGCCGGCCGTGTACGGGTGGCGCGGCTGCTGCACGATGGGGGCCACGGGCCCTTCTTCGACGAAGCGGCCGGCATACATCACCGCGATCCGATCGGCCACCTCGACGGCCGCGCCGATGTCGTGGGTGACGAAGATCACCGCCATGCCGGTCTCCCGCTGCAGTTCGCGCAGCAGCAGCAGGATCTGGATCTGCACCGTGGCGTCCAGGGCGGTGGTGGGCTCGTCGGCCAGCAGCAGGCGCGGGCTGCAGGCCAGAGCCAGGGCGATCATCGCGCGCTGGCGCATGCCGCCCGACAGCTCGTGCGGAAAGGCGTCCAGGCGGCGTCGCGCCTGCGGCATCTGCACCCGGTCGAGCATCTGCAGGGCGCGCTGCCGGGCGGCATCGGCGCCGATGCCCTCATGTGCCCGCACGGCCTCGGCGATCTGCCGGCCGATGGAGTAGACCGGATCGAAAGCCAGGCCCGGCTCCTGGAACACCATCGACACCATGCCACCCCGCAGGCGCCGCAGGGCCGCTGCGTCCATCGCCAGGACGTCCTGCCCGGCCACCATCACCTGGCCCGTGATGCGCGTGTGCCGCGGCTCGTGCAGCCGCAAAAGGGCCCGCAGCGTCACGCTCTTGCCGGAGCCGGACTCACCCAGCAGCGCGAGCACCTCGCCCGGGGCCACGTCGAAGCTCAGTCCGCGGACGGCCGCGGTCTCGCGGGCACCGGTGAAGTGCACGCACAAGTCGCGCACCGACAGCAGGTTCTCGCTCATGCCGGAAGGGCCCCCGGGTGCCCGGCGGCAGCGTCACCGATGTGGCAGGCCACCCAATGCCCTGCGCCGGCTTCGCGCAGCGGCGGCGCGGCCGAAGCGCAGACCGCATGGGCCTGGGGGCAGCGGTCGCGGAAGCGGCAGCCGCTGGGCGGATCGATGGGGTTGGGCGGGTCGCCGGACAGCGGGGCCGACAGCGTGCGGCGGGCCGGGTCCATCGACGGCGAAGCCGCCAGCAGCGCCCGCGTGTACGGGTGCATCGGGGCGGCATACAGCGCTTCCACCGGGCCCGTTTCCACCACCTGCCCCAGATACATCACCAGCACCCGGTCGGCCAGGTACTGCACCACGTGCAGATCGTGCGAGATGAAGACGTAGGTCAGGCCCTGCTCGGCCTTGAGCTCCTGCAGCAGGTTGAGCACCTGCGCCTGCACCGACTTGTCCAGCGCGGCCACGGCCTCGTCCAGGATCAGCAGGCGCGGCTCGAAGGCCAGGGCGCGGGCGATGTTCACGCGCTGGCGCTGCCCGCCCGACAGCTCGTGCGGGTAACGCCCGCCGAACTGCGCCGGCGCCAGCCCCACGCGCTGCAGCAGCGAGCGCGAGCGCTCCAGCGCCTGCGCCTTGGGCACGCCGTGCACCTGCGGCCCGTAGGCCACGGCATCCAGCACCGTCAGCCGCGGGTTCAGCGAGGCCTGCGAATCCTGGAACACCATCTGCAACTGGCGGCGGAAGTCCTTCAGCGCCAGGCCGCCGAACTCGGCCACGCCTTCACCGTCGAAGACGAGTTCACCGCCATCGGCCGGCAGCAACCGGGCGATGAGCCGCGCGGTGGTGCTCTTGCCGCAGCCCGACTCGCCCACGATGCCCAAAGTCTGGCCCTTGGCCACCTCGAAACTCACGCCGTCCACCGCGCGGAGCGTCTTGCCGCCGCGCTCGAAAGGCCCGCTGCGGATGGCGAAGTGCTTCTTCAGGCCCTGCACGCGCAGGAGCGGCTGCGCGGGGCCGCCGCGGTCGAGCGAGGGGTCGGAGGCGGATGTCATCGGCGCAGGTCCATGGCCGAGCGGGCGCCGTCGGCCAGCAGGTTGAAGGCCATCGAGGTGATGAAGATCATCACGCCCGGCAGCGCCGCCACGCCGGGGTTCAGGTAGATGGCCGACCGCAGGGTATTGAGCATCAGGCCCCACTCGGGCTCGGGCGGGCGCACGCCCAGCCCCAGGAACGACAGGCCCGAGGCGAGGATCATGCTCACGCTCACCAGGCCCGTGGCGTACACGAACACCGGCCCCAGCACGTTGGGCATGACGTGCACGCGGATGATCGACAGCACGCCGGCGCCGCTCAGGCGGGCCGCATCGACGTAGTCCAGCCGACGCACCTGCGTGGTGACGCTTTCGGCCACGCGCACCACCTGGGGTACGAAAACCAGCGTCAGCGCAATCAGGCTGTTGCTCATGCCGGGCCCCAGCGCGCCGGCCACCGCCACCGCCAGCAGCACCGACGGGAAGGCGTAGAAGATGTCCAGGGTGCGCATCACCAGCATGTTGGTACGGCCGCCCACGTAGCCGGCGATCAGGCCCACGGTGGTGCCGATCACGAAGGCCAGGCCCACCGGCAGCACGCCCATCAGCAGCGACAGGCGGCCGCCGTAGATCAGCCGCGAGAGCATGTCGCGCCCGAGCTCGTCGCTGCCCAGCAAGTAGCCCGTGCTGCCGATGGGCAGCAGGCGGCGCAGCATGCTGGCCTTGTAGGGGTCGGCCGGCACCACCCAGGGCGCCAACAGGGCGCCCAGCACGATGAGCGCGAGCACGGCCGCACTGGCCATGGCCACGCGATCGCGGCCCATTCGGCGCAGCACACCGGCCCAGTAACCCCCGCGCACCACCCGAGGCGCCGTCACGCTGGCTTCGGCCGGGGTGCGCGGCCCTGTCTGGATCATGGCGGTCATCTCGGCTTCAGGCGCGGGCGATGCGCGGATCGATCAGCGGCTGCAGCATGTCCACCAGCAGGTTCAGCACGACGAAGAACAGGCACAGCACGAGGATCGTGCCCTGCAGCAGCGGCAGGTCGCGCTGGAAGATGGCCGTGTTCAACAGGAAGCCCGTGCCCGGCCAGGCAAAGACCGTTTCGACGAGGATGGAGCCACCCATCAGGTAGCCAACCTGCAGCCCGGCCACCGCCAGCACCGTGGGCAGGGCGTTGCGCGCGACGTGCACGAAGATCGCCGAGGGCCCGAGGCCCCGCGCCCGCAGCGCCACGACGAATTCCTGGTTCAGTGTCTCGGCCACCAGGGCCCGCACGGTGCGCGTGACGATGCCCATGGGGATGACGCACAGGGTGGCCGCCGGCAGAAGCAGGTGGCGCAGGTGTGCCACGTCCCATTCCCAGACGCCCGATCCACCCGGACTGGCCCCCATGGCCGGCAGCCAGCCGAGCTTGATCGAGAACACGATGGTCAACACCAGCCCCAGCCAGTAGTGCGGGATGCTCACGCCCACCACCGACAAGGCACTGGCCAGCCTGTCGACCCAGCTGCCCGCGCGGTAGCCCGCCAGCGCACCCAGCACGCAGCCCAGGCTCACGCCCACCAGCGCCGCGGCGGCGGCCAGCAGCAGCGTGTTGCCCACCGCGCTGACGACCTCGGAAGCCACGGCTCGGCCCGTGGCGATGGACGCACCCAGGTCGCCGTGCAACGCCCGCGCCAGCCACAACCCGTAGCGCACGGGCAGCGGGCGGTCCAGTCCATAGGTGACCTTCAAGGCCTCGATGACCTCGGCCGGCGCATCGGCGGGTGCCACGGCGTTCAGCGCGTCGCCCGGTGCGATGTACACCAGCAGGAAGGACACGATGGTCACGCCCAGCGCCGTGGGCAGCGCATACAGCAGGCGCTTGAGCAGGTAACCCAGCATGGTCAGGAGTCGGAAGTGGGCAAGGGGCGGCTGCTTACATGCCGATGGTGGTCAGATCCTGGAACCAGTGCTGCGCCTGCACGAACTGCTTGACCTTGGGCGACAGGGCGTGCGGGTTGGTGTCATGCACCACCCACAGCATCAGGGCGTCGTCCACCATCTGCTGGTGCACGAAGGCGAGCAACTGGTCCTGCACCTTGGTGTCGAAGCTCACACGGATCTTGTCGATCGCTTCGTTGACCTTCGGGTTGTCGTAGCCGCCCCAGTTCACGCCGTTGGGCGCCACATAGCGGCCATAGGCGAAGCGCGTCAGGGCGTAGAAGGGGTCGGCCGTGACATAGCCCAGGTTGATCGCGGTGATGCCCTTGCCGGCGTTCATGTCGGCCTTGGCCCCCGAGCGCCAGTGCAGGTAGAGGTTCTCGAGCTCGACCACCTCGAACTCGATCTGGATGCCGATCTCGGCCAGGCTCTGCTGGATGAACTCGTTCATCGGCAGCGACAGCATCTGCCCCGTACCGCCCTGGGCGATGATGACCTTGGCCTTCAGCGGGTTGGCCTTGGTGATGCCGGCCTGCGCCATCAGCGCGCGGGCGGCAGGCAGGTCGTACTTGATGTCGAAGCTGGGCTTGCCGAACCACGGGCTGGTGGGGTCGAGCTGGCCCTTGGCCGGCACGGCTTGGCCGCCCAGGAGCTTGACGATGGCGTCGCGGTCGATCGCCAGGTTCACGGCCTTGCGCACGCGGACGTCCAGCCAGGGCGAACCGGGCTGCGTGCTGAAGTGATACGGCCACACATGCGGGGTGACGTTCTGCACCACCCTGAAGCCTGAGGCCTTGAGCTGGGGCAGCACATCGGGCGGCGGCGTCTCGATCAGGTCGACCTGGCCGTTGAGCAGGGCGTTGGCCCGCGTCAGGGCGTCGGGGATGGGCAGCAGCACGATGCGATCGGTCTTGGCGATGCGCGTCTTGTCCCAGTAGCTGGCGTTCTTGACCAGGTCGGCACGCTCGCGCGGCACCAGCTTGTCGAGCTTGAAAGGCCCGGTGCCCGAGGGCTGAAGCGCCACCTTGGCCCAATCACGGCCCAACTTCTCCCACTGCACGGGGCTGCCGATCAGGAACCAGGGCAGCTGGTAAGGGAACAGGGCGTCGACGTCCTTGGTCGTGATCTCCACCGTGTGGTCGTCGATCTTGCGAAAGCTCGCGATGGAGGGGATGCGCGGCCGCACCTGCGCCGCCTGCTTGGCGTCGAACTGCGGGCTCTTGTCGTTGAGCACCTTCTCGAGGTTCCACACCACGGCGTCGGCCGTGAAGTCGGAACCATCGTGGAACTTGACGCCCTTGCGCAGGGTGAAGCGCCAGACCTTCTGGTCCTTGGGATCGACCTTCCACTCGGTGGCCAGGCCCGGCACGAGCTTGCCGGGCCGGGTGCCGATATTGGCCTCCCAGGCGATGAGCGGGTCATAGATGGTGTGGCCGGTGAACTGGTAGGCCCCGGCGCCCCGGTCGGGCTGGCCCGTGGTCAGCGGAATATCGGCCATGGAGATGCCGTAGCGGGCCACGGTCTCGGCCCGGGCGCCGACCGTGGCGGCCAGGATCAGGCCGGCGGCGATCAGCCGGTGGATGAGCCGGGGGGCACGGCTCGGGCAGGCAAAGGACATGGATGGGACTCCGATTGGAATACAACAGCCCATGCACTTGCACGCAACATGCCAGCCCCGGCTTGGTGCGCCCCTGCCCATGCAGGGACAACGGCCTACTTCTGGCGCAAGGCCGCACCGGCCGCGAGCCAGCGGCTGGCACCGGAGGCCAACCAATTGCGAGCCAATTCGTCGTTCTTGACGTGCGCATCCAGAAAGGCGGTGCTCACGTCCTGCGCCACGATCAGCCGCATCTGTTGAACGCTGGCCGACAACCCGGCCGCCGGCTCCGCGCTGGCGGGGCTGCGGGTGCGCGCCGCCGCCAGCTCGCCAGCCGCGCCCCGCCGCCGTCCGCCGGGGTTGGCCGTGCCGGCGCTGCCACCGCGGTCGCGGTCCGGCCCTTCCGGGCGCGTGGCCTGGGCGCCGGGCTCGCGTGGAGCGGCCGGGCCATCGTCACGGCCAGCGGTCCCGGCCGCCGCCGACCCTGCCAGCCGGGCGTGGCTCAAGCCCTGCACGGTGAGCAAGGCCTTGCCCGAAGGCGGCATGCCTTCATAGGGCGCCTGCCGCAGCGCCGGGCTGGTGACCAGGCCCAGGGCATCGCCGTCGGCATCGCTGGTGATGCACAGCACGGGCGTGCGGACCTGGGCATAGCGGGTGTCGATGCCGCCCGCGGTGAGGTCGGCGTACGGACTCAGGGCGATGGCCGCCCGCACCGTCACGCCGCCGAGGGGCGCTGGCCCCAGGTCGGCGCCGCGGACCTGCTCGCCCACCAGGGCCATCGCGGTGTAGGCCCCCAGGTCGAAGCCGGCGAGCACCGTGCGGCGCCAGTCGGGAGCGGGCCAGGTCCGACCGGCCGGGTTCGTCGCCGCTGCGGCCGCCCGGGCCTGGGACAGCACGGCGTCCAGCCGGCGCACGCGCTCGGCCAGGGCAGCACCGCCGTAGCGCTGGCGGCCGAGCGCCTTGAACTCGCCCATTCGGGCCAGTTCCGACTGCCACGCGTGGGCGTCTTCGGGCAGCGCCTGCACCGAAAACACTGCGTACCCGGCCTCGGCCCAGGCCTGCCGCCACGCCATCCCGGCCATGCTGGATTCACCCAGGCCCGGCAGGTAGATCACCACCGGCCAGCCGTCGGCCGGCGGCGCGTCCAACGGCGCGGTCCATGCCAGCGCCACCGGCTGGCCCGCCACGATCCACTCCTGAGTGCGGGTGTCCACGGCATGGTGTTCCAGTGCCGCATAGCCCTGGGCGGCAAACTGCCGCAGGGCGGCCGCCTCGAGGGCCGTCGGCGGCGCCTCGGCGCGGTGCGAGCCGGCCTCGGGCGTGGCGCAGCCCTCCAGGCCCAGGCACAGGCACAGGCTTGATGCGAGGCTCAGCGCGGCCCACCAGGGCGGCCGGTTTCTTGCCAACGGGGTAGCCTTCATGAGCGGTTGCGCCTCGGGTTGCACCCGGCACTGTCGGCCCGCAACGTAACGCCAGCGTTGCTGCGCCGCAGCCCGGTCCGGGGCATCGGGCCGGGGCCGGGCCGCGGGGGGCGCCGCGCTCGGCTAGAGTCCGGGCGCCGATCATCGCACCGATGCCCACCGCCACCGCCACCACCACCGCCACCGCACCCGCCGAGCCGACCGGGCTGCTGGAAGGCTGCGGGCTCAGTTGCCGTCGCGGCCGGCGCCTCCTGTTCGAGCAACTCGACATCGCCCTGCCGCCGGGCTCGCTGACATGGCTGCGCGGCACCAACGGCAGCGGAAAGACCAGCCTGATGCGCATGCTCTGTGGCCTGTCGGAGCCGGCAGCGGGCGTGGTCACCTGGAACGGCCAGCCGCTGCGCAAGGCCCGGGCGCAAGCCGGCACGGGGGTGGTCTACATCGGGCATGCCAATGCCTTGAAGGACGACCTGAGCCTGCTCGAATCGTTGAGCTTCCTGGCCCGCCTGGCGGGCCTGCCCGATGCGGCCGAACGGGCCCGCGCCGCGGTGGAGCGCGCCGGCCTGTCGGCCCACCGCAACGCGGCCGTCCGCACGCTCTCGCAGGGTCAGCGTCGGCGCGGCGCCCTGGCGCGGCTGGCGCTGGACGATGCACCGCGAACCTGGATCCTGGACGAGCCCTACGACTCGCTCGACACGGCCAGCGTGCAGACCTTGTCGGAGTTGATCTCGGCACAGGGCCGGCGCGGCGGCGCCGTGCTGCTGACCAGCCACCAGAGCGTGCCACTGGCAGGCCTGCGCGAGCACATGCTGGGCGCCCCCTCGGGCAAACCCGCACGCTGACGCCGGCAATGAAAAAGAGGCGCCCGGCGCCTCGCTATGTTCGCCAACGAACGGATGACAGGGCCGCTTGACGTCAAGGTTCGGCCCAAGCGCGGACCAGGATTGATTCGCATCAAGGATCGGTGAATCAAGACCCCCGACGCGCCCGCAAAGGCGTACCTTGGCAACCTGAACAAAAAGAATGCGCTGAAGTCCTGGCGCACGGCCCTCGAAGGCCAGACAACCTGAAGCGAACGGAGCGCACATGACGAACAAACCGACAAGGCAATCGATCCGGAATTTTGGCAAGTCCCTTGGCCTGGCCCTGTGCCTGGCCACCGGCACCGGATCCGCGATGGCCGTGGACGCGGCGGCGGCAGAGGCCACCGCGAGGCAGAACAACTGCTTCAAGTGCCACGGGGTGGAAAAGAAGAAGGACGGTCCCTCCTACCAGGAGGTAGCAGCGAAATACAAGGGCAAGGCCGACGCCGAGGCCCGCTTGACGACGCATCTCACCACCGGTGAGAAGGCCAAGTTCCCCGACGGACACGAAGAGGAACACAAGATCGTCAAGGTCAAGGACCCCGCCGAGTTGAAGAACCTCATCGGCTGGATCCTGTCGCGCTGAGCCCCCCGCGGCCCCCCGCGGCCTGAGCCGCGCCCCCGGGCTGCCCTGCAAGGAGACGAAGATGGTCTGGATGACGCGGTTGTGCGTCGGGCTGGCGCTCGCCTGCCTGATGGGTACCCCGGCACTGGCGGCCGAGGCCCCGAGCCCGACGCCGAGGCTGGTGGAAGCGTTGGCGCAGGACGCCGTGTGCACCAAGTGCCACGACGAGACCGACAACAAGCCGATTTTCTCGATCTACCAAACACGGCACGGCGTGAAGGCAGACAGCCGCACGCCGAGTTGCCAGTCCTGCCACGGCAAGAGCAACGAGCACGTGGCGGGCGGCAAGGGCCTGGGCAACGCCAGCCGACCGGCGCCCGAAGTCGTCTACAAGACCGACACGACGGTC
Source organism: uncultured beta proteobacterium (assembly GCA_903822435.1). GTDB lineage: Bacteria > Pseudomonadota > Gammaproteobacteria > Burkholderiales > Burkholderiaceae_C > Rubrivivax. The sequence continues at coordinate 15,214 of CAIJPE010000039.1, read as the reverse complement.
AACCATGCCAGCGACCCGCGCATCCAGAGCGAGACCTGCATCGCCTGCCACAAGGGCGGGCTGCGCATGCACTGGGACGGCAGCGCACACGAGTCGCGCAACGTGCCCTGCGCAGCCTGCCACTCGGTGCACCGCAAGACCGACCCGGTGCTGACCAAGGCCACGCAGCCCGAGGTGTGCTTTGCCTGCCACAAGACCGAGCGCGCGCAGACGCACCGCATCTCCACCCACCCGCTGGCCGCCGGCAAGATGGCCTGCAGCGACTGCCACAACCCGCACGGCACGACCGGGCCCAAGCTGCTGGCCAAGGACTCGGTCAACGCCACCTGCACCAGCTGCCACGCCGAGAAGCGCGGCCCCTTCCTGTGGGAGCACGCCCCGGTGGCCGAAGATTGCACCACCTGCCACACGCCGCACGGCTCGACCAACGCGCCTTTGCTGAAGGCCCGGCCGCCGATGCTGTGCCAGCAGTGCCACAGCGGAGACCACGGCGCACAGGCCAACAGCGGCGCGAACCTCGCCGGGGGCAACCTGACCACGGTCAATGGCATCAACCCGCTGGCCAACGCCGCGGCGCGTGCCCAGTTGGTCGGAAGGGCCTGCCTGAACTGCCACGTGCTGGTCCACGGCTCCAACCACCCCGCCGGCGCGAAGTTCCAGCGCTGACCACGGCACCCCTTCAAGGAGACACTCATGTCCCTTCTGCACCTCCCCATTCCCCGTGCCTGCGCGTTGCGGCCTTCGGTGGCCGCTCTGCGGGGCGCCCTGCTGGCCATGGGGGCGGCCGGCACCGTCTGCACCCCCCGCATGGCGCTGGCCGAAGACGCCGCCACGGCGGCATTGACCCAACCCACGTCCACGGTGGAGGTGGGCATCGGCAACACCAGCGATGCGTCGGCCAAGGCCCACGAATACGACGGCATCAAGCGCAAGGGCACCTTCGGCGTGGGTGCCTTCGACCTGCGCGGCGGCGGCCGCTGGGACAGCGACGATGCGTCGCGCTGGCGCGTCTGGGGCCTGCAGCTGGGCACCGATTCACGCAGCCTGGGGGCCGAGGCCTCGCAACAGGGCCAGGGGCGCTTCAGCGTCACGTACGACGAGTTGCAGCGCAACCGCTCCGACACCTACCAGACGCCCCTGCTGGGCGCCGGCACCCACGTCCTGACCCTGCCCTCCAACTGGCTGGTGCCGCTGGTGCCCCGGGTCAGCGCCACGGGGGCCAACGCCCGCGGCCTGTCCAGCGACGTGACGGCCTCCAACGGGTTGGTCAGCGGTGTGTACACGGCGCCCACGGCGGCCCAGCTGGCCACGGCCTCGGCCATCCAGTCGGCCGACCTGCCGGCCTTCCAGACGGTACGCCTGGGCACCCAGCGCAAGAGGCTGGAGTTCAACGCACTGCTCAATCTCGACAGCCGCTGGGACCTCACGGCCAACCTGCGCCACGAAGACCGCAACGGCCTGAAGGCCATGGGCACCATCACGCGCTTCACCGGCGGCGACATTTCCACCATCATCCCCGACCTGATCGACCAGAGCCACGAGCAGATCACGCTGGGCCTGAACTACACGGGCGACCGGTTGGTGGTTCAGAGCCACTACCTGCTGTCGACGCTGACCAACAACGTGCCCTCGATGACCTGGGCCAACTGGGCCACGCCGGGATCAGCGCCCAACTCGCAGACCATGAGTTCGGCGCCCAGCAACGAGTTGCACCAGCTCGGCGTCAATGCCCAGTACCGCCTGGGCAGCAGCACGCGGCTGTCGGGCGGCGTGAGCTTTGGCCGCAGCACCCAGAACGCGCCCTTCGTCACCGACATCAGCACGGTGCTGGTGCCGCAGGGCTCGGCGCAGGCCCTGGTGGTCAACCGTGCACTGCACCTGCGCCTGGCCTCGAGGCCGATCGCGGGGCTAAACCTGTCCGCGGCCTACAAGTTCGACGAGCGCGACAACCAGACGCCCGTGAACAACTACGCCTTCTATGACGCAAGCGAATTGCGCAGCGGCAACGCCGGCAGTTCGGTATTCAACGGCGCCTACCCCACGCTGGGCCTGGGCTCCAATGCGAACATCAACGCCAACCGGGCCTACAGCCGCAAGCTGCACCAGGTGGACCTGGACGGCGACTACAGGCTGGCCCCGGGCCAGACCGTGCGGGTGGGCTACCAGAAGCAGAAGGTCGACCACTGGTGCAACGGCAGCTGGATCGCCTGCGCGGACGCCAACAAGACCGACGAAGACACGGTACGGCTGGAACTGCTGTTCAACGCCACCGATTCCTTGAGCGGCCGGGTCGGGTTGACCCACGCCGAACGCACGGTGGACTACAACGAAAACGCCTTCCTGGCCCTGGTGCCGATGGCCAATGTGTCGCCCACCGGGGCGCCCGGCGGCAGCACTGCCTACGGCACCATGACCCAGTTGGGCGTGACCGGCTACGGGCCGGCGCTGGGCCTGAACCCCCTGCCGGCCGCCGGCAGCCCCGCTGCGTTCTTCTTCGCCAACAACAACGCACTGTCCAACAGCCTGTATGCCAACCAGAACCGCATCAGCGAGTTGCCGGGCATGCGCCGCTACGACATGGCCGACCGCAAGCGCGACAAGCTGCGGTCGGCCCTGACCTGGCAGGCCAGCGACACCGTCAGCCTGCAGGCGGGCCTGGACCTCAATGGCGACGACTACACGCACTCGGTCTACGGCCTGCAGAAGGCGCGCGGCTGGACGGCCAACCTGGACGGCAGCTGGGCGCCGAGCGAAAACACCAGTCTCGCGGCTTATGTCACCTTCGAGGACCAGCACACCACCAGCGCCGGCAACAGCTACACGGCCAACAGCACGGCCGTCAACGTCAACGGCTTCACGGCGATCTCGGGCGGCTGCTTCGCCACCATCGCGCTGCGCAACGCCAACAACAAGATCGACCCCTGCCTGGACTGGAAGGCCGACAACCGCGACCGCGTCAGCACACTGGGCATCGCGGGCACGCAGAAGAACCTGGCCGGCGGCAAGCTCGATCTGAGCGGCGGCCTGTCGTACACCTCGGCGCGCACCGCCAACGACACGGCCGGCGGCAACTATGCCAACAACCCGCTGGCGGTCACCGGTGCGGCGGCCGGCACCGTGGCGGCCTACTACATTGCCGCCACGCCGCTGCCCGACATCACCACCCGCACGGTGGAGTTGCGGGCCGGGCTGCGCTGGCGACTCGACGACAGCCGCGCCGTGCGCGTGGGCTACCTCTACCAGCACATGCAGGCCACCGATTGGGCCTACGACGGCCTGCAGGCCGGCGGACTGGCGGGCGTGCTGCCCACTTTCGAGCAGGCACCCAGCTTCACGGTGCACACCGTAACCGTTTCCTACCTGGTCAGCTTCCAATGAGCGACGGAAAAATCAAGCGCGCGTGGCAGTTCCTGCGCCGGCCGAGCGCAAAGTACGGCCTCCTGACCCTGCTGGTGCTGGGCTTCGTGGGCGGCATCCTGTTCTGGGGGGCCTTCAACACGGGCATGGAGGCCACCAACACGCTGGCCTTCTGCACCGGTTGCCACGAGATGCGCGACACCGTGTACGTGGAATACCAGGAAACCATCCACTTCAAAAACCGCACCGGCGTGCGGGCCATCTGCAGCGATTGCCATGTGCCCAAGGACTGGACGCACAAGATGGCCCGGAAGATCCAGGCCAGCGGCGAAGTCTGGGGCAAACTGATCGGCACCATCGACACCCCGGAAAAATTCGAGGCCAAGCGGATGGAACTGGCCACGCACGAATGGGCGCGCATGTCGGCCACCGGCTCGCGCGAATGCCGCAACTGCCACAACTTCGACGCCATGAGTTCGGAGAAGCAGAAGCAGAGCATCTACAAGAAGCACATGGGCGCCCAGCAGGAAGGCAAGACCTGCATCGATTGCCACAAAGGCATCGCACACCACCTGCCCAAGGAGTACCGCGACCCCGACGAGTAAGGACCAATCCCCGCGCGTGCCACCCTTACAATGGCGGCACGCATGCAAGATATCCGAATGCATCTGCCTTGCGGCCCAGCATGACGGCCGTCGTGCTGGCCATCGCCAAGCGTGACCTGTTGTTGGCCAGTCGCCGAAGAGTCGAAGTGATGCTGCCGCTGGGGTTCTTCACGGTCGCAGTGGGGTTGTTTCCCTTGGGCGTGGGTCCTGAAGCTCAGACGCTTCGCCAGATTGCCCCAGGTGTCGTGTGGGTTTGCGCGTTGCTTGCCGCCATGCTCTCGGTCAGCCAGATGTTTGCCGGTGACGCCGCGGACGGCTCTCTCGAGCAGATGCTGCTCTCGCCACAGCCGTTGCTCTTGCTGGTGGTCGGCAAGGTGCTGGCCCATTGGCTGACCACCGGCGTGCCGCTGGTCGTGGCGGCACCGCTCTTCGGCGTGCTCTTCGGCATGCGGATGGAGTCCATCGGCACGCTGATGCTGGGGCTGCTGCTGGGCACGCCCGTGCTGAGCCTGCTCGGCGCCGTGGGAGCGGCCTTGACGCTGGGCCTGCGCAGCGGTGCGGCGCTCGTCTTCCTGCTGGTCCTGCCGCTGACCATACCGGCGCTGATCTTCGGCACTGGCGCCGTCGGCGCCGTCGACGGGGGCCTGTCGCCAGGGGCCCACTTCTCGCTGCTGGGTGCCTTGCTGATCCTGTCCGTCCTCGGGGCACCCCTGGCCACCGCGGCGGCCTTGCGCATTTCAATGGACTGAACCGTGAACGCCCCTGCCCTTCGATGGTCGACCTTCGCCGCGCCTTCCCGCTTCTATGCACTCGCGGGCACGCTGGTGCCGTGGTTCTGGGCGCTGGCCATCGCCCTGGGACTGGCCGGTCTGTGGGTCGGCTTCGGCATCGCGCCCACCGATTTCCAGCAGGGCGACGCCTACCGGATCATCTTCATCCACGTACCGGCCGCGTGGATGTCGATGCTGATCTACCTGATTCTGGCGTTCTGGGCCGCGTGGGGCTGGATCATGAATGCCCGCCTGGCCTCGATGTACGCCCAGGCGCTGGCCCCCACCGGTGCGCTGTTCACCGTCATTGCGTTGTGGACGGGTTCGTTCTGGGGCAAGCCGACCTGGGGCACCTGGTGGGTCTGGGACGCCCGTCTGACCTCTGAATTCATCCTGTTGCTTCTCTACATTGGTTACATGGCTCTGGTCGCCGCCATCGATGATGTGCGCCGGGCGGCGCACGCCGGGGCCTTGCTGGCGCTGGTGGGCGCCGTCAACGTGCCGGTCATCTATTTTTCGGTGCGTTGGTGGAACACATTGCACCAGGGCTCCTCTATCAGCATGACCGCCGCTCCGAAAATGGCCAGCACCATGCTGGTGGCCATGTTGCTGATGACCTTCAGCTTCTGGGCCTACAGTTTCGCCGTAGTCTTCACCAGGGCCCGGGCCATCGTGCTCGAGCAGGAAGACCAGACCGATTGGGTGCGCCGGCTGGCAAGTGGCCAGCAAGCGGCGCCGAGGACATAACGCGATGCACTGGAACTCATTCGACGACTTCCTGCACATGGGCGGCTACGGCCTGTATGTGTGGGGTTCCTACGGCATGACGCTGGCGATCATGGTGATCGAGCCGTTGCTGGCCTCTCATCGTCGCCGGGCCGCGCTGGCACAACTCGAACACGGAGCACAGTCATGAAGCCACGTCAAAAGCGAGCGGCGATCATCGGGGGCGCCTTGCTGGCATTGGGTGTGGCCGCCGGGCTGGTGCTGAACGCCTTCAACAGCAACCTCGTCTTCTTCTACACGCCCAGCCAGATTGCCTCGAAGGAAGCGCCCCAGGGCCGGACCTTTCGAATCGGCGGGCTGGTGCAGGCGGGCACCGTGGTGCGCGAAGGTGTGACGGTTCGTTTCACCGTCACCGACACCGCAAAGACCGTCCCTGTGCGCTACGAAGGCGTGCTGCCCGACCTGTTCAAGGAAGGCAAGGGCGTGGTCGCGCAGGGCCAGCTCGGTACCGACGGCGTGTTCACCGCGCGCGAAGTGCTGGCCAAGCACGACGAGAACTACATGCCCCCCGAGGCAGCCGACGCGCTCCAGCGCGCCGACAAGATGCGCAATCGCATGGCAGCGACGCTGGCACAGGGCGAAGCCGGAGCCGCCAAATGATTCCCGAGCTCGGACACCTGTGCCTGTTCTTCGCCCTGGGCCTGGCCTTGGCGCAAGGCGTGTTGCCGATGGTCGGTGCCCAGCGCGGCCGCGAAGACTGGATGGCCTTGGGCAAGCCGCTCGCGCGCTGGCAGGCCGTCTTCGTGGTGCTGGCCTTCGCGGCCCTGGCAGCCAGCTTCCTGCGCAACGACTTCTCGGTGCTCTACGTCGCATCCAACTCGAATTCGGCGCTGCCCCTGTACTACCGCTTTGCGGCCGTATGGGGCGGGCACGAAGGTTCGCTGCTGCTGTGGATGCTGATGCTCAACGTCTGGACGGTGGCGGTGGCCAGCTTCAGCGACCGGATTCCGCGCCCGTTCCAGGCCCGCATCCTGTCCGTGATGGGTCTGGTGGCGGTGGGCTTCCTGCTCTTCATGCTGCTCACCTCCAATCCCTTCGACCGCCTGATCCCGGCGGCACAGGACGGGCGCGACCTGAACCCGTTGCTGCAGGATCCGGGCATGGTCATCCACCCACCCATGCTGTACATGGGCTACGTGGGCTTCAGCGTCGCGTTCGCCTTTGCCATCGCGGCATTGCTCGGCGGCAACCTGGACGCTGCCTGGGCGCGGTGGACTCGGCCCTGGACGACGGCCGCCTGGGTGTTTCTCACCTTCGGCATCGGCCTGGGCAGTTGGTGGGCCTACAACGAGCTGGGCTGGGGCGGCTGGTGGTTCTGGGACCCGGTTGAAAACGCCTCGTTCATGCCCTGGCTGGCCGGCACCGCGCTCATCCATTCCCTGGCCGTCACCGAGAAGCGCGGCACCTTCAAGGTCTGGACCGTCTGGCTGGCCATCGTGGCCTTTTCCCTGTCGCTGCTGGGCACCTTCCTGGTCCGCTCGGGCGTGCTCAGCTCGGTCCACGCCTTTGCCACCGACCCGCGCCGCGGCCTGTTCATCCTGGCCTTCCTGGTGATCGTGATCGGCGGCTCGCTGGCGCTCTTCGCATGGCGAGCACCCAAGGTCGGCCTCGGGCAGCGCTTCGGCCTGTTTTCGCGCGAGTCCCTCCTGCTGGTCAACAACATGATGCTGGCGGTGGCCTGCGGCGCGGTGCTCCTGGGCACGCTTTACCCGCTGTTCCTGGATGCGCTGGGCCTGGGCAAGATCAGCGTCGGGCCGCCCTACTTCGACACCGTCTTCGGGCTGCTCATGGCGCCGCTGGTCGTGGTGATGGGCATCGGCCCCCTCACCCGCTGGAAGCAGGACGAGGCCGGCCCCATGGTGCGTCGGCTGCGCTGGGTGCTGGTGGTTGCGCTGGCCGCCGCGCTGGCCGTTCAGGCCGTTGCAGGACGCTTCGGCGTGCTGACCACCGGTGGCCTGTTGATGGCATTCTGGATCGTCGCCAGCCTGGGCCTGGACCTGAAGGAACGCCTGCTGCCGCCGGGAGCCCGCGCCGCGCAAGTGGTCCATCGCGCCCGGCAGCTGCCGCTCGCGATGTGGGGCATGCTGGCGGCCCACCTGGGCGTGGCAGCCTTCGCCTTCGGTGTGTCCATGGTGAAGACCTACGAGACCGAACGCGACGTGAAGATGGGCCCTGGAGACAGCACCGAAGTCGGCGGCTACACCTTCAAGATGACGGGCCTGCGCGACGTCCAAGGGCCCAACTACGTGGCGACCCAGGGCCGCATCGAGGTCTACAGCGGCGATCGCCTGCGCGCCACACTGTTGCCCGAAAAGCGGATCTACCGGGTGCAGCAGAACCCGATGACAGAGGCGGCGGTCGACAGCAACCCGCTGCGCGACCTCTACATCTCGATGGGTGAACAGTTGCCGAGCGGCGAATGGATCGTCCGCGTGCAGCACAAGCCCTTCATCGTCTGGATCTGGGGCGGCTGCCTGATGATGATGGCCGGCGGCGTGCTGGCCTTGAGCGACCGCCGTTATCGCGTGCCGCAACGCTCGGTCTCGGCCTCGCCTGCGCAGGAGGCGGCTGCGTGAACCGGTACCTTCTGCCGCTGGCAGCCTTTCTGGTGCTGGCGGGGTTTCTGGCCTTCGGCCTGAAGCTCGATCCCCACGAGGTGCCCAGCCCGCTGATCGACAAGCCGGCGCCGGCCTTTCGCGCCAGCCTGCTGGCGCGACCCGGGCAGAACATCAGCCGTGACGATCTCGTGGGCAAGCCCTGGATCCTCAACGTCTGGGCCTCCTGGTGTGGGCCGTGCCGCGACGAACACCCTGTGTGGGTGCAATTCGCACCCCGCTCGCCGGTGCCCATCTACGGCCTGAATTACAAGGACAATGCGGCTGCAGGCCTGAGTTGGCTGCGCCAATTGGGCAACCCGTACACCGAATCACTCACCGACCCGGACGGACGCATCGGCATCGACTATGGCGTGTACGGCGTGCCAGAGACCTTCGTGATCGACCGGACCGGCGTCGTACGCTACAAGCACGTGGGGCCCATGACCCCGGAAGTGCTGCACGACAAGATCGAACCCTTGCTGAAGAAGCTCAATGGCTGATCGCCTGATCCTGCTGGTGCTGGCCGCCTGGCTGCTGGTCGCACCGCTTGCGTATTCGAAGGAAGCTGCGGAGGTGGCCGCAAACCCCGAGCAGGAAGCGCGGATGATGCTGCTGGCCAGCGAATTGCGCTGCCTGGTGTGCCAGAACCAGACCATCGCCGATTCCCATTCCGACCTGGCCGCCGACCTTCGCCAACAGATCCGCGAGCAGCTGGGCCAGGGCCGCAGCGAGGACGAGATCCGCCGCTACATGACCGATCGCTATGGCGATTTCGTGCTCTACAAGCCACCCTTCAAGGCCACCACGGCCCTCTTGTGGGTCGGCCCGCCCTTGCTGCTGGCCGCCGCAGTGGGCGGGTTGATCCTCGTGCTCAAGCGGCGCCTGCAAGCCGATCCCGATGACTTCGACCCCGACACACCCGAAGATGGAAGCGACCGCGGCATCTCTCGATAAGCTCAAGCGACAGCTCGCGCAACTGGAGGCGCTCGGCGCCGAAGGCGTGCTGACCGGGGAGGCAGCCCGCAGTGCACGAGAGTCGCTCGAGCAGCAGATCGTGGCCCTGGTGCTCAGTGGGGCTGAACTTGGCATGCCTCCGGCTGCAGCGCCCGCCATGCCTGCGCCCGTGCCGGCCCCGGAGACGGCCCCCGCCAGCCGGCCTTCTCGCCGCCTGGTGGCAGGACTGGCCGGCTTCGTCGTCGTCTTCGCCGCCGCGGGCTATGCCTGGCTGGGCAACCCGGGGGGCTGGAACGTGTCCCCGGGCCAGGCCGGCCCGGCCGCCGAAGGGGCCCCCCATTCCAGCGATGCCGCGCAGATCGAGGCGATGATCGCGCGGCTGGCCGAGCGATTGAAGGAAAAACCCGACGACGCCGAAGGCTGGGCCATGCTGGGGCGCTCCTACACGACCCAGAACAAGCCGGCCGAGGCCTTGCAGGCCTACAAGAAGGCCATGGATCTGCGGCCGCAGGACGCGCAGTCGATTGCCGACTATGCCGACGCGCTGGCAGTCTCGAACAACCGTTCGCTCGACGGAGAGCCCACTCGGCTGGTGATGCAGGCCGTCAAGCTGGACCCGAACAACGTCAAGGCGCTCGCGCTGGCGGGAACCATCGCCTTCAACCAGGGGAACTACGCGCAGGCGGTCTCGCACTGGGAAAGCGCCGTGCGCAATGCCGATCCGGCCAGCGACTTCACCAAGCAGCTCGCCGGCGCGCTGAACGAAGCCCGCCAGAGAGCGGGAATGCCTGCAGCGGATGCGTTGGCGGGTCTGGCAGCGCCGGCGGCGGCACCGGGCGCGGAGGCCGCCGCCGCGGCACCAGCCGCACCAGCCGCACCCGGCTCACCCTCCGCCAGCGGTGAAGCAGCCGTGGTGACCGGCCGGGTCAGCCTGAAGCCCGGGCTGCAGGGTGTCTCGGCAGACGATGTGGTGTTCATCTTCGCACGGGCCCCCAGCGGATCGAAGATGCCGCTGGCGATCCTGCGCAAGAAGGTGAGCGATTTGCCACTGGACTTCAAACTCGACGACAGCCTGGCCATGAGCCCTGCGGCCAAGCTGTCTTCCGCACCGATGGTGGTGGTCGGGGCTCGGGTGAGCAAGAGCGGCAACGCGATGCCAGCGCCCGGGGACTGGCAGACCCTGTCCGCGCCGGTGGCGGTGGGCAGCCGCAACCTGCAACTCGAGATCGCCGAACCGGTACGCTGATGAGCGGTCTCAAGCGGCTGCTGCTGGCCGAGGACGACGCCCGCCTGGCGGGTGCCTTGAGGTCCTGGATGGGGCTCGAGGGCGTGCACGTGGAATGGATCGCCACGGGCCGCGAGATCGAGCCGACGTTGCGCTCGGGACGCTTCGACTGCATGGTGCTGGATCTCGGCCTGCCGGACATGCCGGGCGAAGACGCGCTGAAGAGCCTGCGAGCGGCCGACTTCGACTTGCCGGTGATCGTGGTGACGGCGCGCGAGCAGGTGCAGGACCGGGTGCGGCTGCTCGATCTGGGCGCCGACGACTTCCTGGTCAAGCCCGTGCACCTGGACGAGCTCTCGGCCCGCCTGCGGGCCGTCCAGCGGCGGCGGGGCATGGCCGGGCCCCTCGAGACCGTGTTGCGTCACGGCCCTTTGCGACTGATGCCAGCCAGCCGCACCGTGTCCTGTGACGGCCGCTACCTGAAACTGACCAACCGGGAGTTCTGGTTGCTGGAGGCGCTCATCCGCCGGAAGGGCCAGGTCCTGAGCCGCGAAGAACTGGCCGAGGCCACCTCGGGCGCCGGGCCCGACGAACTCTGCGGCAACGCCGTGGAAGTGCATGTGCATCACCTGCGGCGCAAGCTCGGCCCCGCACTCATCAAGACCGTGCGCGGACGCGGCTACGCCCTGTACGCCGAACGTTGAGGCATGCAGGCACGGCGCCCCTGGTCACTGCACGGGCGGATGCTCAGCCTGGTCGGCGTCGTCTGCGTGTCGGCCTGGGTGGCCGGTGCCGTGGCCATCTATACCGTCGTGCAGCGGCAGGACGCGATGCTCTTCGATGCCCGCCTGGAAGATCTGGCCCAGACCTTGGCGGTCTTTGCAGACCATGAGATCCGAGAGGTCGCCCGCGAGGGCGACAGCCTGGATCCGGTCGACCAGGATGGGCCGGCGAGCCTACGTTATCGCTACCAGATCTGGTCGCAAGACGGTCGCTTGCTGGTCAGCAGCCCGAATGCGCCGCGCGATCAGCCCTTGGCGCCGCTGGGCCCGCTGGGCTGGACCACGCGCACCGTGGCGGGCCAGTCGCTTCGCGTCATTGCCCTGCGCGAACCCGCAGGCACGAACCTGATCCAGGTGGCCGAACCCATTTCCCTACGGCTGAACCTTGCCGACGTCTTCGGCGGCCCTCTGGCCATCGGCGTCGGCGTGTCGGCAACAGCCCTGGGCCTGCTCGCATCGGCGTTGCTGCGGCTGGCCCTGTCGCCGCTGCAGCCGGCGGCCAGGCACCTGGCACGGCGCGGACCGGCCGATCTCAGCCCGTTGCCGATGGACGGATTGCCAGCCGAGCTGACGCCCGTGGTGGGTGGCATCAATCAACTGATGCGCCGCGTCGAGGCGGCGTTGCGGAGCGAGCGCTCCTTCACGGCCGCAGCCGCGCACGAACTGCGCTCGCCGCTGGCCGCCCTGCATGCCCAGGCGCAGCTGCTGCTGCGGACCGGCATGGCCGAGCCGGCCCGTCGGCAGGCCTTGCTATCGCTGCAGGACGGCGTGGACCAGGCCGCGCACCTGGTGACGCAGTTGCTCGATCTGGCCCGCACCGACTCGCTGGCCAGCGACCCGCTGGGACTTTCACGAGAGCGTGGCCAGGTGGACCTGGGGTCACTTTTCGAGCGGCTGCTGGACGATGTCGGCGCCGAGGCCACCCAGCGGCGCTTGCGGATCACCACGCTGTTGGGGGTGGAAGCGATCCAGGGGTCGGAATTCGGGCTGCGAGCGATGCTCCGCAACCTGCTGCACAACGCCGTGGCACACGCCCGCGAAGGTGGCGAGGTGGTGGTGGGCTCCCGCGCCGAAGGGTCCGGCACCGTGGTGTGGGTGGAGGACGATGGGGCCGGCGTGCCGGTCGACGAGCAGCCCCGAATCTTCGAGCGCTTCTACCGCGGCCAGGGGGTTGAGCGCCAGGGCTGCGGGCTCGGGTTGTCGATCGTGAAGTCCGTGGCCGACGCGCACGGCGCCACCATCCGGCTGAGCACGTCGCCCCTGGGCGGCCTGCACCTGGAACTCCACTTCCCGTGACCCTGCGGCCCTACGCCGCACGCCCGGCCTTCAGGCCTTGCCGAACTTGGTCTCGAACCGGATGCCGATCGAACGCAGCAGCGGCGTGGGCAGTTCGCCACCCGCGCAGACCACGACGTGGTGGTTGCGCAGGGTCAGCACCGGATCGCCTTGGCGCGAGACCTGCACGCTGTCGGGATCGATGCTCAGCACCTGCGATTTCAGCAGGCACTGGATGCGGCCGGCGCGCACATGCTCGTCCAGGCGCAGGCGGTTCTTCTCCTTGACCCGCGCGAAAGCCTCGCCCCGGTACGACAGGGCGACTTCGGTGCCGGGTTGCTCCGCCAGGGCGATGGCGGCCTCCAGTGCGCTATCGCCGCCACCCACAACCAGCACCGGTCGGCCGGCGTACTGCTCGGGATCGACGAGGCGGTAGACGACCTTCGGAAGTTCCTCGCCAGGCACGCCCAGCTTGCGTGGCGTGCCGCGGCGCCCCAGCGCCAGCAGCACCGAACGCGTGTGGTACGAGCTCCGGGAGGTGCGGACCTGATAGGTGCCGTCGGGATGCTTGTCCAGGCCCTCGAAGCGTTCGTTGAAGCTCATGGCCAGCTGGGTCTTGGAGGCCACGTCGTTCCAGAATTCGAGCAGCTTTTCCTTCTGCACCTCGGTGCCCAACCGCACGGTGCCGATGAGGTCCAGCTGCACAGGCGCGGTCATGGCCAGCTTGTTGCGCGGATAGTGGTAGACCGAGCCCCCCAGTGAATCCTCCTGCTCGATGATCTTGTAGCGCAGCTTGTGGGCGATGGCGCTCAAGCCGGCCGAAATGCCTGCGGGGCCCGCGCCGACGATGACCACGTCGAGCGGGGCCTTGTGGTCGCCGCTGCGCTTGCGGATGGCAGCCATCGCCTGCCGCCCTTGCTCGGCCGTCTTGCGGATCAGCCCCATTCCACCCAGTTCACCGGCGATGAACACGCCAGGCACGTTGGTCTCGAAATCGGCGCTGATGTGCGGGATGTCCATGCCGCGCTTCTCGGTGCCGAACACCAGCGTGAGCGCCTGCACGGGGCAGGCGTTGAAGCAGGCGCCATGACCGATGCACGCCGAGGCGTTGATGAGCGTGGCCTTTCCATTGACCACGCCGAGTGCCTGTTCGGGACAGGCTCGCGCGCAGGCTCCGGAACCCAGGCATCGGTCGGGGTCCACCACGGGATGCAGTGAAGCCGGCTCGTTGAGCCCGGCGACCTCGGCCTGCTTCAGCTGTGCGACCTCGACCTTCTGGCGGCGCTCGCGCCGGACCACGTGCCAGCCCACGAATGCCGCCGCGATGCTGGCGTACAGAAAAAGGTATTGATTCGATTCCATTTCCACAAACTGTAATGCGCTTGGCGGCGCGATAGTCGTACCTGATTGGTGAGCGACTGTAATGCTCTCGCAAGGCTGATTAACTTCTTAAGAGAGCGGTCAATGGCCTGTCTAAACTGAGTCAAGTCGGCTGCAAATCGGCCGAAAGTACCGTTTGGACAGCGGTGCGAACGAATCGCACGAAATCGAGAAATATGCCCAACACAGTTGCCATCGAGGACCCCTCTGCGCAAGCCATCGGCGACGAGCCGCGGGCCGACGCACGCGCCGCGGCCAAGGTCGCCGGCAGCGCGCGCAGCGAGGGCTGGCTGTACCTGTTGCTGACGGCGCTGGTGCTGGGCGCCTGGGGCTTCACGCGGCTGGGCCTGTATGACAGCAAGTCCGATGTCGCCTACTGGCTCGGCGTGGCGGGGGGCGTGGGCATGCTGCTGCTGCTGGGCTACCCGATGCGCAAGCATCTGCGCTTCATGCACGGCCTGGGGCCCGCCAAGGGCTGGTTCATCGGGCACATGGTGCTGGGGGTCGCGGGGCCCTTGCTGATCCTGCTGCATTCGGGTTTCAAGATTGGCTCGTTGAACGCCGGCGTGGCCTTCTATTCCATGGTGGCCGTGGCTGCCAGCGGCGTGATCGGGCGCTTTCTCTATCTGCAATTGCATCGCAACCTGAACGGCGAGAAGCTGACGCTGGGCCAGATGCGCAGCAGCCTGGACGCGAGCGAGTCTGCAGCGGCGCGGCTGCGATTCGCGCCCAAGGTCGTGGAGATCTGCCGCGAATTCGAGAGCTGGGCGCTGAACCGCCGCGCCATGACGGGCCTGGAGGTGGTGCGCGTCGTCTTCGTCATGCCCTGGATGCGCTGGCGCGCGCAGCGGGCATGCCATGCCGAACTGCGCCGCCGCCTGGTCGCGGTGGCCCACACCGAGGGCTGGTCGCGACGCACGCTGGAGGGGCGCGTCCGCGGGGCCCGGTTGATGGTGGACAAGTACCTGGTGGGGGCGCAGCGCGTGGCCCTCTTCAGTGCATGGGAGCGGCTGTTCTCGTGGTGGCACGTCGCGCATGTGCCCTTCGTCTACATCCTCGTCATCAGCGCCGTCGTCCACGTCATCGCGGTGCATGCATATTGATTCGCGCCATGGCGGGTTCCGGCGGGTGGCCACGGCCACCGCGATGACGTTTGTGCGCCATCTGGGTCTGGCCTTGCTGTGCCTGTTGTGCCTGGCGGGACTGCGTCCCGTGCAGGCTCAGTCGCTGGAGTCGGTACTGGCCCCGGGGCCGGTAATTCAGGGCCATGTCAAGACGGAGAGTGACTGCAAGGCCTGCCACTCCCGCTTCGACCGCAACGCGCAAGACAAGCTGTGCACCAGCTGCCACAAGGACGTGGGCGAAGACATCCGACTGCACAATGGCTTTCACGGCAAGCGCGAGACGCAGCCGCAATGCCGCAGCTGCCACACCGAGCACAAGGGCCGGGATGCCAAGCTCGCCTCGTTCGACACCAAGCGCT
>CAIJPE010000038.1 GCA_903822435.1 uncultured beta proteobacterium | reverse complement strand
TGGCCTGGGTGTCCTCGGTGCTGGCCGGCACGGTCACGTAATACACGGCGCTGATCCAGCCGTGGGGGTGCACGTGGTGGGTGTGGAAGCCACCCTGGCCCAGGCGCGAGGACCAGGAGTCCGAGAAACGCCAGCGGGCCGCCCGCCGACGCAGCAAGGGGTGCGCCGGATCGGTCGGCAAGCCGGCGACGTGGCCGTCGATCGCCTGGGCGATGCGGGCCTTGATGGCATCCACGTGCGGATGCCCTTGCTCGAAGATGTCGCCCGACGTCTGCGTGCCTTGCCGCAGGGTCTGGTCGACCGGGGCCGCCTGGTCGTGATGCAGCGCTCGCAGTTCTGCGGCCAGCGCCGCGTTGAAGGCCTGCATGTCGGCGTGACCTTCCGGCGCCTCCAGATCCACCGCCTGGACCCAGCGCAAGTCGTTCAGCCAGCTGTCGCGGGGGTCGCCCTGCAGCCGCCAGGCCAATCCTCTCAAGGCCCAGGCGTTCTGGTCGTCAGGCGCCAGCGTGCTGGCGGCCTCGGCGGCTTCGGCAGCGGCGGCGGGCTGCCCGGCCATCAGCAGGCTCGCGGACTGGTTGATGCGAAGCAGCGCCTCGCCCGGCGCCATGGCCACGGCCCGGGCGTGCGCGGCCAGGGCCCCGTCGAAGGACCGCAACCGGGCCAGCGCCTGGCCCAGGCCGTCGTGATGGGCCGGCACATCGCCCGCGCGCCGCACGGCTTCGACATAGGCCGCGGCGGCGTCGGCATGGCGTTCGGCCCGGAGCAGCAACTGGCCCCGCACGGCGGGCGGAACGGGCGACGCGGGGTGCGCGTGCTGGGCGGCCAGCAGTTCGGCGTCGAAGTCGCTCTCGGCGCGGCGCCAACGCAGGCGGGCCAGGTCGTACAGGGCCAGGCGATGAACCGGGTCCAGCGCCAGGGCGCGCCGGTAGGCCTGTGCGGCATCGTCCAGGCGGCCCAGGCTCTGCAGCGTGTTGCCGTGGTTGTAGTGGGCGTCGGCCACGTCCAGGCCCAGCGCCTGGGCGCGCTCGTGCACGGCCAAGGCCTCGCCGTGGCGGTGCCGGCGCTGCAGCAGTGTGGCGCGGTTGTGCAGCAGGGCCGGGCGGTCGGGGGCCAGGCGCAGGGCCTGGTCCAGGGTGGCCAGCGCGGCATCCAGTTCGCCCTGATCGTCTTCGATCTGGGCCTGCAGTTGCAGCATCGCGGCGGTGGGTTTCGGGGCCAGCGCCAGGGCCTGGCGCACGCTGGCCAGGGCGTCTTCCAGGCGCCCGGCGCTGCGCAAGGCCCGCGCGTGGTTGTAGTGGGCATCGACATAGCGCGCGTCCAGCACCAGGGCCTGAAAGAAGCACCCGAGGGCCTCGTCCACACGGGCTGCGTCCAGCAGCAGGTTGCCCAGGTTGTTCCACACGTGCGGCTGCGCCGGACGGGCGCGCAACGAGCGGCGCATCAGGTCCTCGGCCACGGGCAGGTTGCCGACGCGGCTGGCCACCAGGCCGAGCAACTGCAGGGCATCGGGTTGCTCAGGATGCTGCAGCAGCACTTGGCGGTACGCAGCTTCGGCCTCTGGCAGGCGGCCCGCCTGCTGGGCCTGCACGCCCTGGCGGAGCAGCGTGGCAGCCGGGATGCGGGGACCGTTCATGGCCGAACCTTAGCAGTTGGAAAGTGGACCGATCAAGAAAAAGGCGGGCCCGCGGGCCCGCCTTCGAGGGGAGCGGAAACCGCCCCGGGGTCAGAACGTCGCAGTCGCGCTCACGGTGAAGCGGCGGCCGATCACGTCGTACAACTGCGGGAAGGTGTTGGCGTAGTTCGACGAGGTGTCGCCGATGCCGTTGCCGACAAACGGCGGATTCTTATTGAACACATTGTTGATCGTGCCGGACAGCTTGAAGTTCTTGGTGACCTGCCAGGTGCCATTCAGGTCGAGGTAATTTACCGCCGGGATCGTGGAGTATTGCGGCAGGAAGAGGCCGACGCCGGACTCCTGCACAGACGTGCCGCCAATGTACCGCCACAAATAGCCGGCGCTGTAGTCGCCCACAGTCCACGTCGTACGCTGGCTAAATTTATTCTTCGGATGTGGCAGACCCACATCGACACCGTAATAGCCCGCTTGATGCAAGGTTGCAAATGTCGGCAGAGACTTGTAATCGGCCTTACCAAGATAGCTGTACTGGAGACTGAAGTCCATG
>CAIJPE010000037.1 GCA_903822435.1 uncultured beta proteobacterium | reverse complement strand
CTGGACCTGCGCGGTGGGGTGCACTTCCTGATGCAGGTGGACATGCGCGCGGCCGTCAAGCAGAGCGTGGACACCTACGGCAGCGATGCCCGCGCGGCCTTGCGCGACAAGCGGCTGCGCTTTTCGGGCATCACCCGTGAGCCCAACGGCCTGACGGTCACGATGAGCGACGCCGCCGAGGCCGCCAAGGCCAAGGACCTGCTGCTCGACCGCCTGCCTTCGCTGCAGTGGACCGACGAGCCGGCTGAAGGCGGCAGCGTCAAGCTGATCGGCCGCCTGTCGCCCAAGGCCATCGCCGACATCCAGACGCAGGCCATCAAGCAGAACATCGACACCCTGCACAAGCGGGTGAACGAACTCGGCGTGGCCGAGCCCGTCATCCAGCAGCAGGGCCTGGACCGCGTCGTGGTGCAGCTCCCGGGCGTGCAGGACACCGCCCGCGCCAAGGACATCATCGGCCGCACCGCCACGCTGAAGTTCGTGCTGGTGGAGCCCGACAAGGCCACCGCTGCCGAGGTGGTGCCCACCCGCGAAGGCGGCACCGTGGGCCTGAAGCGCGATGCGATCGCCACCGGCGAGCAGCTCAAGCAGGCCAGCGCCACCATCGACAAGGATCAGCGGCCGGCCGTCTCGCTGCGGCTGGACGACGTGGCCGGGCGCAACATGCGCAACGTCACGCGCGAGAACCTGCAAAAGCCCATGGCCATCGTGCTGTATGAGAAGGGCAAGGGCGAGGCCATCTCGGTGGCCAACATCCAGGGCGAGTTCGGCAGCGATTTCCAGATCACCGGCCGCTTCTCGCCGCAAGAGACCGCCGACCTGGCGCTGCTCATGCGCGCCGGCGCCTTGGCCGCGCCGATGGACATCATCGAAGAGCGGACCATCGGCCCGAGCCTGGGGGCCGACAACATCAGCAAGGGCTTCAACAGCGTGATCTACGGCTTTGCCGCCATCACGGTGTTCATGTGCGCGTATTACCTGCTGTTCGGCATGTTCTCGGCCATCGCGTTGGCCTTCAACCTGCTGTGCCTGGTGGCGGTGCTGTCGATGCTGCAAGCCACGCTCACCTTGCCCGGCATCGCGGCCATCGCGCTGACCCTGGGCATGGCCATCGACGCCAACGTGCTGATCAACGAACGGGTGCGCGAAGAACTGCGCGGTGGCTCCAGCCCGCAGACCGCCATTCACAACGGCTACGAGCGTGCCTGGGGGACCATCCTGGACTCCAACATCACCACGCTGATTGCCGGGCTGGCGCTGCTGACCTTCGGCACGGGCCCGGTCCGGGGCTTCGCGGTGGTGCACTGCCTGGGCATCCTCACCTCGATGTTCTCGGCCGTGATGTTCTCGCGCGGGCTGGTCAATTTCTGGTACGGCCGCCAGAAGAAGCTCAAGGCCGTGTCGATCGGCCAGGTATGGCGGCCGGACGGCGGCACACCGGGTGCCGGCGTTGCGACGCCCGTGGAACAGTAAGGGGCCGCGACCATGGAATTCTTCCGAATCCGCAAGGACATCCCGTTCATGCGCCACGCGCTGGTGCTGAACGCGGTGTCGTTCATCACTTTCGCCGCGGCGGTGTTCTTCCTGGCCACCAAGGGCCTGCACCTGTCCATCGAATTCACCGGCGGAACGCTTCTGGAGACGGCCTACACCGAGTCGGCCGACATCAACAAGGTCCGCGGCACGGTGGAATCGCTGGGTTTCGGCGAGGTGCAGGTGCAGGGCTTCGGCACCTCGCACGACGTGCTCATCCGCCTGCCGGCCCGCGGCGATACCAAGCCCGCCGACGTGGCCACGAAGGTCTTCGGTGCGCTGTGCAAGGCCGAATCCGGCACGGTGGGCACCAAGGAATACCTCACGCCAAAGGGCGAACAGGTCAGCCGCCCTTCCTGCACCACCGCCGACGGCAAGGAGCCGATGACCCTCACGCGCACCGAGGCGGTGGGTGCCTCGGTGGGCGCCGAACTCTATGAGAACGGAGCCCTGGCGCTGGGCGTCACGGTGCTGGGCATCATGGCGTACTTGGCCGTGCGCTTCGAATGGAAGTTCGCCGTGGCCGGCATCGTGGCCAACTTGCACGACGTCGTCATCATCCTGGGCTTCTTCGCCTTTTTCCAGTGGGAATTCTCGCTGGCGGTGCTCGCGGCCGTCCTGGCCGTGCTGGGCTACTCGGTCAACGAGTCGGTCGTCATCTTCGACCGCATCCGCGAGACCTTCCGAAAATTCCGCAAGCTGACCACCCCGCAGGTGATCGACCACGCCATCACCAGCACCACCAGCCGCACCATCATCACGCACGGCTGCACGCAGATGATGGTGCTGTCGATGTTGATCTTCGGCGGGCCCACGCTGCACTACTTCGCGGTGGCGCTGACCATCGGCATCCTCTTCGGCATCTATTCTTCGATCTTCGTGGCCGCCGGCATCGCCATGTGGTTGGGCGTGAAACGTGACGACCTTGTGAAGCTAGGGGGCAAAGAGCAGGATCCGAACGATCCGAATGCCGGGGCGGTGGTGTAGAGTGAGTCGACCACCCACCCCCACACCCCCCTGCAGTTGAGATGGCCACCAGCGCCTCGTCCGAATCCATCGCAGGCCAGGCGCGCAGGCTCTATACCGAAGAACTGGTCAAGGGGCTCGTCCCGCTCGTGCAGGCAGCCCTGGATGGCGCGCGGGCGTTGCTCGACAAGCCGTCGGAACACGCTGTTTTCCAGCGCCGGCGCGAGCTGATGCAGACCCTGATGGCCGGGGCGCAAGCCTGGCATCGGGGGGTCGTGAGCGGGCTGCGGCGTCTGTTGCAACAGGGGGGCTCGGCGTCGCGGCCAGCCGACCTGCCACCGTCCGGCAACAGCCGGGATACCCTGACGCTGGTGCCGGACGACACGATCGAGCTGGAGATCGTCACCTCGCGCCTGGCCCTGGCCATCATGGACCGGGGCTCCTGGGAATTCGCCGACCTGCGCTCGCGCATCGCCCACCTCGAAGGGCGGGCCGAACTCGACCCCCACGACATGCTGCGCGCCCACGTGCTGTCGCGGATCGTGTTCGACGCCTGGCGGGCTGCCGGCCTGAACCTGGAGAGCTGGCGCGAGCTGCAACCCGTGGTCCACGATGAGTTCGCCCTGCTGGTGGAAGAGGCTTATCACGAGGCCAACCGCTGGCTCATGGAGCAGGGCGTTCTGGCCGAAGTCGACCTGCGCCCCTTCATTCGGCGTTCGCGCACGCACCCCAACGCCCCGCTGGGCTGGCAGGCGGGCACTGGCGTGACCTACGGCCCGCGTGACGACGGGGCTTCGATCGGCCTGGGGGGTCCCTCGGGCTACGGGCCCACCACCGGCTTCGGCGGCGGGCCGCGCAGCGGCTTCGGCGGCTGGGTCGGCGGTGGCGGCGGCAGCGGGGG
>CAIJPE010000036.1 GCA_903822435.1 uncultured beta proteobacterium | reverse complement strand
GTTCACGTGGCCGCGCGTTCGTCCCTCATCCAGGGGATGTGCTGTGGCGAGAATGCCGCGCTGAAGCCGCTTCGATACAATTGGACAGGGTTGTTCACCGACCCTTGCAGGCGGCTGGCTCTTCGATGCCCCCATGCGGCTGCGCCGCTGTTGCCGCATTCCTCGCCGCCCCTGGGTTGCCGACCGGCAGCCCACCCCCACCCGATCGGTCCGCCATGACGCCCACCCTGCTGCGTTCCGCCCCTGGCTTTGCCGCCATCGACTTCGGCACCTCCAACTCGGCAGTTGCCCTGCCCCGCCGCGGCGACTCGGCCGGGCAAGGGGTGCAGCTGGTGACGCTGGAACCCGGCCACGTCACCATGCCCACGGCGGTCTTCTACCGCGCCGATACGCCGCAGAACCAACCCGAGGCCGAGCGCCTGTACGGCCGCGCCGCGGTGGCGGCCTACGTCGAAGGCATCGACGGCCGGCTGATGCGCTCCATGAAGAGCATCCTCGGCTCGTCGCTGCTCGACCAGGGCACCGACATCGGCGGCGGGCGGGCGGTGAAGTACCGCGACGTCGTCACCGGCTACCTGCGGCGCCTGAAGACGCTGGCCGAGGCCGAGGCCGGCGAGCCGCTGACGCGCGTGGTGCTCGGTCGCCCCGTGTTCTTCGTGGACGACGACCCCGCGCGCGACGCGCAGGCCCAGGCCGCGCTGGAAGCGGCGGCCCGCCAGGTGGGCTTTTCGCAGGTGCAGTTCCAGTTCGAGCCCATCGCCGCGGCGCTGGACCACGAAAGCCACATCGACCGCGAACAACTCGTGCTGGTGGCCGACATCGGCGGCGGCACGAGCGACTTCTCGCTGGTGCGCGTCGGCCCTGCGCGGCGCGGGCGTGCCGAGCGGCGCGACGACATCCTGGGCAACCACGGCGTGCACCTGGCCGGCACCGATTTCGACCGCCATGTCGAGCTGGCCAGCATCCTGCCGCTGCTGGGCTACCGTGCCCGCCGCCCGGCGCGGCCGGGCGAGGCACCACGCGAGGTGCCCAGCGCCGTGTACTTCGACCTGGCCACCTGGCACCTGATCAACACGGTCTACTCGCCGGCCCGCGTGGCCGAGCTGCGCAGCATGAAGAGCTGGTACTCAGACCCGCACCACCACGCCCGGCTGATGACCACGCTGACCGAGCGCCTGGGGCACGCGCTGGCCGCTGCGGCCGAGCAGGCCAAGATCGACGTGGCGCTGCAAGGCCAGGCCCGCATCGACCTGGATGCCCTGGAGGCCGGGCTGGCCACGCAGCTGCAGGCGGCCGAGACGGCCGCTGCCCTGGAGCGCGACGTGGCGCTGATCGTCGATGCGGCCATCGAGACCGTGCGCGCCGCGGGCGTGGCGCCGGCGGATGTCGACGTGGTGTACTTCACGGGCGGCTCCACCGGCCTGCAGAACCTGGTGGACCGCATCGCGGGGTGCTTCCCCGCGGCCGAGCGGGTGCGGGGCGACCGCTTCGCCAGCGTGGCACAGGGCCTGGGCCTGCACGCCCGGATCGTGTTCGGCTGAGAGGCTGGCACTGGCCGGCCGCGGCCGCGTCAGGACTTCCCAGCGGCCTTGTAGCGGGCCACGGCCTTCTTCAGGTCGTCCAGCGCCTCGCAGGGCGCGCTGCACACCTGAGCCAGCGTGGCCAGCCGCGCCTCGGCGGTGGGCAGGTCGCCCTTCATCAGCGCCAGCTCGCCCGAATATTCCAGGGCGCCGGCATGGCGCGGGTTGATCTTCAGGGCGGCGTCGTAGTGCCGCTGAGCGGCGTCCAGATCGGGCTGCGGCTGCTTGCGCAGGGCATAGCCGATCAGGTTGTTCCAGTCGGCGTCGCCGGCGGCGTTGAGCTTCTTCAGGGTGTCGATGGCGGCCACCCAGCGGCCGGCCTTGATCTGCCCGCGGGCCTCGGCCAAGGGGTCGGCGGCCGGCGCAGGAGAAGGGGCCGGTGTGTCGGCCGCCAGCGCGGGCAGGGCCCCTGGCAAGCACGCCGCTGCGGCGAGGGCCATGGCGGCCAGCGCAGGAATTCGGATGCGGTGTCGTTCGGGCATGTCGGCGCTCCGGTCAAGGCAGGGCCGAAGCCTAGCCGATGGCCCGCCCGATGGTCAGCGCGGCCGACCCTTCCGCGGCCCGGGTGTCCCGGGCTGCCGCCGCAGGGGCCTGCGCACTGGCGCGGCCTGGCGCGGCCGTGTCACGTCAGCGATCAGCATCAGGGCGCGCACCGCGTCCTGCACCGCCTCGGCCAGGTCGGCCGGCGGCTCCAGCGTGTCGATGACGGCCAGCAAGGCATCGGCGTCCTCCAGGTCGGCCGGGTCGAAGTGCATGAACAGAAGCGCCAGGGGCTCTACCAGCTCCGGGTCCTCGGAGTCCATCACCGCCGGGAATTGCTCCATCGCCGCGGCAAAGCCGGCCACCCACAGCAACATGCTCTCCGACACCGGCGCTTCGTCGTCCAGGGGGTAGATCCAGGGGTCGAACCACTGGCGGTGGGCGATGGCCGCGTCGATCTCGGCATGGCGCCGGCGCACCAGGGACTGCAGTTCATCCAGGGCCGGCCCGGGCGGCGCCGGGCGGCCTTCGACATCCCCCACGGTGGGCATCCAGCGGGCCAGCGGCACCGCCTGCGGCTGCACCAGCACGCCGCACAGGTAGCCGTCCAGCGCGGACACGTCCAGCGGCTGCAGCGGCGCAGGCAGGGCGTCCAGCAGGGTTTCCAGGCGGCGCAGGTCCGCGTCGAGCAGGGGGGCAGAGCGCAGGGGCAGGGTCAAGTGTGTGTCCCCTCGGGGGAGGATTTCAGGTCGGGGCGGCAGCGCTAGATTCTGCGTCATGGGTGCGTTGCTCCCCGTGGCCCGGCTGATGTGGGCCGGGCCACGGGCGCATGGGTTCGAGACCCCGCACCCGCCATCCCAACGCGCCCTCTGTCCAAGGGGGCTTTGGCCCGCCGGTCCGCCGGCGGGCATTCTTTTGCCGTATTCGAAATAGACTCCATGGGTTGAACCTCAGGAGACTCGACCATGGGCGCACCCGAAGCCTTCACCCACACGCAGGACATCGGCCACTGGATCGGCGGCGTGCCGGTCCGCGGCACTGGATCGCGCAAGCAGACCGTCTGGAATCCCAGCACCGGCGCCGCGGCGCGGCAGGTGCTGCTGGCCAGCATCGATGACGTGAATGCCGCCGTGGCCGCCGCGCGCGCCGCCCAGCCGGCCTGGGCCGACATGCCGCCCATCCGCCGCGCCCGCGTGATGAACAACTTCCTGGCGCTGATGAACCAGCACCGCGACACCTTGGCCGCGATGATCACGGCCGAGCACGGCAAGGTCTTCACCGATGCCCAGGGCGAGGTCAGCCGCGGCATCGACATCGTCGAATTCGCCTGCGGCGTGCCGCAACTGCTCAAGGGCGACTTCACCGACCAGGTCTCCACCGGCATCGACAACTGGACCTTGCGCCAGCCCCTGGGCGTGGTGGCCGGCGTCACGCCCTTCAACTTCCCCTGCATGGTGCCGTGCTGGATGTTCCCGGTGGCGCTGGCCTGCGGCAACGCCTTCATCCTCAAGCCCAGCGAGCGCGACCCCAGCCCCAGCCTGCTGATGGCCGAGCTGCTCAAGCAGGCCGGCCTGCCCGACGGCATCTTCAGCGTGGTGCAGGGCGACAAGGTGGCGGTCGACGCGCTGCTCACCCACCCCGACGTCAAGGCCCTGAGCTTCGTGGGATCCACGCCCATCGCCCAGTACATCTACGAGACCGGCGCCCACCACGGCAAGCGCGTGCAGGCCCTGGGCGGCGCCAAGAACCACATGGTGGTGATGCCCGACGCCGACCTCGACCAGGCCGTGGACGCGTTGATCGGCAGCGCCTATGGCTCGGCCGGTGAGCGCTGCATGGCCATCAGCGTGGCCGTGCTCGTGGGCGACGTGGCCGACCGCCTCGTGCCGATGCTGGCCGAGCGGGCCCGCTCGCTGAAGATCAAGAACGGCATGGAGCTCGACGCCGAGATGGGCCCCATCGTCACTCGCGAGGCGCGCGACCGCATCGAAGGCTACATCGGCATCGGCGAAGCCGAAGGCGCCACGCTGGTGGTGGACGGCCGCGGCCACACCGTGACGGGCCACGAAGAGGGGTTCTTCACGGGGGGCACGCTGTTCGACCACGTCACGCCCGCCATGCGCATCTACAAGGAAGAGATCTTCGGCCCGGTGCTGGCCTGCGTGCGCGTGCCCGATTTCGCCCAGGCGCTGCAACTTATCAACGACCACGAGTTCGGCAACGGCGTGGCGCTATTCACCAGCGATGGCGGGATTGCACGCGAATTTGCCCGCCGCGTGCAGGTGGGCATGGTCGGCGTGAACGTGCCCATCCCGGTGCCCATGGCCTGGCACGGTTTCGGCGGCTGGAAGAAGAGCCTGTTCGGCGACATGCACGCCTATGGTGAGGAAGGCGTGCGCTTCTACACCAAGCAAAAGAGCGTCATGCAGCGCTGGCCGGCCAGCATCGCCAAGGGCGCCGAGTTCGTGATGCCCACGGCCAAGTAAGGCGTCGGGCAGGGCCGGCTGAGGGGCGGGGCGGGATCCACGGGGCCTCAAGGTGTGGTGCCTTCGTGCCGAAAATCCGGCGATGAAACAGATTGGGTCGCCCGCGTGAATGCCGCGGCCGGCATCCCTCCCCTTGCCGCGACCGAGCTCGAGGCCGGCATGGCCGCTGCCCGGCCGGGTGCGGCCACGCAGCCGCTCGAGGCCGCCGAGGCGGCCCGCCACGCCATGGTGCTGGCCGAAGACCTCGGCCGCCCGCTGGACCGGGCCCGTCTCGGGGCGTGGTTGTGCGCCCACCTGCTGACGCTGGGCCGCTACGAAGAGGTGCTGGCCCGTTCGCGCGAGGTCCTGCCCTTGCTGGCCGCGCCTGCGTTGGACGCTGAATACCTGGAGACCTTGCGCGTCACGGCGCTCGCGGCGGGCGAGATCGGCCAGTTCGACGTGGCCCTGGACGCGGCGCAGGAGCTGGTGCGCATCACCGCTGCGCGCGACGAGGACGGGCCGGCCCTGAGCGCGGCGTTCGTCCTGGCGGCCTGCTTCGAGCGCATGGGCGACTCCTGGCAGGCCATCCGGTTGCTCTCGATGGCCCTGGAAAACCACGGCCCGGGGGCTCCCGACCGCCCGGTGTTGGTGGCCAACAACGCCCTGTGCGCCATCGGCATCGGCATGGCGCACAAGCTGCGCGACACCGGCGCCGACGAAGAGGCCCGCAGCGTGATCGACAGGGCGCGCGCGGCCGGCGAAAGCGCCCGTGAACTGCTCGCGGGGCTTTCCGACCCCACCTACGAGGTCGCCGTGCTGGGCAACCTGGGTGAGGTGCTGTTGCACCAGGGCCACCTGGGGCAGGCCGATGCCATGCTGCGAAGCGCGCATGGCCTGGCGGTGGCGCGGGGCCAGCAGGCCTACGGGTGGCGCATCCGGGCCTCGCTGGGCCACGGGTTGCTGGAGCAGGGCCGCGCCGCGGAGGCCCTGGCCGACATGCAGGCGCTGCAGCAGGAGATGGGCGAAGCCGCCCCGCCGCAGACTGCCATCCGGGTGCGCGGGGTCATGTACCGGGCCTGCAAGGCGCTCGGCCAGTTCGAGGCCGCCCTCGGGCATCTGGAGGTCGTCGAGCGGCTGGAACGCAACCGCGTGACCAACCAGTTGCGCGCGCAGTCCCGGGTCTTCGTCACCCGCACCGAGGCCCAGGAAGCCCTGCGCCTGGCCGAGCAGGCCCGCCTGGACGCGCAGGTGCACCGCGCGCGCGCCGCCGAATTCGCGGCCAGCGCCGAACGCGACCCGCTCACCGGCCTGGGCAACCGGCGCCACCTGGAGCGGCGCTTCGCCGAACTGATGCCCGCCGGCCAGCCCGCCGAGCGCGAACTCGCCCTGGCGCAGATCGACATCGACCACTTCAAGGCCATCAACGACAGCCACGGCCATGCGGCGGGCGACCGCGTCCTGGTCCAGCTGGCCCACCTCCTGCGCGAGAACTCGCGTGCCAGCGATGTGCTGGTCCGCCACGGCGGCGAGGAATTCGTCGTCGTCCTGCCGGGCATGAGCCTGGGTCGCGCGGCCGAAGTCTGCGAGCGCCTGCGCGCCCGGGTGGCCGAGCACCCCTGGGGCCGCGAGGTGCCCGGGCTGGCGGTCACCATCAGCATCGGCCTGTGCGCCGCACCCCCGGCGGATGCCAAGGCGCTGATGCTGCGCGCCGACGAGGCGCTCTACCGCGCCAAGCGCAGCGGCCGCAACCGGCTCGTGCTCGGAAGCTGAGCCGGCGCCGGGCGCTCAGGCCCCGATCGGCCCGCCATCGTGGCGGCGCACGGCCAGCGTGCCGTTGCGCAGGTTCAGGAACATCGTGCGGCCGTCGGGCGTCCAGCACACGCCGCCGGCCACGCTGCCCGTGGGGGCCACCATGAACTGCCGCGCCGGGCCGCCGGGGGGATCGCAGGCCAGCCAGGCCGTGCCCCCACGCCGTGGACGCGCCGTGCGGGCCGCGGCCACCGGATCCTCGGCCGCGGCCAACTCGCCACCCAGCCACAGGCGGCCCTGGCGATCCTGGGCCAGCGCCTCGGGCCCGGCAGCCAGGCCTTCGGGCATGTCCATCGGGCTCCACTCGAAGCGATCGGGTTCGACTCCCTCGCGCAGGCGCAGGATCCGGCCTGCCGGCTCGCCGGGCCCGGCTTCCAGGGCGACATAAAGGGTCTCGACGTCGGCCCCGCCGGCCAGGCCGATGCAGGCGCCCAGGGCGCTGGCGCCCATCCGATCGGCCGCCTGCCGGGCCTGGATGGCCAGCGCACCCGCATCGCCGAAGCCCGCCTCGGCATCCAGCGGGGCCTGGCCGGGGGACAACGGCAGCCAGCGGCCGCTGCCGTCGGCGTCCAGCCGGGCAGCATAGAGCTGGCCCTCGTCGAGCAAGGCCGCCCGGGACGCGTCGTCCTTGGCGGCCGGGTCGCGGCTGACGAACTTGTAGAGGTGCTCCTGTGCCCCGGCCTCGCCGCGGTACACCACGGCCCGCCCGTCGGCCCGCTGCGCGACCCGGATCGCGGCGTGAGCGCCCCGCCCCAGGGCCGTGCGCTTGACGGCCCGGGCCTGCGGCTGGGCGGGGTCGATCTCCACGATCCAGCCATGGCGGTTGGGCTCGTTGGGGTGGCGCACGGTGTCGAAGCGGGTGTCGGTCTCGTGCCAGGTCAGCCGCGGCGTGCGGCTCAGGCCGTAGCGGCGCTCGTGGGCGGTGGGCTGGTCGGCGGTGGTGAACGCGGCGGCAAAGTCACGCTCGCCGCACAGGTAGGTGCCCCAGGGCGTGGCGGTCCCGGGGCCGCTGGCGAGTGTGCCCAGCACCACCGTGCCGCCGGGATCGGCGGCCGTCTTCATGAGCGGGTGGCCGGCCGCGGGCCCCGACAGCGCGACCGGGGTCGTGGCGGTGATGCGCCAGGCGCGCGCCGAGGGGCGCACCACCTGCCATTGGCCGCGTTCCAGGGCCACTTCCAGCACCGAGATGCCCTGGCTTGCGGGCAGCCGGGCCATGGCGTCGGACAGGCCCGCGTCCGCGGCACAGCCGTGGCCCGTGGCGAGCAGCCCCCGCTTCGAGCCGTCCAGCGGGAAGTAGGCCACGCCGGCAGGCTGGGCGCCCAGCCGCGAGGACGCGTCGGCGGGCTGGCCGCCCACCGTGGCGCGGCCCAGCGGCTCGCCCGGCCGCGCCACGACCGTGGCGCCATACCCGGCCGGCAGGCTCAGCCCTTCGTTGCCACCCGCCGGATCCGGCGTCGGCCTGCCGAAGCCTGTCCTGGGGCCCAGAGGGTTCGGGATCAGTGTGCCGCAACCCGCGCCCAGCGCCGCCAGCCCCACCCCCACGCTGCACTGCAGCACGCGGCGGCGCGGCGGGCATGCGGGGTCGGCATGGACAGGCTTTTCGGACATCCCTGTCTTATCGGAGCCTGGCGCCTCCGGTTGAGGGCGCTACAGCTTTTCGCTCTCGCCGGCACGTGGCTGCCACTTCATCAGCCGGCGCTCCACGCGCCCCACGGCCGCGTCCAGCAGCAGCGCGAAGGCCGTCAACACCAGGATCCCGGCCATCACGGTGTTGATGTCGAAGGTGCCTTCGGCCTGCAGGATGAGGTAGCCCACACCCTGGCTGGAGCCCAGGTACTCGCCCACCACCGCCCCCACGAAGGCCAGGCCCACGCTGGTGTGCAGGCTGCTGAAGACCCAGCTCGTCGCGCTGGGCAGGTACACGTGGCGCAGCAGTTGCCGGGCGTTGGCGCCCAGCATCCGCGCGTTGGCCAGCACCACCGGGCTGACTTCCTTGACGCCCTGGTAGACGTTGAAGAACACGATGAAGAACACCAGCGTCACGCCCAGGGCCACCTTGCTGCCGATCCCCAGCCCGAACCACACCGCGAAGATCGGCGCCAGGATGATCCGTGGCATGGCGTTGAGCGCCTTGACATAGGGCTCCAGCACGCGGCTGGCCAGCGGGGCCAGGGCCAGCCACAGGCCCGCGCCCAGGCCCAGCACCGAGCCGATCACGAAGGCCAGCAGCGTTTCCACCAGCGTGATGGCCAGGTGCTGGTAGATGTCGGCCTCGACGAAGAACCAGTGGCGCACGCGCTCCAGCACCTTCAGCGGCTGGCCGAAGAAGAAGGCCGCCTGGCGGTCGTTGTCGAACATCCAGTTGGGCAGCAGGCCCGGCTCGGTCAGCACGTGCCACAGCACGAACAGGAACACCAGCAGGGCCAACTGCGCGGTGCGCACGGTGAGATTGCTGGCAGGCTTGCTCATCGCCGCTGCAACTGCTGGGCATAGCCCTTTTGCACCTCGTCGCGCAGCACGGCCCAGATGGCACTGTGAAGCTCGATGAAGCGCGGGCTGGTCTTGATCTCGGCCACGTCGCGCGGCCGCGCCAGGTCGATGTGGAACTCCCCGATGGGGTGGCTGGCGGGGCCTGCCGAGAGCACCACCACGCGGTCGCTCATCGCGATGGCCTCGTCCAGGTCGTGGGTGATGAAGAGCACCGCCTTTCGCGCGCGGCCGCCGGCGCCCTGCCACAGCGCCAGGACCTCGTTTTCCATCAGCTGGCGGGTCTGGATGTCCAGGGCCGAGAAGGGCTCGTCCATCAGGATGATGTCGGGGTCCAGGGCCAGCGTCTGCGCCAGGCTGGCGCGCTTGCGCATGCCGCCCGAAAGCTGGTGCGGGTAGCGGTCGCCGAAGGCGCCCAGGCCGACTCGGCGCAGCCAGTCCTGCGCCTGCGCCGGGGCGTCGGCCGCGCCGCGGAACTCCAACCCCGCGCGCACGTTCTGCTCGGCCGTGCGCCAGGGCATCAGGCTCTCGGCCTGGAACATGTAGCCCGCGCGGCGGTTGATGCCCGACAGCGGCTGCCCGAACACGCGGACCGAGCCCGTGCTGGGCACCAGCAGGCCCGCGGCCATGTTGAGCAAGGTGCTCTTGCCGCACCCCGTGGGCCCCACGACCGAGACGAATTCACCCGCCGCCACCTGCAGCGTGACCTCGCGCACCGCGGTGTAGCGCTGGCCGGGTGCCTCCGCACTGACGAAGGTGCACGAGACGTCCTGCAGGTCCAGCGCAGCCGGCGGTGTGGCGCTCACCCCTCAGCCTTTCGGGTAGCGCGCGTTGGCCTTCTTCACGAAATCGTTGGTGTAGACCGCGCCCAGGTCCACCTGCGCCTTGGCCATTTCGGGGTCGATGCTGGCCAGGGCGCGCCAGGCCGTCTCGCCGCCCTTCTCGGGGATGCTGCCGTCGGGCGACAAGGCGCCCTTGGCGGCCAGGAAGGCGTCGATGTAGACCGCACGGTCGCCCAGCAGGTAGCCTTCGGGCACGGCTGCGATGATGTCGCTGGGCCCGGCCGACTGGATCCACTTGTCGGCCCGCACCATGGCGTTGGCCAGGGCCTGGGTGGTCAGCGGGTGTTTGTCGATGAAGGCCTGCGGTGCATACAGGCAGCCGGCCGGCATCGGGCCGCCGAAGACCTTTTCGGACTCGCTGACGATGCGGGTGTCGGAGATGATCTTGAGCTCGCCGGCGCGGGCCAGCAGCGTGATCACGGGGTCGAGGTTGGACAGCGCGTCGATCTGCCCGGCCCGCATCGCCGCCACGGCACCCTGCGCGGCGCCCACGCCGATGATGCTCACGTCGCTGGGTTTCAGCCCGGCCTTGGCCAGGAAGAAGTTGACCATCACGTTGGTGCTGGAACCCGGCGCCGTGACGCCGATCTTCTTGCCCTTCAGGTCGGCCGGCGTCTTGTAGCCGGCCATCGTCTTGGGGTTGATGCCCAGCACGATCTGCGGCGCCCGGCCCTGCAGCACGAAGGCCCGCAGCCGCTGGCCCTTGGGCTGCATGTTCACCGTGTGCTCGAAGGCGCCGCTGACCACGTCGGCGCTGCCACCCACCACGGCCTGCAGCGCGCGGGCGCCGCCGGCGAAGTCGGCGATGCTCACCTCCAGGCCCTCGGCCTTGAAGTAGCCGCGCTGCTCGGCGATGGTCAGGGGCAGGTAGTAAAGCAGGTTCTTGCCCCCCACGGCCAGGGTCAGCTTGGGTTTCTCGACGGCCTGCGCGTGCGCCTGTGTGCACAGCAGCGCAGGGCAGGGCAGGAGGGCGGCGGTGCCGGCTTGGAGGAGATGGCGTCTGCGCATGGCCAAATGCGCCCGGGGTTTCCCGCGGGGCTCGATGGGGATCAACCCGGGACTCTAGCCCACCGGCACGGCTCTAACATCGGGGGATGAACCCCATCCTTCTCGTCACCGGGGGCAGCCGCGGCATCGGCGCAGCCACCGCCCGGCTGGCCGCCGCCCGCGGCTGGGACGTCGCCATCAACTACACCCGCGATGCCGGCGCTGCCCAGGCCGTGGCCGACGATGTGCGGGCCCGGGGCCGCCGGGCGCTCACCGTGCAGGCCGACGTGGCCGACGAAGCCGCCGTGCTGGCGATGTTCTCGGCGGTGGACCGTGGCCTGGGGCCGTTGGGCGGGCTGGTCAACAACGCCGGTATCGTCGACGTGGCTGCCCGCATCGACGAAGGCACGGTGGCCCGATGGCAACGCATGATGGCCGTCAATGTCATCGGCTCGATGGTCTGCGCCCGCGAGGCGCTGCGCCGCATGAGTACGCGCCACGGCGGCCGCGGCGGCGCCATCGTGAACCTGTCATCGGCGGCTGCGCGCATCGGCGCTGGCGGCCAGTACGTGGACTACGCCACCGCCAAGGGCGCCATCGACGTCTTCACGCTCGGCCTGGCCCGCGAGGTGGCCACCGAGGGCGTGCGCGTGAACGCCGTGCGCCCCGGCATCATCGAGACCGACATCCACGCCAGCGGTGGCGAGCCCGACCGCGCCGCCCGCATGGCGCCGTTGGTGCCGATGCAGCGCTCGGGCACCGCCCAGGAAGTGGCTGCCGCCATCGTGTGGCTGCTCTCGGACGAGGCCAGCTACACCACCGGTTCGGTGGTGGACGTGACCGGCGGGCGCTGAGCCGCTTGCGCGGGCCGTTCAGGCCTGCGGCTGCTCGAGGCGCCGCAGGTCGATCCACCGCATCCGCACGGCGTGGCGGCGCGCCCGTTCGACGAGGTCGCGGGTGCCGCCAGGCCCATCCCCCAGTCCGCCATCCCACACGAAGACACAGCCCAGCCGGTCGTCGCCCCGGCCGCGGGCGGTGCACAGCAGCCACTGGTTGAAGCGCTGGTAGGGGTTGGCGCCGGCAGGCCCCGGGCCGACGGCCTCGTTCATCACGCGCGGCGTGGCCGGCAGCCGGGCCTTGACGGCCAGGAATCGCTGGTGCCAGGCCTCGCCATCGGCACAGGGCAGGATGGAGGCCGCCACGAACTCGTCCTCGGGCAGCGGCAGCATCAGCTCCAGGCGTGCGC
>CAIJPE010000035.1 GCA_903822435.1 uncultured beta proteobacterium | reverse complement strand
TCGCCTGCGAGCGTCTGCGGCGTCCTCGCCGCAGGCCGTCCGCCTACGGTCCGGCAGAGCCGGTCCCGTGGCGGGAAGCTTGGTCCAGGCCTGTGACTGCGCTCTTCCTGCCCTGTGCGGGCGGTGTGGAAGAGTTGCTGGCGGCCGAGGCCACGCGCATCACGGGCTGCCGGGTGGACATCGGGCGCGGTGGGGTGTGGGTCGAGGGCGATGAGCGCGCGGCCATGCAACTCAACCTCGAGAGCCGGTTGGCCACGCGGGTGCTGTGGCCGCTGATCGAGGGGCCCTATGCCGATGAACACGATCTGTACGCGCTGGCACGGCGGGTGGAGTGGGGGCACTGGATCACGCCGGCGCAGACGCTGCGGGTGGACGTCAGCGCCGGTCGCGGGCGGCATGCCTCGCCCTTGACGAGCCTGAACTTCGCAGCGCTGCGCATCAAGGACGCGGTCTGCGACACCCTGCGCGAACTCACCGGTGAGCGGCCCAGCGTCGACACGCGGCATCCCGACCTGCCCATCGCGCTGTGGGTCGGCCCCGACCACGCCATGCTGTATGCCGACACCTCCGGCGAACCGCTGTTCAAGCGCGGCTGGCGCGAGGACACCGGCGAAGCGCCGCTGAAGGAGACCCTGGCCGCCGCCATGCTGGCCGCAGCGGGTTGGCAGGGCCGGCCCGAGGACGGACCCCTGCTGGACCCCTGCTGCGGCGCGGGCACCATCGTGATCGAGGCGGCGCAGATGGCGTGCGGCATCGCCCCCGGCAGCCAGCGGCGCTTCGCTTTCGAGCGCATGCAGCCCTTCAAGGCGTTCATGCCGGTCTGGGGCGAACTGCTGGCCGCGGCGCGCGCGCGGGTGCACCCGGCCGTGATGCCGCTGGTGGCCGGCGACGTGAGCTTTCGGATGACCGACTTCGCCACGCGCAACGCGGCGCGCGCCGGCGTGGCTCAGACCATCGAGTTCAAGACCGTGGACGCCCTGCAGCGGATGCCGCCGACACCCACGGGCACCCTGATGCTCAACCCGCCGTATGGCGAGCGCATCGCCCCCAAGGGGCAGGGCGGCGCCACGGCCCGCGAGGGCTTCGAAGGCGGCGGCACCTCGGCCGAATTCTTCGGCGCTCTGGCCACCCACTGGAAGCGCCACTACGCAGGCTGGCACGCCTGGCTGCTGAGCCCGGACATGAAGCTGCCCACCCTGATGCGGCTGAAGGAATCGCGCCGCGTGCCGCTGTGGAACGGCGCCATCGAGTGCCGCCTGTTCCGCTTCGACATGGTGTCGGGGGCTGGCCCGGGCGCCCGGGCCGCCGCAGGCCCCGAGGCATAATCGAATGTCGCCATTTCGGAGAGACCGCTTGGACCAGAGTCACCCTCGGTGACCGTCCATCCCGCTGCCGCGTCACGCTGCGCTCTGCCTGAAGGTGCTGCGCGCTGCCGGGGGATGAGACGGAGCCCGCCCGCCGCCATCCCGCAGCCACCCCGCCGCGCAGCAGCCCGAAGGCTGCTGCGTCTTGCGAAAGACAGCAGATGCTCAATGTGTTCACGCTGGTCAACGGCCGGCTGTTCCAGCAAGAGATCGACGACCTTGCCGCCCTGGCGCCCCTGGACCCGGTCTGGGTCGACCTGGAGCGCCCCACCGCCGAGGAAACCAGCTGGATCCAGCAGCGTTTCGGCCTGAACATCCCCAGCGATGCGGTCGACGACGACCTGGAAGAATCGGCCAGGTTCTATGAAGAGGACAACGGCGAGCTGCACATCCGCTCGGACTTCCTCATCGACGCCGGCGACGGGCCCGATGCCGAACCCGCCCGCAACGTGCGCGTGGCCTTCATCCTGTTCCAGAACAGGCTGTTCTCCATCCACGGGGAGGACCTGCCGGTGTTCCGCCTGCTGCGCCTGCGCGCCCGCCGCATCCCGGCCCTGATCGAGGACGCCAAGGACGTGCTGCTCAAGCTCTACGACGCCGACGCCGAATACAGCGCCGACCGCCTGGAGGGCATCTACGACGGCCTGGAGAAGGTCAGCGCGCGCGTGCTCACGCAGGATGTCAACGACCAGGCGGCCGGCGCGGCGCTGACGGCCATCGCCCGCGAGGAAGACCTGAACGGGCGCATCCGCCGCAACGTGATGGACACCCGCCGTGCACTGAGCTTCATGATGCGCAGCCGCATGCTCACGGGCGACCAGTTCGAGGAAGCGCGGCAGATCCTGCGCGACATCGATTCGCTCGATTCGCACACGGCGTTCCTGTTCGACAAGATCAACTTCCTGATGGACGCCACGGTCGGCTTCATCAACATCAACCAGAACAAGATCATCAAGATCTTTTCAGTCGCCAGCGTGGCGCTGCTGCCGCCCACGCTGATTGCCAGCATCTACGGCATGAACTTCAAGGGCATCCCGGAGCTGGAGTGGGGCTACGGCTACCCCTTCGCGCTGTGCCTGATGGTGGCTTCGGTGGCTGCGCCGTTCATCTACTTTCGCCGAAAAGGCTGGCTTCGCTAGCCCTCGTCTCGGGTTGGCGCGCCAAGGCGTGGTGTACGCTCGTCCGCAAGGCCAGCGGCTGCCTTTTTCCCCCAAGAGGATCGGTGCCATGAGACACACCACCTGCAACAGACATCGCCTGCGCGCGGTGCGTGGGCTGTGGGCCGTCGGCTTGCTGGCCACGTCCGCCGCCTGGGGCCAGTTCAGCATGGTGCCCGCGCCGAAATGCGCCGCGCCGCGGGAATCCGCCAACGACGTCGAGCAGGAATACCGCATCGACGCGGCACGCCACCTCTACACCTGCTTTCCCCAGCGCATCTACCGCGGCAAGCTGCCGCCGCTGCTCTATGGGGTGATGATGGTCGAGGTGCAGCTCGACGCGGCCGGCAACGTGCAGGAGGTCAGCACGGTCCGCAAACCGGCGGCCGACGAAGTGGCGCCCTGGGTGGTATCGCTGATCAAGCGGGCCGCGCCGTATCCGGCGCCCGCGCGATTTCCCGGTGGCGTGGTGCGATTCACCGAGACCTTCTTCGTCGACAAGTCGGGGCTGTTCCAGGCCTTCTCGCTCACCGAAGGCCAGCGCTGAGGCGCACCGAGGCCGCAGGGCTCAAGCGTTGGCGCGGCGCTTGAGCCAGCGCATCAGGCTGCCCACCAGCGGCAGCTTTTCGTAGAGCTCTTCGGCGGCATCCCAATAGTCGCGGTGCAGGGCGATGCGCCCGTCGCCGGCCAGCAACAAGTGCGAGCCACCGTGGATGCGCTGCTCGGCCGGGCCCATGCGCCCGAGCACGAAGAGGAAGTCCCAGGTCAGGAAGCACTGGTCGCCCTGCACGATCACGTCGCGGATGACGAAGCGGGGTGCCTGCAGGGCATCGAACATGTGCTGGAAGACGCCCTGGATCGCGGCCAGGCCTTGCACCTCGTTGAAGGGGTCCTTGAAGCGGGCGTCCTCGGTGTAGATCTCTGCCAGCCGGGGCAGGTCGGCCGGGGCCAGCGCCTCGAAGCGGGCGACGATGCCCTGCACGCGCGGGTCCATCACAAACCCGTGGACCGGCGCACCGCCGCGAAATAGGCGGTGTAGGGCAGGTGCCGCAGGGCTTTGAGCCACATCGTGAAGCGCCGCGGGAAGTGGATCTCGAAATCGCCGCGCCGCCAGCCCAGCAGGATCTCATCGGCCGCCTGCTCGGGTGTGATCAGGGCGGGCATCTTGAACTCGTTCTGCGCCGTCAGCGGGGTCTCCACGAACCCGGGGTTGATGAGCGAGACGCCCATGCCCAGCGGGGCGAGGTCCAGGTACATGGTCTCGGCCAAATTGATCAGCGCGGCCTTGGTCGGCCCGTAGGCCAAGGACTGGGGCAGGCCGCGGTAGCCGGCCACGCTGCTGATCAGGCTGATGTGGCCCGGGTGGCCGTTGCGCGCCTGCGCCAGCATATGCGGCAGCACGGCGTCCAGCATGTACAGCGCACCCACGTAGTTGACCTGCACGTGGCGCAGCGCCACGTCGAGATCGAAGGCCGTGGCACGCATGGCCGCATAGGTGCCGGCGCAATACAGCGCCAGGTCGATGCGGCCGTGGACGTTGACGATGCGGGCCGCGGCATCGCGCATGGCCTCGCGGTCGGTGGCATCCAGGGCCAGTGCGTCGCTGCGGCCGTGCTCGGCCACGAAGCTGTCCAGGGCCTCGCGGCTGCGGGCCGAGACGATCACCCGGGCGCCGGCCAGGTGCAGCGCATGGGCGGTGGCCCGGCCGATGCCCGTGGAGGCCCCGATCAGCCAGACGGTCTTGCCCGACCAATGCTCGATGCGGGGGTTCAGGGACATGGCATCACTTCCGGGCAAAGGACAGGGTGACCTCGCCCAGGCCGAAGCCGAACTTGCTCATCGCCGCCTTGTTGAGCATCACGCGATCGTCCATCTGGTACATCCAGTCGTCGAACTGCACCTCGTAGACCTTGTCGTCTACCGGCAGGCTCAGGGTGTAGCGCCAGTTCAGCGCATTGCCCGCAGACCGGCCCTCGGCCACGCCCACCACGTCGTCGGCGCGGCCGGTCCAGCGGCCGTTGCCTTCGTCGGTCAGGTGCCACACCCGGCGCTGGGTCTTGCCATCGCTGTAGGTGAAGCGCTCGTCCAGCGTGCCTTCGCGACCCTTCCAGGTGCCGGTCAGCTCGACGACGAAGCGGCGCACCACCTTGCCGGCGCGGTCGGTGAACAGGCCGTGCGCGACCAACTCGCCATTGAAGTACTGGCGCAGGTCGAGCACCGGCTTCTCGGCGGCGTAGTCGGCCGGGACCGGGGCGGAGGCGCAGCCGGCCAGGCAGGCCGTGGCCAGCAGCGCCGGAGCGAGGAGGGATCGCAGGGTCATGGTCATGCGGAAGGTTCCTTGGTGACCCACTGGGTCCAGAGCAGGAGGGCGGCCACGAGCTTGAGCGCGCACGGCAGGAGGCAATAGGCCACGGCCAGGGCGCTCAGCGCAAGTTCGCTGCGGCTGCCCGGCGTGTAGCCGAAGGCGCCCAGCAGCGGCAACGAAATGCCCGCGGCCAGGGCCAGGTTGAGCTTGGTGGCGAAGTTCCACCAACCGAAGTAGGCGCCTTCATGGCGCTGGGCGTGGCCGGCGCGCTGGATCACCCCGGCGAGGAGCGCACCGGGCAGGCTCAGGTCGGCGCCGAGTGCCACGCCGCTGGCCAGGCACACGCCCGTGAAGCCGGCCACCTGGCCCGGGCCGAGCGCCAGCGCCCAGACGAAGCTCACGATGGCCAGCCCCATGCCGGCCAGCCAGGCGCGCGCCAGGCCCACGCGCCCGACCAGGCGCAGCCACAGCGGCATGGACAACGCCCCGGCCGCGAAGTAGCTGGCCAGGAACAAGGGCTCGTAGGGCTGCGCCTGCAGGCGGTCGCGGATGAAGAACAGCACCAGGGTGGCCGGCACGGCACTGGCCACGCCATTGACCAGGTAGATGAGCAGCAGGCGCCGGAAGGCCGAGGTGGCCAGCGGACGGGCGGGCACGCCGGCGTCGCCGCCTTCGAGCGGGCCGATGCGCGGCTGCGGGGCCCGCCTCAGCAGCAGCACGGCCAGGACCAGGGCCACGGCAAAGACCACGGTCGACACCGACAGCCCGGCCACCGAAGGCAATACGCTGGCCACCAGCACGCCCAGCAGGGCCAGGCCCTCGCGCCAGGACACGATGCGGGCGCGCTGGCGCTCGTCGCCGCCGAGCCGCGCGCCCCAGGCCTGGTGCAGCACCGACAGGACGCTGTAGCTCAGGTAGGTGACCGACAGCAGGGCGGCGCACCAGACCAGCAGGGCCACGGGGGCCGCGCCGGGCGTGCCGTCGACGGCGGGGAAGAACAGGCCGCGAAAACCCAGCGCCAGCACCACGGCCGCGATCGTCGCCACCCCGAGCACCCGGGCCGCGGTCTGCCCAAACCAGCCGTCGGCCAGGCGGCCGATCCACGGGTCGGCCACGGCATCCAGCAGCCGTGCACCCAGCAGCAGGGCCCCGAGCGTGGCCAGGGGGATGCCGAACTGGCTGGCGTAATGGTTGGGCAGCACCACGTACAGCGGCAGGGCGACGAAGGCCAGCGGCAGGCCCAGCGCGCCATAGCGCAAGCCCTGCAGCCAGCCGCCGCTCCATCCGGGCGCGGGCGCAGCCACGCCGGCCGCGGAAGCGGGCGTCACGGCTTGGCGCGCCCGAGCAGGGCTTCGCGCAGGGCTGGCTCCGAGGTGCGCGGCGACAGCCAGATGCCGAAGAACACGCGGGCCAGTTCGGTGTCGGCGGACTCGGCCCGGGCGACGCCATTGAAGTAGATCTTCAGGCCACGGCCGGGCAGGTTCACACCGGTGATGCGGTCGCCCTCCTTCACGTCGGGCACCCACTGCTTGAGGGTGGCCAGCCAGCGTTGCTCGGTCTCGGGCGGGATGTCGCCCTGCCGCTGCATTTCCTTGAGCGACCGCTCGGCGATCTGCGCGCCCTTGAGCTGGCGGGCGTACTGCAGTTCCAGCGCAAACGGGACCGTTGCCCAGTCGGCCTGGACGGGCTGCGCGCCCACCCACAGCCGTGCGTCGTAGATCAGGAGACCGAAGAAGCGCAACCGGCTCTCACCCTGCAGCCGCCCGCCAGGCAGGGCAGCCGCGACCTCGACAGGAGCCGCGGGTACCTCGGCCCGCACCCCTGCGGCCAGCCCCACCAGCCCCAGAGCCGCGTGGCGGCGGGAGAGCTTCACGCGGGCCGCCGCAGCGTGAACTGGATGACGTCGGTGCTGTGGGTGTCGAAGGCGGCTTCGCAGTAGGCCAGGTAGAACTCCCAGATGCGCATGAACCGCGTGTCGAAGCCCAGTTGCCGAACCTGTTGGTCCTGGTGGAGGAACTGATGGCGCCAGCGGCGCAGCGTCTCGGCGTAGTCCGGGCCGAAGGCGTGTTCGCGCACGACTTCCAGGCCGGCCTTGGCCGCTTCGGCGCGGAACGCCGAAGGACTGGGCAGCATGCCACCCGGAAAGATGTACTGCTGGATGAAGTCCGACGAGCGCACGTAGCGGTCGAAGTGCTCGTCGCGGATGGTGATGGTCTGGATGCAGGCCCGGCCTCCGGGCTTGAGCTGCGTGTGCAGGTTGGCGAAGAAGCTGCCCCAGTACTCTCGCCCCACGGCCTCGAACATCTCGATCGACGCGATGGCGTCGAAGGGCCCGTCGGCGATGTCGCGGTAATCCTGCAGCCGAAGGTCGGCCTGGGCGGCCAGGCCCGCAGAAGCCAGGCGCTGGTGCGCGTACTCGAGCTGTTCGCGGGACAAGGTCACGCCCGTGACGTGGGCGCCGAACTCCGCCGCCGCCGCCTCGGCCAGCGCGCCCCAGCCGCAACCGATCTCCAGCAAGCGCTGGCCCGGCTGCAGTGCGCACTCGTTCAGGGCCCTGCGCACCTTGGCGGCTTGTGCGTCGGCGGTCGACCGGGTGTAGTCGCCCTGGAACAGGGCACTGGAGTAGTTCATCGTCGGGTCCAGCCACAGGCGATAGAACGGGTTGCCGATGTCGTAGTGGGCGTGGATGTTCTTGCGGCTGCCCTTGCGGGAATTGCGGTTGAGCAGGTGCTTGAGCCGGTAGGCCAGCGAGCCCCACCAGGTGCCGTAAATCAGCGACTCCATCGCGTCGCGGTTGGCGATGAACAGCTTGAGCAGCGCGACCAGGTCGGGGCTGGTCCAGCCGCCGGCGATGAAGGACTCGGCAAAGCCGATGTCACCGCTCTTGAGGGCCGAGGTGCACACGCTCCAGTCGTGCAGGCGGATGGCGGCGCGCGGCTCGCCCTGGCCGCCAGGGCCCCCGAAATGCGCCTGCGAGCCGTCGGGCAACTGCACGTCGAGCGTTCCCATCCGAAGCTCCTTGAGCAGCCGGAAGACGGCTCGGGCGGCGGCAGGGGCGGTTTCCGGAAGGGCGAGGGGTGAGGCGGTGGAGGTCGTCATGGCCAGCGTTTGCAGATCTGGGGGCGGATTCGGGTGTTCGGATGTTCGGGTGTTCGGGGGTCCGCGACTCAGCGCGAGACGAAATGCTGCGGCGGCGCCGGTTTGGGCACGAAGGGCACGCGCAGGCGCCACAGGCGCAGGGCTTGCCAGTGGATGCGCACCATGACACCCAGCGTCATCAGCGGCACCCCGAAGAAGGCGGCCCGCGCGCGGCGCGGCGTAAGAGGCTGCAGGGTGCCCGATACGCTGGTCTCCAGCAGCGGCCCCTGGGCGTCGTCGTGGTCCACGCGGGCCACCGTGCGGTCGGCGGTGCGCATGAAGCGGAACCGGTAGCTGCCCTGCACCTGGCAGAAGGGTGAAACATGGAACACCTTGC
Source organism: uncultured beta proteobacterium (assembly GCA_903822435.1). Taxonomy (GTDB): domain Bacteria; phylum Pseudomonadota; class Gammaproteobacteria; order Burkholderiales; family Burkholderiaceae_C; genus Rubrivivax. The sequence goes on along the minus strand of CAIJPE010000035.1, from coordinate 22,763 downwards.
CGGCGCGCATCTCGCGGCCCCAGCCCAGTTCGGGCCCGGCCAGCAGGTAACAGTGGCGCTCGCCGAAGGTGTTGTTGACCTCGACCACCACGGCGGCCAGCGTACCGTCGGCTCGGTGGCAGTACCAGAAGCTCACCGGCTTGAAGGTGTAGCCCAGCACGCGGGGATAGGTGTGCAGCCACGCTTCGCCGGTGGCGTCGTGGATGCCCTCGGCAGCCAGCAGGCCGTCCACCCAGGCCAGGGCGTCGGGGCCGCTGTCGCCGTGGTCGCGATCGTGGAAGCTGAGCCAGGAAAAGCGGTTGCGGGCCAGGTCGGCCGATGGCGCCTGGCGCAGGGTGCGCATCGGCAGCATCAGGAAGTAGGTGGGGTACTGGAAGGCGTTGACCTGCGGCCGCAGGCGGCGGTGCCGCACGAGCCCCATCCCGAGCAAAGGTATGGCATGGCTCATGCTGCGGCGTCCTCGGCCGTGACGCCTTCGGCACCTGCACGGCCACGCCAGCTCGACAGCAGCCGATCGGCGACATCCAGGGCCGACCCCAGACCATCTTCATGGAAGCCGTAACGCGTCCAGGCACCGCAGAACCAGACGTGCCCGCCGCCCTGGATGCCGGGCAGGCGCTGCTGCGCGCGGATGGCAGCCAGGTCGAAGACCGGATGCGCGTAGTCGAAGGTGGCCAGCACGCTGGACGGTGCGGGCGGCGCCAGCGGGTCCGGGTTGAGCGACACGATGACCGGTTCGCTCCAGGGCAGCGGCTGCAGCCGGTTGATCAGGTAGTGCAGGCACACGCCAGCCTGCTCGCGGTCGGCCTGCAGGGCGCGGGCGTAGTTCCAGGCCGCCCAGGCCAGGCGACGGCGCGGCAGCACCGCGGCATCGGTGTGCAGCACGGCGCGGTTGCGCTGGTAGCGCACGGCGGCGAGCACCTCGCGCTCGGCCGGAGACACATCCACCAGCAGGGCCAGGCTCTGGTCGCTGTGGCAGGCCAGCACCACCTCGTCGAAGCGCTCGCTGCCGTGGTCGGTGGCCACGATCACGCCCCCAGGGCCGCCGCCGGCCGGCAGGCGGCGCACGGCGCGAACGGCAGCGCCGCACCGGGCATCCCGCAGACCGTGCACGAGCTTGTCGACGTACTGGCGCGAGCCGCCGCGCACCGTGTGCCATTGCGGCCGGTCGGTCACCTGGATCAGGCCGTGGTTGTGGCAGAAGCGGATCAGCGTGGCGATGGGGAACTGCAGCATCTGGTCGGTCGGGCAGGACCAGATGCAGCCGATCATGGGCAGCAGGTAGCCTTCGCGGAACCAGCGGTTGAAGCGATGGCGGTCGAGGAAGCCCTCGATCGACTCCGCCAGCTCGGCCTCGCCGCCCTGCTCGGCGAGTGCGGTGCAAAGCTTGTTGAAGCGCAGGATGTCGCCCAGCATGCCCAGGAACCGCGGGCGCAGCAGGTTGCTGCGCTGGGCGAACACCGTGTTCAGGTTGGTGCCGCTCCACTCCAGGCCCATCTGTCGCGACTGCACCGAGAACGACATCTCGGATGGAGCGGTCTGCACCTGCAGTTCGTCGAACAGCCGCACGAGCTGCGGGTAGGTGCGGTGGTTGTAGACGAGGAAGCCCGTATCGACGCCGTGCGTTACGCCGCCCAGGGTCACGTCGACCGTGTGGGCGTGGCCGCCGAAGCGGCCCTCGGACTCGAACAGCGTGACCTCGGCATGGGGCGTGAGGGCCCGGGCGGCTGCCATGCCCGCGATGCCGGCGCCGACGACCGCGACGCGCCTCATGACCGCCGCCCTTGCCGGCGGTCAGCCCGAGGGGCATGGACCGCGCCTGTAAAGACTGTCGTGCGGCGCCCCTGGGCGAACGAGGGAGGGAGGGAGGAGGAGGAGAACCACCCAGGGCCGGCAATCGGGAGACCCGAAAGTCCGCACGACAGTGAAACCTTCATCGCCGGGCTGCGTTGGCAACGCCCGGCAACGCTTGGGAGGCCGTGATGGGGTCGAAGTTCCACAGGGGGTGCCGCAGGCAGGTAAAGATCTGATAACGATCGGTCGGGTTCAGCAATCGGCATGCCGCCCGCTTTGGGGTCATGGGCCTCACGGACTGCCATACGCAACCACGGCCGCTTCGGATCCAGCCCCGTCGTCCGGGGGGTCGAAACGCCCGACACGGGGGCCCGGGATGGTGGTTTAGACTGGACAGTCACGTTAAGACCAGATGGTAATCTTTTAGTTGAGACAGAGTGTGCCGAAGCCCCGGAGGGCGCGGGGCCTTGAAAACCCTAGGTCGGAAGGAGCAGGCGATGTCCTGTTCAAATCGTTGTGTATTTTCAGCTGTGGAGGGTCACGACTCTCATCCGCTGAATTTGTCCTGGACATGTTCAACGCCCTGTGCGTGAATGCCCGTTGAGGTAACACCGTGAATGACCGTACTGCGCTGAGTGCCATCACCCTGTCCATCGCCGCCGTGGAGCGAGACACGGGCCTGAGCAAGGACACCCTGCGGGTCTGGGAGAGACGCTACGGTTTTCCGGCCCCCGGCCGCGACCCGATCGGCGAGAGGGCCTACCCGCTGGAACAGGTCGAGAAGCTGCGGGTCGTCAAGCGGCTGCTCGACGCCGGCCACCGGCCCGGCCGCATCGTCCCGCTGCCGCTGGCCGAGTTGCAGGAATTGACCGACAACACGGTCGACCAGCCCACCCGGGCGGTCAACGTCGTCGGGTCTGCCGTCGACGCGCGCGCGTTCCTCGACCTGCTGCACCAGCACGACCCGGTGGGCCTGCGCCACGAACTCGTCGGGACGCTGACGCGGCTGGGGCTCGAGCGCTTCATGGTCGAACTCGTCGGTCCTCTGAACGCCGCGGTGGGTGATGCCTGGATTCGAGGCCAGATGGAGATCTTCGAGGAACACCTGTACACCGAGACGATGCAGGGGCTGTTCCGCCACGCCATCGCCCACATCCCCGAAGCGTCGGGCCAGGGGCATCCGCGGGTGCTGCTGACCACCTTCCCCGGCGAGCCGCATGGCATGGGTTTGCTCATGGCCGAGGCCATGATGGCGATGGAGGGTTGCCGGTGCATCTCGCTGGGGGTGCAGACGCCGCTGTGGGACATCGTCCTGGCTGCCCAGGCTTACAAGGCCGACGTGGTGGCGCTGAGCTTCACCGGCTGCATGAACCCGAACCAGGTCGTCGACGGCCTGGCCGAGCTGCGCACCAAGCTGCCGCCGCCCGTGGCACTGTGGGCCGGCGGCAGCGCGCCCGTGCTCCATCGCCGCCGCATTGAAGGGGTCGAACCCTTCGAATCACTGCAGAGCATTCCTGCCGCGCTCAAGCGGTGGCGGGACGGCCATATGGCGGCTTGATGACAGCAGCCCGCCATCATCCCTAAAATGCAGCGAATGCAGCCCGAAAAGCCCATGCTCTACCCTGAACTCTTCCGGCAACTCGAGGCCGTGCGCTGGAACATGGACCACGACATCCCGTGGGACCGTTTCGAAGCCGGCCTGCTGAGCGAAGAGCAGGCCCAGACGGTGAAGATGAACGCCATCACCGAATGGGCGGCGTTGCCTGCCACCGAGATGTTCCTGCGCGACAACCGCGAGGACAGCGACTTTTCGGCCTTCATGAGCGTCTGGTTCTTCGAGGAGCAGAAGCATTCGCTGGTGCTCATGGAGTACCTGCGGCGCTTCCGGCCCGACCTCGTACCCAGCGAGGAGGAACTCCATGCGGTGCGCTTCGAGTTCGACCCCGCGCCCGCCCTGGAAACCCTGATGCTGCATTTCTGCGGCGAGATCCGCCTGAACCACTGGTACCGGCGCGCGGCCGAATGGCACACCGAGCCGGTGATCAAGGCCATCTACGAGACCCTGGCCCGGGACGAGGCACGTCATGGCGGCGCCTACCTGCGCTACATGAAGCGCGCGATGCTCAAGTTCGGCGACGAGGCCCGCGCGGCCTTCGCCAAGATCGGCGTGCTGATGGCCAGCGCCCGCCGCACGGCGCAGGCCCTGCACCCCACCAACCTGCACGTCAACGTGGGCCTGTTCCCGCGCGACACCATCCAGAGCCGCCTGCCCAACCCCGAATGGCTGGAAGAGTGGCTGGACAAGCAGATCCAGTTCGATGCCGTCTGGGAGGGCAAGGTCGTCGAACGGATCCTGCACAACCTGTCCTTGCTGATGGAGCGCAGTTTCGTCAGCGTTCAGGAGCTCAACCGCTACCGCAAGGAGATCACCTCCTCGCTGGCGCTGCAGGCCCGCCCCCAGGGCGTCTAGCCCGGATCTACGGCGCCCCCCGGGGCGGCGGATGGCTGACCAGGGCAATGCCCGCACACACCGCCGCCAGCGCCGACAGCAGACGCGGCGTGAGCGGATCGCCAAGCAGGGCCACGCCCGCCAGAAGGCCGAAGACCGGCGTGAGCAGCGTGAAGGCCGAGATGCGCGTGGCCGGGTAGTGGCGAATCAGCCAGAACCACACCAGGTAGCTGGCAAAGGTCACCACCACGCTCTGGAAGGCCAGCGCCGCGGCGGCCGGCGCACCGAGTTGAGCGGGCCAGGTCTCGTGCAAGGCCCAGGACGCCAAGCCCAGGGCCAGGCCCGAGACTCCCAGCTGGTACAGCAGCGTCTTCTCGGGCAGGGCCGTGGCCAGCCGGCTTGCGCGCAGGGTGAGCGTGGTCAGGCCCCACAGCGCGCCGCCGGCAATCCCCAGCGCGTCGCCCAGCCATTGGCGCGGCCCGGCCGAGGGCTGCGCAAAGCCTTCCGAAAAGGCCCAGACCACGCCCGCGAAAGCCGCCGCCAGCCCCAGCAACTGCAGCGGGGCCAGACGTTCGCTGGGCGAGATCAGCGGCATGCCGGCGGCCACGACGAAGGGCGCGAGGTAGATGAACACCGCCATGCGCGAGGCGGTGGTGAACTGCAGGCCCAGGAAGATGCAACCGAACTCGATGGCGAACAGGCTGCCGGCCAGCAGGCCGGCGCGGCCCGTGCCGTCGGACTGGAAGACCCGCTGGCCGCGTAGGCGTGACCACACCAGCAGCATCGCGGCCGCAATCAGCGAACGCAAGCTGGCCTGCATCAGGGGCGGCAGCGACGTCAGCCCGATCTTGGCCGCCACCTGGCCCAACCCCCAGATGGCGCAGCAGCCGATGACCAGGGCGATGGCGAGTGTGTCGAGCTCGGTCTTGCGGCGGTCGGTCATCGCGCGGATTGTCGCCGCCAGGCCAGGGCCAGCCCGCCGCACAGCAGGCCGGCGAGCGCCCCGGTGGCGTGGGCCAGTGGAGCCACGGCGATGTCCCAGCCGTCACCGTGGCGCAGGGTCGGGCCCCAGGGGGCTTCCAGCACGATCTTGGTCAGCAGGCCCAGGCCGATGGCCACGCCCAGGGCCCTGCGCCGGCCGCGCGCGGCCGCCACCAGATCCACCACCACCACGGCCACGCCGGCATGCAGCACGCCCGACAGCCCGCCGAAATGCGCCAGCTCGGGCCGTACCAGCAAGCCCCACTGGGTCAACGGCCAGGCCGCGGCCCAGGCCCAGGCAGCCCGCGGCGGCGCCGGGGCCGCCCAGCCCAGGGCCGCCACCACCAGCGTGCCCAGGAGGTTGGCGCCCAGGTGCAGGGCGCTCCAGTGCACGAACGCCGCCGTCCAGGCACGCCAGGGCTCGGCCAGCGCCAACGCGGGCTGCCAATCGAGGGCCGCAGCCGGCAAGGCCCAGGCCAGCACCGAACCCGCCGCGAGCAGGCCCGCCAGCGCCAGCCAGGGCCGGACACCTGCAGCCGGAGGACCGATCAACCGAAAACGGCCCGCCACAGCGCCAGGACGGCGTCCCGCGGCCCGGCCAGCTCGGCGGGATCGAACTGCGTCGGCCGCTCGTCCAGGCGGGCCCGGTGCTGGGCGCGCCGCAACTCGCGGTAGGCGTCGGCGGCCTTGCAGCCCACGTCCGGCGGCAGCAGGCTTTCCCACTCGGCGCGCAGCAGCAAGGCGATGTTGCCGGCGTTGTCCAGCAGTGGCGGGTGGGCCGCGCCGTGGGCCAGCACCAGGTACTGCACCGCGAACTCGACGTCCATCATGCCGCCCGGGCTGTGCTTCACGTCGAAGAGGCCCTCGGGCACCGGTCGCGCCGAGCGCACCCTTTCGCGCATCGAGGCCACTTCCCGCCGCAGGGCGTCGTGGTCGCGCGGGGCCGTCAGCACGGCCCGGCGCGTGGCCTCGAAGCGCGCAGCCACGGCGGGCGCGCCGGCGGCAAAGCGTGCACGGGTCAGGGCCTGGTGCTCCCAGGTCCACGCCGTGTTGCTGCCACGGCCGATCTGGTAGTGCTCGAAGGATTCGATGGACGTCACCAGCAGGCCCGAGTTGCCGTTGGGGCGCAGGGCCGTGTCGATGTCGAAAAGCTCACCGGCCGAGGTGCGAACGGTGAGCCACGTGATGAGCTTGCGCACGAAGGCGCCGTACAGCTCCTGCGTCTGCGCCTGCTCGCGCGACAGGCTGGGCCCGCCATCGCGCAGCGCGGCGTTGTCGCCGCCGGCCAGCGCGGGGCCATCGTCGTGGACGAACACCACGTCCAGGTCGCTGCCGTAGCCCAGCTCCTTGCCGCCGAGCTTTCCGTACGCGATCACGGCCAGACCCGGCGCTTCGCGATGGCGCTGCTTCAGGCGCGACCAGCACCAGCGCATGGCGATGTCCAGCACGGCATCGGCCAGTGCCGACAGATCGTCGGCCACCTGCTCGACCGTCAGCCGTCCTTCGACGTCGCGCACCAGCGTGCGAAAGACCTCGGCATGGTGCGCGCGGCGCAAGGCGTCGAGGAGCTTCTCTTCATCATCCTCGCCGGCGCGGCGCCAGGCCGCCACGCGGATGTCGAGCTCCAGGCAGAAGCTCTCGCGGTCGAATCGCTCCAGCAGCAGGCCCTCGTCGGCGAGCTCGTCGATGACGCCGGGATGGCGCATCAGGTACTGCATCGGCCAGCGTGCGATGCCCAGCAGGCGCAGCAAGCGGCGGTGCACGTCGGGCCGCTCGACCAGCAGCGCAAGGTAGCTTTCGCGCCGCAGCAGCGGTTCGACCCAGTCGACGAAGCGCCCGGCGGCCAGGTTCGAACAGGCCCCCTCCTGCACGGCCTGGGCGGTGCGCTGCATCAGCCGGCCCAGGCGCAAGCGGCTTTCGTCGCGCAGGGCCAGGATCCGGGGATGCTGCACCCATGGCCGCAGGCGTTCGGCCAGCTCGGCGGGCAAGCGGTCGAAGAGGGCCTCGCTGTCGATGGACACGGGCCCCGGGCCGCAGACCCGACAGGCTCCGGGGGCCGTGTTCAAGGCGCTGCCCTGGCCATCGCGCAAGAGGGCGTCGAATTCGGCCGCCACCAGTTCGCGCACCTCGCACAGGCGGTCCAGCATGGCGCAGCCCGCGGATTGGTCGGAGGCCAGGTGCAGGCTGCGTGCCACCCACGCGAGGTCGTCGTCCTGCGTGGGCAGCAGGTGGGTCTGCTGATCGTCCAGGTACTGCACGCGGTGTTCCACCCGACGCAGGAATTCGTAGCCCGCAGCCAGTCTCTCGCTGGTCTCGGGGCGCATCAGGCCACGCTCGACCAGGCGCTGCAGGCCGCGCAAGGTGCTGCGGGTGCGGATTTCGGGGTATTGGCCGCCGCGCACCACCAGCAGCAACTGCACGATGAACTCGATCTCGCGGATGCCGCCGCGCGAGAGCTTGACGTCGTTGGCACGCGCGGGGCGGCCGGCGGCCCGGCGCGTGGCTTCTTCGCGGATCTTGCGGTGCAGCTGGCGAAGGCTCTCGAAGATGCCGTAGTCGAGGTAGCGCCGGTAGACGAAGGGCACCACCAGCGAGCGCAGCGCCACCGGCAGGCCGCTGGCGACGGCCGAGCGGGGCGCCACCACGCGGCTCTTCAGCCAGGCAAAGCGCTCCCATTCGAGGCCTTGCACCTGCAGGTACTCCTCCAGCATGGCCAGGCTCACCGCTGGCGGCCCCGAAGCACCGTTGGGCCGCAAGGCCAGATCCATGCGGAAGACGAAGCCGTCGTCCGTGGTCTCGCCGATCAGGGCATACAGCCGCTTGACCACGAACTCGAAGTATTCGTGGAACGACACCGGCCGCGGGCCGGCGGTCTGCCCGCCTTCCTCGTACACGTAGATCAGGTCGATGTCGGAGGAGACATTGAGCTCCCGGCCTCCGAGCTTGCCCATGCCCACGATCCACAACTGCACCCGGTGCTGCCGGCTGTCCATGGGCGGGCCGTGCAGCGCATCGGCCTCGGCCTCGGCGTGGGCCAGCGCCAGCTCGAGCGTGGACTCGGCCAGGGCGGTCATGGTCCCCGTCACGGTGGCCAGCGGCTCCGCCTGCTCGATGTCCAGCACGGCCAGCCGTTCGACGACCAGGTTGCGGGCCACGCGGAGGGCGCTGGGCAGGCCGCGCGCCGGCCCCGGGCCGCCTTCGCACAGGCGGTGCACCAGAGCCTGGATGTCGTCGAAGCCCGGAATGCCAGGTGGCAGGAGTGCCAGCTCGGCGGCGTAGCGACGCCGCACCCGCTGCACGAAACGGCTGTAGTCGGCCGCGGGCGGCGGCGTCATCGCAGCAGGCGATGGACCCGGCAGGGAAGGAGGCCCGTCGGGGCGAAGTGGCAACACGGCAGCCATCTCAATCGGAAAGGACGCAATCCCGACGCGGGCCGACCGCCCGCGGCGTCCTGCCGGTGCATTTCCCCATGGCTGTGCCCTCCGCCACCATCGACACGATGCCTTGCCTCGTCCGGGCCTTCGGCATCCCAGGTTGCAAGCGTAGTCGCCCAGGCAAGGCCCGAGCTGCGGGGGGGTCATCCAGATGCGCGACGTCTTGCCCCGGCGTCACAATATTGGCATGAAGATCGCCGCCGTGCAGTTGGTGTCTGCCCCCGAATGGGCCGTAAACCGGGAATCCGCCGCACGCTGGATCGCCAGTGCGGCCGCAGCGGGGGCGCAGCTGGTCTGCCTACCCGAGTACTTCTGTGTACTGGGTCGGCGCGACACCGACAAGCTGGAACTGGCCGAAGCCCCGGGCGACGGCCCTATCCAGCGATTCCTGTCGGACACCGCCCGCGAGCACGAGATCACGCTGGTGGGCGGCACGCTACCGATCCGCGTCGCAGCCGGCGGCAACCCCCCGCGGGTGCTCAACCGGTGCTCGATCTACGGGCCCGACGGGCTGCCCCTGGGCCACTACGACAAGATCCATCTCTTCGCCTTCGACAACGGCCGCGAGAGCTACGACGAAGGCCGCACGCTGCAGGCTGGCAGCCAGCCGGTGGCCGTGCAGGCCGGGCCGCTTCGCGTGGGCCTGTCCATCTGCTACGACCTGCGCTTCCCCGAGCTGTATCGCAGCCTCATGGCGCCGCAGCCCTGCGATGTGATCACGGTGCCCTCGGCATTCACCCACACCACCGGACAGGCGCATTGGGAGGTGCTGCTGCGGGCCCGGGCCATCGAGAACCAGTGCTACGTGCTGGCCGCCGCGCAAGGCGGCACGCACCCGAACGGGCGCCGCACCTGGGGCCACAGCATGGTGATCGACCCGTGGGGCGTGGTGCTGGACACGTGCCCGGAAGGAGAAGGCTTCGTCATCGCCGAGGTCGACCCGCAGCGCCTGGCGCAGGTGCGCCAGCAATTGCCGGCACTGGCGCATCGGCGGCTGTAGGCGCGCGGCCCGGGGCCTTCAGCGGGCGCCGAACATCATGCGCCGCGCCAGCCAGGCCTTGGCCGGCGCTGTGGCCTGCAGCGCGGAAAGCCCCATCCCGCGCGCCCAGGCGGCGCCCGGCAACGTCCAGGTGAAGCTGCGGGCCAGGAAATCGGTGGCCGCGATCATCGTCCAGCGGTCGGCCGCGCGGGCCCACTCGGCGCGCCGCAACGCCACATCCAGGTCATCGGCCCAGCGCAGCACCGCCACCAGCTCATGGGCATCGCGCAGCCCGAGGTTCAAGCCCTGGCCGGCCACCGGGTGCAGCGTCTGCGCCGCGTTGCCGATGCGCACGGTGCGGCCATCGACCAGCGTGCGCTCGGCATTCAGGCCCAGGGCGAAGGGCTTGAGTGGCGACACCCCGACCAGGTGGCCAGCGGCCGCGGGAAAGATGCTGGACAACACCGCCAGGCGCTGCGCGTCGTCCAGGTCGCGCACGGGGTCGTCACGGGTGGGCACGCACCAGACGAGCGCCGAGCGCGCGGCGACGGCGGCCCCGGCCGACGTCTGCGGCAGCGGCGGCAACGGCAACAGCGCGGCCGGCCCGTGGGGGGTGAAGCGCTCGAAGGCGCGCCCCGGCGTGGCGCCTTCCAGTGTCACGCTGCCCACCCAGGCAGTCTGCCCGTAGTCGCTGTGCACGCGCTTGCGCACCTGATCGGTGAACACGCCGCCTTCGGCCACCACGGCCAGGTCGTAGCGTTCGGCAATGCCCGCATCCACCTCCACCCCATCGGCCAGGGGCTTGAGCCCGGCCACGGGCGTGCCGAAGCGCGTGCGCAGACGCGCCGGCTCGCGGGCGGCCGCATCGAGCCAGGCCTGCTGCAATGGGGCCACCAGGCTGCCGTACGCCAGCACGGCGCCCAGTTGCGGCACGCCCAGCTCGCGGGCGAGCAAGCGCACCTCGGCCCCGGCCAGGGAAGGCGGCTGCTGCGAAATCTGCACCTCGGTGATCGGCTGTGCGGCGGCGGCCGGCCAAGCCCCCAGCCTTTGCAGGAACTGCACGCTGCCCAGCGAGAGTGCCAGGGTGCGTGGGTCGGCGGCCACGTCGCGGTCCAGCGGCCGGGCGTCGAACAGCGTGATCTGCGCGTGCGGCAGGAGCCGCGCGGCATGCAGGGCCAGCGCCAGCCCCACCGGCCCGGCACCGACCACCGCCACCTGCCAGGCTGTCTTCATGGGGTCAAGCGTACGTCATCCAGGCCAGGCGCTCGGGGTGGTCGAGGTGCGGCAGGTGGTTGTAGCTCAGCAGCATGTGCCGCTTGGGGGTGAAGGCGAACTCGGTCAGTGCGCTGTTGCGGATGCGCAGGTTGAGCTCGATGGTGGTCTCGGGCGTGGTGCCCAGCACATGGCCGACGGCCGTGGAGATGGGCCCGCCGCTGGACACCAGCAGCACGTTGCCCTGATGCTGGCTGCGCACATGGTCCAGTGCGCGGGTGACGCCGGCCAGGAAGTCGGCGTAGCGGGGCATGCCCTCGGGCGCGGTCTCACCGGCCATCCAGCGGGTCAGGCCTTCGCGCAGCAGGCGGAAGTGGGCGCGGTAGGCCTCTGGCGTCGACGGCCGGGCCAGGGGCTCGGGGTGCACGGCGCGGATGATGGCGTCTGCATCGTATTCGTTCAGTCCCGGCCAGTCGATGGCGGCCGGCAACTCGCCATACCCCTGACCGATCCCGGCCAGCGACTGCGCATGCCGCTTGAGCGTACCGCGCAGCACGCCCTCGAACACCACGCCGCGTTCGCGGAACCACCGACCCAGCGCCTCGCATTGCTGCGCGCCCAGGGGGCTGAGCTGGTCATAGTCGGCCGCGCCGAAGGAAGCCTGGCCGTGCCGCACGAGATAGAGCGTTCCCATCGACGGCATTGTCGCCTCGCGTCCCGGGTGGCCCTGTCACCGGCGTGACCTTCGACCCGCCCGCCGACGCGACGCCCTCCGTGGGCTAACCTCTGCGTCCCCTACAGAAGCCGAAAGAAGCCCGCACCATGCCGAACACTGCCGCCATGCCCGCCATGTCCTACCGCCGCCTGGGCCGCTCGGGCCTGCGCGTGAGCGCCTTGTCGCTGGGCTCCTGGGTGACGTACCACAACCAGGTGGACACCGGCTCGGCGGTGGAGATGCTGGCCGCGGCGATGGATGCCGGCGTCAACTTCTTCGACAACGCCGAGGTCTATGCCGGCGGTCGCAGCGAAGAGATCATGGGCCAGGCCTTCAAGCAACTGGCCTGGCCCCGGCTGAACTATGTGGTCTCCAGCAAGTATTTCTGGGGGCTGGATCGCAGCGGCGAAGCCGTCAACCGCAAGGACACCCTGAACCGCAAGTACCTGATGCAGGCCGTCGACGGCTCGTTGCGGCGATTCGGGCTGGACCACATCGACCTCATCTACTGCCACCGCGCGGACCCGCACACCCCGCTGGAAGAGACGGTGCGCGCCATGAGCGACATCATCACGCAGGGCAAGGCGCTGTACTGGGGCACCAGCGAGTGGGCGGCGGACGAGATCCGCGCCGCCTGGGAAATCGCCGACCGCCACGGCTGGCACAAGCCGGTGGTGGAGCAGCCGCAGTACCACCTGTTCCACCGCCGACGGGTGGAGAAGGAATACGCCCGCCTGTATGACGAGATCGGCCTGGGCCTGACCACCTGGAGCCCGCTGGCCTCGGGCCTGCTCACCGGCAAGTACCGCACGGGCGTGCCGGCCGGCAGCCGGGGCGCGCTGGAGAACATGTCCTTCCTGCGCGACGGCCTGACCGACGCCGCGAAGAATGCGGCGGTGACGCAACTCGAGCCCATCGCGGCCGAGCTCGACGGCACGCTGGCACAGTTGGCGCTGGCCTGGGTGGCGCGCAACCCGCACGTCAGCACCGTGATCATGGGCGCCTCGCGCCTGTCGCAGTTGCACGACAACCTGGGCGCGCTGGCCGTTCTGGACAAGCTCACGCCCGAGGTGATGGCGCGCATCGACGCCGTGACGGCGGCGCTGGCCGACGCACCCTGAAGCCGGGGCTCGTCCAGAGGGTGCGGCCGGATGGCGCATTCGATGCTTGATGCGTCCAGGCCCACCCGAAGGTCCCGGGCGACGCGATCCTCGACGTGATCGAAGGCCAGGGCGGGCTGCTCATCGATGGCCAGCCACACCGGGTCATCAAGGCGGGTGAGTCCTTCATCATCGCGGCCGGCGTGTTGCACGACGCGCAGAACAGCGCCCCGGGGCGGCCGGCCCCGGGCCCTATGATGGCGGCAGGCGGCGCGCTGGGCGATCGCAATACCGGCAATTTTCATGGACCAGGCCGTCTTCCACCCCCTGCACAGCGCCAGCTGCGCGGTGGTCTGCTCTCGATGCAACCTGCGCGAGATCTGCCTGCCGGTCGGCCTGACCCAGGCGGAGCTGGATCACGTCGACCGGGTGCTGGTGTCGCACCGGCGGCCCCTGCGGCAGGGCGACAGCCTGTACCGGCCGGGCGCGTCCTTCGAGGCCGTGTACGCCGTGCGCACCGGCTTCTTCAAGACCACGCGCACCGCGAACGACGGCCGCGAGCAGGTCATCGGTTTCCACATGGGCGGTGAACTGCTGGGCCTGGACGGCATCGGAACCGGCCGCCATGAGACGCAGGCCGTGGCGCTCGAGGACTCGCAGGTGTGCGTCATCCCGTTCCACGAACTCGAGCGGCTTTCACAGCAGCTGCCGGGGTTGCAGCAAGAGTTCCACCGCGTCATGAGCCGCGAGATCGTGCTCAAGGAGGGCGTGATGCTGCTCATGGGCAGCCGGCAGGCCGAGGCCCGCGTGGCGGCCTTCGTGCTCAACCTCACCCACCGGCTGCAGGCGCGGGGCTTTTCAGCATCGTCCCTGGTGCTGCGCATGACCCGGCAAGAAATCGGCAGCTACCTCGGCCTGACCCTGGAGACCGTCAGCCGCACGCTCTCGAAGTTCCAGGCCGAGGGCCTGTTGCACGTCCGCGGACGGCAGGTCCGCATCACGGATGCGGTGGGCCTGCAGGACGTGCTGGACGGCGCCGTGCCGTGACCGCTCACCCTCGCCACACCCTGATCATCGGCGGCGGCGCCATGGGTTCGGCCACCGCCTGCTTCCTGGCAGCGCTGGCCGGTCCGCAGCGGCGCATCACGGTCGTCGAGCGCGACCCCACCTACGCACAAGCCTCCTCCAGCCTGTCGGCCAGCTCGATCCGCCAGCAGTTTTCCACGCCGCTGAGCATCCAGCTCTCGCAGTTCGGGCATGCCTTCATGGCCTCCTGCGCCGAAGGGGGCCGGCCAGGGGCGGCCGTGGGCCTGCATGCGCGGGGCTACCTCTTCCTGGGCCGCGGGGAGCAGGCCGCGGCCTTGCAGCGGCGCACCCGGCTGGCCCGCTCGCTGGGCGCCGAGATCGAGGAATTCGATGTCCAGGCGCTGGCGCGGCGCTACCCCTGGATGAACCTCGGGGACATCCACTACGCCTGCCAGGGCCTGCGCGGCGAAGGATGGTTCGACGGCTACCTGCTGCAGCAACTCTACCGCTCGCGGGCCCGTGCGGCCGGGGTGGCGTACCGGCAGGGCGAGGTGGTGGACGTCCTGACCACGGGCAACCGGTGCACGGCGGTCGAACTGGCCGACGGCACGCGGCTGGCGGCCGACGAGGTGGTCAACGCCGCCGGCCCGTGGTCGGCCACGGTGGCCGAGCGGGTGGGTGTGTGGCTGCCGGTGCGACCGCGGCGGCGCACGATGTTCGTGGTGTCCTGCCCCAACGCGCCAGCCGCCGCCGAGGCCTTCCCGGTGCTGATCGAGCCCAACGGCGTGTTCGTGCGACCCGAGCAGCAGCACCACCTGTGCACCGTATCGCCCCGTGCGGACAACGACCCCGACGGACTGCCCCTGGACCCCGATTTCAGCCTCTTCGAGGACGTGATCTGGCCCACCCTGGCCGCGCGTATCCCGGCCTTCGAGGCCCTGCGGGTGGAGCGTGCGTGGGCCGGCTATTACGAATACAACACGGTCGACCACAACGGTCTGGTGGGGCAGATCGGACCCGAGAACTTCTTCGTGGCCACGGGTTTCAGCGGGCACGGGCTGATGCACAGCGCCGGCGTCGGACGCGGCGTGGCCGAGTGGCTGGTGCATGGCGCGTACCGCACGCTGGACCTGTCGCCCCTGTCGCCGGGCCGGCTACTGGCCGGCCAGCCGATCGTCGAAGAAGCCGTCTACTGAAGCGCGCCATGTCCGGCAAGGCCTGCGACGACCCCGGCACCGACCCCTACCGGGACATCCGCGACGCCGTGCGCGGCCTCTGTGCGGCATTCCCCGATGCCTACCACCGCCGCATCGATGCCGAACGCGGTTATCCCTCTGAATTCGTCGACGCCCTGACCCGTGCCGGCTGGCTGGCGGCCATGATCCCGCAGGCTTACGGCGGCTCGGGCCTGGGCCTGGCCGAGGCCTCGGTGATCATGGAAGAGATCAACCGATCGGGCGGCAATTCCGGTGCCTGCCATGGACAGATGTACAACATGGGCACGCTGCTGCGCCACGGCTCCGACGCCCAGAAGGCGCACTACCTGCCGCGCATCGCCAGCGGCGAGTGGCGCCTGCAGTCCATGGGCGTGACCGAGCCCGGCACCGGCACCGACACCACGCGCATCCAGACCACGGCCGTGCGCCGCGGCGACCGCTATGTGGTCAATGGGCAGAAGGTGTGGATCAGCCGGGTTCAGCACAGCGACCTGATGATCCTGCTGGCCCGCACCACGCCGCTGGGCGAGGTGCGCAAGAAGTCCGAAGGCCTGTCGATCTTCATCGTCGACCTGCGGCAGGCCGAGGCCTCGGGCATGACGGTGCGGCCCATCGCCAACATGGTCAATCACGAGACCCACGAACTGTTCTTCGAGCACCTGGAAATCCCGGCCGAAAACCTCATCGGCAGCGAGGGCCAGGGCTTCCGGTACATCCTGGACGGTCTGAACGCCGAGCGCACGCTCATCGCCGCCGAATGCATCGGCGATGGCCGGTGGTTCATCGACCGGGTGACGGGCTACGTGAAGGAGCGTGTCGTCTTCGGCAGGCCGATCGGCCAGAACCAGGGCGTGCAGTTTCCCATTGCCGAGGCGCACATCGAAGTCGAGGCCGCCGACCTCATGCGCTGGCAAGCCTGCCGCCTCTTCGATGCGCAGCAGCCCTGCGGCGCACAGGCCAACATGGCCAAGTACCTGGCGGCCAAGGCCAGCTGGGAAGCCGCCAACGCGTGCATCCAGTTCCATGGCGGCTTCGGCTTTGCCTGCGAATACGACATCGAGCGCAAGTTTCGGGAGACACGGCTTTATCAGGTGGCGCCGATCTCGACCAACCTGATCCTCAGCTACGTGGCCGAGCACGTGTTGGGGCTTCCCCGCTCGTTCTGAACGCGGGCGGGAGAAGCGGTCTATCCAAGTGTTCAAGATGGTGTCGACCGGGAGCCTGCCGCTCGATGGCCCGGCTGGACCACAGGGGTGCCGGGACTTTACGGCTCAGTGCACGATGTCGACACTGAAGCTCGCCGCGCCATAGACCTCGCAGTCGGCTGCCGGACACGACTTCAGACTGCCCAGCAGCAGCGGGCTGCTGCGTGTCCAGCGCGTGGCGAGTGCCGCACCGCGCTCCCCGGTCGGCAGCTTCAGGAAGCTGTAGTCGCGTTCCTTGCTGAGTTCACTGTAGTCGCGCGGCTCGGTGCTGACGATGACGAGGAAGTCCTCCTGACCGGCCGGCTCGACGACATCGAGCGGCCAGCTGGGCTGCGGAAGGGTCAGGGTCTGACCGGCGCGGATGCGGTTGTCGCTGGCCTGGGCGTTCGGGAAAAGCAGCAGCAGCGAACCATCCGGCCCCAGGACCAGCACCTGCACGTAGCCGTCACGCGACGAACGGACCGTGAAGCCGAGCCGGTCGTGGCCGATCCGCAGCCGCGGCTTCGAAGGGGCGGCCTGCACCTGGAAGTTGCCGGACTGGGCGGCCAGCACGCGGTTGAATTCGTCGCGGATCTCGAACGAGCGGTTGACGGGTGCCGACGCGGCCGCCGGTTGCGCCGGTTCACCGGAAGGCGCGGTGGCGACCGTGGCTGCCGGTGCGGACGTGGATGCACCCGGGTTGGCATCGTCACCAGCGAGCCAATAGCCGACGCCCGCAGCGACGCCCAGGGCGACCAACGCGGCTCCTGCCAGCAGGGGCTTGCGGCCTGCGCGCCGGGTGCCGAAGGCCGATCCGGCCGACGGGGACGTCGCCGATGCGGCCGGGGCGTCGGCCGCGCCCGGCGGGGGCAGGCCGAGGTCCGCGCGCAACTCCGCCGCGCTGGCCGTCCGTTCGTTCGGACGCACGGACAAGGCGCGGTCGATGGCGCGCAGGAAGCCTTCGCTGTAGCGTCCCTCGGCGCTTTGCGCCAGCGGCACGAAGCTGTCGTTGAGAAGGCGACCCAGCGACGAAGGCGGTGTCTTGCCCATGATCGCGAAATGCACCGAGGCTGCCAGCGCGTAGATATCGGTCCACGCGCCCTGCTTGAGATCGGGAACCTCGTCGTACTGCTCCACGGGGGCGAAGCCGGGCTTGAGGATGACCGTCAAGGCCTGGCTCATGTCGCCGATGACGCGGCGCGCGGCTCCGAAGTCCAGCAGCAGCGGGCGCTCGCTGCCGGCCAGCAGGATGATGTTGTCGGGCGCGATGTCGCGATGGAAGCAGTTTCCGGCATGAATCACTGCCAGCGCCTCGGTCAGCGGGGCCAGCAGTTGCATGAGCCACGCCTCATCCGGCGGGGCTTCCATCTGGCGCAGCTTGTCCTTCAGCGTCACGCCCTCGTAGAGCGGCATCACCATGTAGGCCGTGCCGTTGGCTTCCCAGAAGCGGAAGACCTTGACCAATGAAGGGTGGTCGAACTGCGCCAGCAGGCGCGCTTCATTGACGAAGCTCTTGAGGCCGACATCGAAGGTTTCGCGGTGCCGATCCGACCGTACGCGCACCTCGGTGCTGCCTGCGCGCGCGGCCAACGACGACGGCATGTACTCCTTGAGGGCGACGCGCCGTCGCAGCGAGTGGTCCCATGCGACGTAGACGATGCCGAAGCCTCCTTCGCCGAGCACCCCGGTGATCTCGAACTCGCCCAGGTAGGTGCCTGCCGGCAGCGCATTGCCGCTGTCGCCTGCACTCGAGGCTGCGAAGGGGTCCGGACTGGACGGCGCCGCCCTCCCGGATGGGCGGAGCACGGTCCGGTCGTCGTCTTCGCTGGCGCTGGTCATGGGATCGACGGGTCTTTGCAGTGCACGGCTGCGATGCGCGCGCAACCATCCGGCGCGCTGGGCATCGGGGGTGGATTGTGACTGCAAATCAGCGACGGCCCCCCGGGTTTGCGGGCCCTACCTGGGGCCCAACCACCTTGCCGCGGCCAGATCGATCCCGCAAAATCCAGTCGGAGGGATGGGCACAAGGGCCGAGCTCGCTTTGCTTTGCCCCTCGTTGTTCCAGTCCCATTCGTCCCGGCCGAAGGCCTGCACCATGCGATCCCGTCAGCAGACTTGCTGGCCGGCAGGGTGTCAGTCCGGGGATCGACCCACGGCCCGGCAGTCGGTGAAATCGGGTCGCTGGCCGACCATCAAAAAAGAAGGCACCACGTGAATCTCAACGCGAAGCAGGCCGCGCTCCTGGCTTGGCTGTTTTTCTGCGTCGGGTCCGCGACTGGCGCTGAGGTTGAGGTCCCTGCCCAGCGGGTTTCGATCTCCGAGATCGCGGTCAACGGCAACACCCTGCTGCCTCAGACCGAGATCGACCGGGTCTTGGCGCCGTTCAAGGGCCCCCGCACGATCGCTGAACTCCAGGCGGCGGCTGCAGCCGTCCAGGACCTGTATCGACAGGCCGGTTACGGCGGCGTCGTCGCCTTCCTGCCCGAGCAAGCGCTCGGCAGCGGCAAGCTGGCGATCAGCGTGCTCGAAGGCCACGTGGCCCAGGTCGTGATTTCCGGCAACCAGCAGTTCAGTGCCGCCAACGTGCGGCGCAGCCTGCCGATCGTCCAAGAGGGCCGGACGCCGATGGTCCGCGCGCTCGACACGGCGGTCCAGCTGGCCAACGAGAATCCCTCGCGGCAACTGGCCGTGACGCTGGAGGAAGGCCAGAAGCGCGGCGATGTCGACGTCCGCATCGCGGTCATCGAGGATGCGCTGCAGCACGTCACCTTCGCCGCGGACAACACCGGCAACAGCCAGACCGGCCGGACTCGCCTGACGGCCGGATACCGGAACTCGGCGCTTTCGGAACGGGACGACCAGTTCTCGGCGCAGGTCCAGGTCTCGCCCGAGCGGCTGGATGCGGTGCGGGTGTTCAGCCTGGACTACCGCATGCCGCTATACGGCGCCGGATGGATGCTGCAGGCCTACAGCACCTACTCCAACGTGGTCGCGGCCCCGGCTGCCACAGCGGCGGGCAACGTGAACTTCAGTGGCAACGGTCGCGTGCTGGGGTTCGATCTCACGCGCTACCTCGAGCGTTTCGGCGAATTCGAACAACGTGCATCCATCGCGCTGGAAAAGCGCGACTACCTGAACAGCTGTGCGATCCAGGGCCTGCCCGACGGGGCCTGCGGCAGCGCAGGTGCCAGCGTGACCGTCCACCCCTTGAACCTGAGCTACGAGAACTTGCGCAAGGGAGGACGGCCGGCCGGCCTCAGCGTGACGCTGTCCAGCAACATGGCGCTGGGCGGCCCGAACGGCAGCGCGGCCGACTTCGAGGCGGTTCGGGCCGGGGCGCGCCGCAACTACCAACTGCTGCGAGCCAGCGCCTTCGCCAGCCTGCCCATCGGCGCCAACTGGCAGCTGAACGTCCGCGCCACCGGGCAGGCCACGGGTGCCTCGCTCGTGCCCGGCGAGCAGTTCGGGCTGGCCAGCGTGGGCGTCGTGCGCGGCTACGAAGAGCGCGAGGTCACGGGCGACAGCGGCCTGGCCGGCTCGGTCGAGTTGCTGATGCCCTTGCTGATGGCCACGGCACCCGGCGACACCGCCAAAGGACTCAACGACGTGCGCCTTCTGGCCTTTGCCGATGCCGGCATCACGCGAAACCGCGACCTTCTGGCCTGCAACGGCGTCGAGACGCGCTGCCGCCTCAGCTCGGTCGGCGTGGGCACCCGCTTCATGCTCGGCCGTTCACGCTGGCGCATCGATCTGGCCCGCGCCAACTCGACGGCCCGCCTCACGGCCACCGGTGACTTCCGCCTTCACTTCGCGGCCAGCATCGCCTTTCCCTAGTCGAAGCCCTCGCTCGCGACACCGCCATCTGCATCGAGACCCGCCATGCGCAAACCCTGTTCCAAGCTACCGCACTTGCCGCGTCCCCGCCCATGGCACGCCTTGAGTCGCCTGGCCAGCGCCTTGGCCGCCAGCTCGCTGCTCAGCGTAGGCTTTCCACTGGCGCACGCTGCCCCTCCGGTGTTGCCGGGCGGTCTGTCGGTGGCCGCAGGGCAGGCGCAGGTGAGCGTGGCCGGCTCGCGCATGACGGTCACCAACTCGTCCAACGCCATCCTCAACTGGAGCCGGTTCTCGATCGGCAGCGATGCGGCGGTCTACTTCCAGCAGCCCAGCGCTGCGAGCCAGGTGCTCAACCGGGTGACCGGGGGCGATCCGTCGACCATCCTGGGCGCACTGGGCAGCAATGGCAAGGTCTGGCTGCTGAATCCCAACGGCGTGCTGTTCGGCGCGTCGGCCCGTGTCGACGTCGGTGGCCTGGTGGCTTCGACGTTGCGCATGAGCGATCTCGACTGGACCGCCGGGCAGTACCGTCTGGCGGCCGCGGCGCAGGACACGGGCGTCGCGAGCGTGCGCAACCAGGGTGAGATCCGCACGGCGCAGGGCGGCATGCTGGCGCTGGTGGGCGGCACGGTCGGCAACGAAGGTCTGATGCAGGCCCCCGGCGGCCAGGTGGTGCTGGCTGCCGGCCAAAGTGTGGAGTTCGTCGACACCGGCGCCGCGAACCTCAGCGTGCGCGTGACGGCGCCCAGCGGACAGGCGCGCAACCTGGGCGTGCTCGAGGCCGCGGGAGGCCGCATCGACATCACGGCAGCTGCCGTGAACCAGGACGGCATCGTGCGCGCCGACGCCCTGGGCAGCGGGGCGGGCGGCGAAATCTGGATCCGCGCCAGCCAGGGCATCAACCTGAGCGCCAGCAGTACGACCATGGCCAATGGTGGCAGCGGCGGGCAGGTCACGTTGCAGTCCGACGCCGGTCAGGTGCTGGTGCAGGGCACCGTCAGTGCCGTCGGCGCGCAGGGCGCGGGGGGCCAGGCCACGGTGCTGGGCCCGAAGATCGGCTTGCTCGATGGCGCGCGAATCGACGTCTCGGGCGCCGCAGCGGGCGGGAGCGTGATCGTCGGCGGCGGCGCGGCTGGCAAGGACCTTCGTTTCGTCAACGCAGAGGCGGTCTACGTCGATCCGCAAGCCAGCATCACGGCCGATGCCACGCTGCTGGGCCATGGCGGCCAGATCGTCCTGTGGAGCGACCAGGCCACGCGTGCCTACGGCGCCTTCAGTGCGCGCGGCGGCCCCTCCGGCGGCAATGGCGGCTCGATCGAGACATCGGGCGGCTGGCTCGACGCCCGTCCCGGCCTGATCGATACGCACGCCCCGATGGGTCAGCCGGGCCAGTGGCTGATCGATCCCTACGACATCCTGATCAGCGACTCGGCATCGAACACCCTGGGTGGCGGCCCGGTGTTCACGGCCGGTGCCACGGGCTCGTCGATCAATTCCCTGACCATTTCCGCAGCCCTGGCCAATGGCAACAACGTCACCATCTCGACCGGCGGCGCGAACGGCGGCAGCGAGCCCGGCAACATCAGCCTGAACAACGCGAACATCAATGTTCCCGTCTTCGTGTCGGGGCGCCCCGGCAGCTTGACCCTGCTGGCGGATGGCAGCATCAGCATGCTGAACTCCACCATCACCTCCGCCATCGGGGCGATGCCGGTGACCTTCCTCGCCGCCCAGTCGGGTTCGGGCGGGATCTCGTTGACCAACAGTTCCATCGTCACGGGCAACGGCGCCAGCAATGGCGCCATCGTGCTCGGCGGGAACGCCGCGGGCCTGACCGCGGCCGGCACCAGCTTCAACGGCGCGGGGGGCGCCGTGGCGGCCGGGGTCTCGCTCGTCAATTCGCACCTCGATGCCGGGCGCGCCAATGTCACGTTGCAGGGGGTCAGCACGGCCCAGGCCGGGCACGGCGTGCAATTCGACGCGGCGTCCAGCGTGGTGGGCGGCACCATCGCGATCACGGGCGATGGCAGTGTCTCGCAAGGGGTGGCCATCAGCGGCAGTCTGGCGGCGTCCGGGACGGTCGACGTGCAGGGGCGGGGCGCCGATCTGGGTGTCGGCCTGTCTGATGCCAGCGTCGCGGCGGACGGGGCTGTCAACGTGTCGGGCGCTTCGGTGGTCCTCTCCGGCAGCACGCGCATCGCGAGTGCGGCCAGCGGCGATGCCATTCTCATCACGGGCGGAGGTTCCAGCCCGGTCGGTCGTTTCATCAACGCCGCGGGCCCGCAGGTTCTGGGGTTGACCGGTTCGGGCGGGTCGCCGTCCACCGGACGCTGGATCGTCTACGCCACCGACATCAACGACACGGCCAATTTCCAAGCCGGCGGGCTGTTGCCCACGTTCAGGCGTTACGGCGCCTCGTTCGGCTCCTGGGCCGGCGATGCCGGAAAGGGCCTGGCGTTTTCGACGAACGAGACGGCGACCATCACCGGCAACGTCGAGACCCGGGTCTACGATGCGACGACGGCTGCCACGGCGTCCAACCTCGGCGTTTCGACGAGCGTGGCCGGCGACACCGCGACCGTGCTCGACAGCCATGCGAGCTTCGCGACGAAGGGCGCCGGCTCCGGGATTGCCGTGAACCTCGATGGGGCCCAGCCGATCGGCGTGCAGTCCGCCGATGGGGCGGCGGCCTACGGCTACACCGTGGTCAGCACGCTGACAGGCGCCATCACCCGAGCCCCGCTCACGGTGGCCGGGCTGGGTGCCAACGGCAAGGTCTACGACGCCACCACGGCCGCCACGCTGAGCGGCACGGCCTCGGTGACGCCGCTGGCCAAC
>CAIJPE010000034.1 GCA_903822435.1 uncultured beta proteobacterium | reverse complement strand
GCTTGGGCCCATGACACCGCCAGCTTGGCTGCCGTGGTGCAGGATGCCGACGTGGTGCTGCCGTCGGCTGCCACGGGTGGCGATGTCTTCGTCGGCAAGTTCAGGGACTTGCCGGCCACCCGCGGCGCCAAGGTGCCGGTGGTGGTGTTCCTGCATGGTTCGTCGGGCCTGGGCCTGAAGGCCATCGGTGAGTGGCAACGCTGGCTGGCCAGCCTCGGCGTGGCCAGTGTGGCGCCGAATTCGTTTGCGCTGCCCGGGCGCGTGACCTACACCTCGCCCATCGATCGGACGCGCTATGAACGCATTCACCTCCTGCGGCTCTCGGAGGTGGCACCCACCGTGAAGGCCGTGCAGGGCTTGCCCTGGGCCGACCCGGGCCGCCTCATCCTGGCAGGTGCCAGCGAGGGTGGCGTGCCGGTGGCCCGCTACACCGGCACCGAGTTTGTCGCGCGCATGGTGTATTCCTGGAGTTGCGAGCCGAATTACTTCGTGGAGCAGCCGGCAAACGCCTTCGAGCCGGGCAAGCCCGTGCTGAACGTGGTCAGCCTGACCGACCCATTCTTCTCACGCACCAACCCCTGGCTGGACAACGACAAGGCCAAGGGGCATTGCGGCGAGGCGCTCAAGGGCATGCCAGGCGCTGCCGTGGCACTGATCCCGGATGCGCCGCACACCCTGCTGAACCTGCCGGCGGTGCGATACGCCACGGCCGGCTTCCTGGCGGCGCTGCCCAGGCCCTGACGGATCAGGGGGTCTTGGGCCGCGTGGCGTCGCCGGGGTGGGCCACCCAGGCCTGCAAGGCGTCGGCGCGGGGGTGTGTGGGCGACAGGCCGATGAAGGTCTTGTACGCCGCCATCGCTTTGGTCTCGTCGCCGGCCTGCAGGCGGGCGTCGCCCAGGTTGAGCCAGGCCAGCGAGCGGCTGCTGTCCATCTCCAGCGCCTTCTCGAACCACGTGGCGGCCTCGGCCGGCTGGCCGCGCCGATACAGCACGAAGCCCAGGTTGTTGGCGGCCAGGGCAAAGCGCGGCTGCAGGGCCAGCGCCTCCTTGAACGCGGCCTCGGCCTCGGCGTAGCGGCGTTCGCGGTACAGCTGCAAGCCGCGGTCGTTGGCACGCTGGGCAGTCAGGCGCGCGCCGGCATCGACCCTGGGCGGCGGCGCAGCCAGGGCCTGGTCCTTGCCATTGAGGTCCTTGATGGTCACCGCCATGCCCGCGGGCGCGCTGGCGGCCTCGTCGAGCTGCCGGGCCAGCTGGCTGGCCCGGGCATCGAGTTGCTTGACGTCTGCGTTCAGGGCCTGTTCGGCGGCCACGGGCAGCTCGAAGACGAACTCGCCGCCTTCGGAACCCGGTAGGCTGCCGAAGGCCGGCGTCTGGTGCGCGATGGCCGACACGGCCGGAGCGACGTAGGCGGCCAGTTCGGTGGCCGTGATGAGGCCATCGCCATTCAGGTCGGCCTTGCCCGACAGGGCCTGCAGAAGCGTCCAGGTGAAAACCGAATGGCCGCCCGGGCCGTCGTCGGCCACCTGCTGGTCGGCGCCACCGGCGGTCATCATCTGCCGGGCGACCCGGCGGGCGTTGTCGCGAGAGAAGTTGCTGCCGCCGGCCGCCGGCCCGCCCCGCGTGAGCCCCAGGCCCGAGTAGCAGGCGTCGATCACGAACAGCGCGTGCTTGGCGGTGGTGGCCTCGGCGAACTCCTGCAATTGCGGCATCGAGATGGCGTCGGTCTGCAGGTTGTTCGCCCCGGCATCGACCGGCACGATGTAGCCCACCTCGCGCCCCGTGGGCAGGCGCCGCGTGCTGCCATGGCCGGCAAAGAAGATCATCACCCGGTCGTCGCGCTTGATGCGTTGGGGGTCGGCCAGCCGATCGTTCAGGGCCTTGAGGATGTTGGCCCGCGTCGCGTCGGCGTCGGTCAGGAGGGTGACGTTGTCGGCCCGGAAGCCCAGCCGCAAGACCAGTTCCTCTCGCAAGGCCTTGGCATCGCGCACCGCATGGCTCAGTTTGGGCCAGCTGCCGTATTGGTCGATGCCGATCACGAGCGCATGGCTTTCGCGATACAGGCCCTCGGGCACCGGTGGCGGCGCGTCGGCCATCCGCTCGGCCAGCGCGAACTGTCCGCCCTGCCAGCGCGCGAAGCGCCAGCCTTCGGCCACGAGCTGGTCCAGCACCAAGGGCAAGGCCTGCACGGTGCGGGCGTGGATGTCGTGGAAGAGCACGATGCCGCGTTGCCGCTTCTCCAGTTCGGCCAGCACGCGGGCCGCGATGCTTTTCGGGATGGGGTCGCTCCAGTCCAGCGAGTCCACGCTCCACATCATCGAGCGCATCTTGAGGGCCTCGATCGTGGCCAGTGCGGCCTCGTTGCGCGCGCCGTAGGGAAAGCGGAAGAGCGCCTCGCCGGAGCGGCCCGCGGCATCGAGCAGGCTTTCGGTCTGGGTGGCTTCCTGCCGGACCTTGAGGGTCTCGAACTTGGACATCAGGCCGTGGGTGAAGCTGTGGTTGGCGATCTGGTGGCCCGCCGCCAGCACCCGCCTGGCCACGGCACTGCCGGTGCCCGGTACCGGGCGACCTTGGGCGTCCACCTGGCCGAGGTTCTGCCCCAGCTCGAAGAACACCGCCGGGGCCTTGTAGCGGCGCAGGATCTCGAGGATCTCGTCGGTGTACCGGGCGTGCGGGCCGTCGTCGAAGGTCAGCAGCAGCGTCTTGGGGGGTAGTGTCTGGCCGAAGATCTCGCGCTCCCGGGGCGCTGCGCCCCGCGTCGCACCCTGCGTTGCGCCAGAGCCTGCGGGCGCTTCGGGCTCGGGCTGAGCGGCATTGACCGCCGGGATGCGATCGGCGTACTGCTTGAGCAATTGCTCGCGCGTGAACAGGCGCCGGAGCTTGTCGACATAGTCGGTCCATCGCTCCCGCTTGAGCTGGATCCCGCGCTGCGCGAAGCGGCCGAAGGCCTCACGCAGCTCGTTCTCGTAGGTTTTCTCGACTTCGGCCAGCACGCCGAGGTCTTCCTGCGCGCGCTGGGAAATCTTGATGCCGGGCAGGGTCTGCGCGCCAGCCAGGCCGGTGGAAAGCTGGCCCAGGAGTTCCTTGAACGCCAGGCGGTCGGCATCGAACCAGCCGGGTTCGGATTCGATTCGCGTGAGCAAGGCGGCCGTGGCCTCGAGCGAATCGGGCCTGAGCGCACGCTCGGCAAGGCGCCGCTCCAGCACGAGCTTCTCGTGGAACAACTGCTGCCCCAGCGACTGCACCACGGCGCGTGGCTCGGCAGCCAGGCTTGCCTCGCCGTCCATCAGCACGATGACCTGGCGGTGCAAGGCGAGCAAGGCGTCGGCGTCCTGCCCCATCGCCTCGGCCGCTTGAGGGGCCCGCGGCGCGGATGCGGCCGCCACCGTCGACGGGGCGTCGGCCGGCTGGCGCTGGCAGGCGCCCAGGCCGAGGACGGCCAGGCAACACAGGGCCCGAAGCATCCGGGGTATGCAGGGGAGATTCATCCGCGGATGTCCCAATGCATTGAAAGTCAGGGGTGTGGTGGCCCGGGGGACCGCCGCTTGCCGGGTATTGTGGGGTGAGGCAAGCCGAGCAGGGCCGGTCCTGCTCGAAGAGTTGCCCGATCCCCGTGCAGACTTGCCGCCCCCGGTCATCGGACTTCTGGTGCGCGCCGCGCGAGCAAGGGGCTCATCACCAGCAGGCCCAGCAAGGGCCCGAGGCCCAGCCACGGCAGGACCTCGGACAAGGGGTACCGCGCGGCCAAGCCCACGAACAGCTGGATGCTCAGGATGGAGATCGCGAAACCGCCACTGTTGGACAGCGTCAGCAAGCTGCCGACCAGAGCCGGCGGCGCGTTGCGCGCGGTCAGCGTGGAGAACTGCGGGGAATCGCCCGCCACCGTGACGCCCCAGAGCAGCAACCAGGCGGCGTACAGCGGCAAGGGGGCGTCCAGCAACCAGGGTGCGGCCACGCAGCACAGTCCGCTGAGCGCCAGCTGCACGCCGGCCACCGTGGCGCTGCCGACGCGCTGCGCCACCGCGCCGCCGACGGCGCAGCCCAGGGCACCGCTGCCCAGCACCCCGAAGGCGGCCCACGAGAGCGCCTCGCCATCCAGCCGACGCGACAGGATCATGGGCACCAGCACCCACATCGTGTAGAGCTCCCACATATGGCCGAAATAACCGAGCACCGAGGCGCGGACGCGCGGGTTGGCGGCGGCTGTCCACAAGCCTCGGAGTTGCAGGCCGCCGGCCCGCGTCTGCGGGTGGGGCGGTTCCGGCACCCACAGGAAGACGGCGGCGCCCGCCGCCAGGGAAGCCATGGCCACACCCTGGAACACAGCGCTCCAGGGTCCGCCCGCCGAGAGGGCTCGCAAGGCATGAGGGCTGGCGCTGCCCAGCACCAGGGCCCCGATCAGCAGGCCCATGGCCGCACCCAGGCCGCGCGGGAACCACAGCGCGGCCAATTTCATGCCCACGGGGTAGATGCCCGCCAGGCATACCCCGGTCAAGGCCCGGCAACACCACAACGCGACGAAGGAGTCGGCACAGGCCAGCGCCGCCAGGGTGCTGGCGGCGCTGGCGCCGGAGCACAGCAGGAACACCCAGCGGGCCGAATACCGGTCGGCCACGCCGAGCAGGCCGAAGACCAGCGCCCCGACGATGAAACCCAGCTGCACCGCCGACGTGAGGGTGGCCACGTCGGTGGCCGGCCACGCGAATCCGGCCTGCAGGTCGGGCATCACGGCATTCACCGCGAACCAGGGCGAGGTGCCGGCCAGCTGGGCCAGCACCAGCACCGGCAGCACCCGGCGCGGTGCGGGCGATGGAGCGGCGGCCGGGCTCAGCCGATCCGGCCCAGCAGCAGGTACTCCATGAGCGCCTTCTGCACGTGCAGGCGGTTCTCCGCCTCGTCCCACACGACCGACTGCGGGCCGTCGATCACGTCGGCCGTCACTTCCTCGCCGCGGTGCGCCGGCAGGCAGTGCATGAACAGCGCGTCGGGCTGCGCCAGGGCCATCATCTCGTCGTCCACGCACCAGTCGACGAAGGCCTTGCGGCGTTCGTCGTTCTCGGCCTCGTAGCCCATGCTGGTCCACACATCGGTGGTGACCAGGTGCGCGCCTTCGCAGGCTTGTGCCGGGTGGTTGAAGACCTTGTAGCAGTCGGTGTTGCGCACCCCCGCCACGGCGGGGTCGACCTCATAGCCGCCCGGCGTGCTGACGTGCACCGTGAAGCCCAGGATTTCCGCCGCCTGCAGCCAGGTGTTGGCCATGTTGTTGCCGTCCCCCACCCACGCCACGACCTTGCCCTCGATGCTGCCGCGGTGCTCGATGTAGGTGTAGATGTCGGCCAGGATCTGGCAGGGGTGGTATTCGTTCGTCAGGCCGTTGATGACCGGCACGCGCGAGTGCGCCGCAAAGCGTTCGAGCATGGTCTGCGCGTAGGTGCGGATCATCACGATGTCAACCATGCGGCTGATCACGCGGGCGGTGTCCTCGGCAGGCTCGGAGCGGCCCAGGTGGCTGTCGCCAGTGGTCAGGTGCACCACCGAGCCACCCATCTGGTACATGCCGGCCTCGAAGCTCACGCGGGTGCGTGTGCTGGCCTTCTCGAAAATCATCGCCAGCGTGCGGTCCACCAGGGGCTGGTATCGCTCGTAGTTCTTGAAGCGCGTCTTGATGATGCGGGTGCGCTCGAAGAGGTAGCCGTATTCCTCGGCCCGTAGGTCCTTGAACTGCAGGTAATGCTTCATCAGCGAGTGGCCCGGCTTCATGGTTCGGCCAGGAAGGCCTTCACCAGCGGTGCGAGGATCGCCACCATCTGCGCGGCTTCCGCTTCGGACAGGATCAGCGCCGGCACCAGGCGGATGACGCTGTCGGCCGTGACGCTGATCATCAGCCCGGCCTGCGCCGCACGGCCCAGCAGCACGCCGCAGGGGCGGTCGAGCTCGATGCCCAGCATCAGCCCGGCGCCGCGGATTTCCTTCACGCCGGGCACCTCGGCCAGCTCGCGCTCGAGCCCGCTGCGCAGGGCGGCACCGACCTTGGCGGCATTGGCGATCAGGTCGTCTTCTTCCATGATGCGCAGGGTCTCGACACCCGCCCGCATGGCCAGCGGGTTGCCGCCGAAGGTGGTGCCATGGTTGCCCGGGCCGAGCACGTTCACGGCCTTCTCGCCCACCACCACGGCGCCGATCGGTACACCCGAGCCCAAGCCCTTGGCCAGGGGCATCACGTCGGGCACGATGCCGGCCCACTGGTGCGCGAACCACTTGCCCGTGCGGCCGATGCCGCACTGCACTTCGTCGAGCATCAGCAGCCACTGCTGGCGGTCGCACAGGGCGCGCAGGCCCTGCAGGTATTCCCAGCGCGAGGGGTTGATGCCGCCTTCGCCCTGGATCGTCTCCAGGAACACGGCCACCACGTTGGGGTTGTCACGGGCCACGGTCTCCAGTGCCGCCAGGTCGTTCAGCGGCACGCGCACGAAGCCCTCCACCAGCGGCCCGAAGCCGGCCTGCACCTTGGGGTTGCCGGTGGCCGACAGGGTGGCGATGGAGCGGCCGTGGAAGGCCTTCTCGTAGACGATGATCTCGGGCCGGTCGATGCCGCGGTCGTGCCCGTACTTGCGGGCAATCTTCAGCGCGGCCTCGTTGGCCTCCAGGCCCGAGTTGCAGAAGAAGGCGGCCTGCAGGCCGGAGATCTCGCAGAGCTTGGCGGCCAGTTGCTCCTGCAGCGGCACTTCGTAGTAGTTGGAGGTGTGGATGATCTTGCCGATCTGGTCCTGGAGCGCCGGCACGAGCTTGGGGTGCGCATGGCCCAGGGTGTTCACGGCGATGCCGCCCAGGCCGTCGAGGTAGCGTCGGCCCTCGGTGTCCCACAGCCAGACGCCTCGGCCGTAGGAGATCGCGATGGGCAGGCGCCCATACGTGTTCATCACGTGCGGCATGGGTCGGGCGACGGCAGCGGCTGCTGCGGTCACGGCGACGGGCTCGGGTGCGTTCATGGCGGGTTCCTTTGCGGAAACGGGGGCGGCCAGGGAGAAGAAACCGCCGGCCTGCGACGCATCGGTCACAGTCCAGCTCCCGATCATTCTAAAGGGGGGTACGCCCCGGCCGAAGGCACTCCATCAAGGGCCAAAGGGTGCACAGGATGCATGCTGCAACGCAGCAAACAAGAGGCACAATCAGCACATCGGCCGAGCGGCCCCTTGGGCCTCCACGGCTGCTCCTGCAGGCGGTCGACAGGCCCGCTGCCCTTTCGATGAGCCCCAAGAAGCCCCGCCAGTACACGATCCAAGGCGTCACCCTCGACGGCAAGACCTTCAGGCCCAGCGACTGGGCTGAGCGCTTGGCCGGTGCCATGTCCTGTTTCAGGCCCGGCGGTGGGGCGGGAGGCATCGGGGCGTACATCGGCTATTCACCGTACTGCGTGCCGCAGGTGATCGACGGCGTGAAGTGCGTGATCGTCAACGAGGCGCTCCAGGCCATCGAGCCGATGGCCTGGGACTTCGTGATGAACTTTGCCCGCGACAACCGGCTTCAAGTGGCTGAAGTGCCGTTGGCCTGAGCCAGACAGGACAAAGGGCTCGCCAGGCGAGCCCTTGGGCCATCGATCGCAGGCGGGCAGCGCCCGCCCGGGCTTCAGGCGGCCAGTGCGAGCGCCTTGACCTTGGCGGCCAGGCGGCTCTTCAGGCGGGCAGCCTTGTTCTTGTGGAAGATGCCCTTGTCGGCCACGGAGTCGATCACGCTCTGGGCGGATTGGAACGTGGCGGTGGCCTTGGCCTTGTCGCCACCGGCAACGGCCTTTTGCACGTTCTTCACGACGGTGCGAAAGCGCGAGCGCAGCGAACTGTTGGCGGCGTTGATCACCAGATCCTGGCGCACGCGCTTGCGGCCCGAGGCGAGGCGAACGGTCTTCTTCTTGGCTTTGGACGAGGTGGCCATGCTTGGTGCAGGTGTTGCCCCGGCCTGCGTAAGCCTTGGGCGTTGATGACAAAGACCGTCGAGTATAGCAGGCCCCTCGTGCGGGGTCCAGGGCCACGTACTGCGCAGGGCTTCACCCGCCTATACTCCCGGCGCCCGGCCTCCCTGCCCATCCCACGTGAACCTGTTCAAGGCCGCTTCCACCGTTTCGCTGCTGACCCTCATGTCCCGGGTGACCGGGCTGGTGCGTGAACAGCTGGTCGCGGTCCTCTTCGGCGCCAGCGGCATCACCGACGCCTTCAACGTCGCTTTTCGCATTCCCAACCTGTTTCGCCGACTGTTCGCCGAAGGCGCGTTCTCGCAAGCCTTCGTGCCCTTGCTGGCCGCCACGCGCGAAAGCAACGGCGACGTCGCCACGCGGCAGCTGATCGACGCCGTGGCCACGGTGCTGGCGTGGGTGCTGCTGGCCACCTGCGTGGCCGGCGTGGTGGCTGCGCCCATCCTGGTCTGGGCGATGGGCTCCGGCCTGCAACGCTTCGACGTGGCGGTGGTGCTCACCCGGTGGATGTTCCCCTACATCGGCTTCATGTCGATGGTCGCGCTGGCTTCGGGCATCCTCAACACCTGGCGGCGCTTTGCCGTGCCGGCCGCCACTCCCGTGCTGCTGAACATCAGCGTCATCGGCACCGCCTGGCTGCTGGCTCCGCGGTTGGAGGCTGCGGGCTTCGAGCCGGTGTATGCGCTGGCCGGCGGCGTGATGCTGGGCGGGTTGCTGCAACTGCTGGTGCAGTTCCCGGCACTCGCGTCCATCGGCTGCGCCCCCCGCATCGGGCTGACGCTGACCGCCTTGCGCAGCGCCTGGCAACACCCGGGCGTGGCGCAGATCATGCGGCAGATGGCCCCGGCGCTGCTCGGGGTCTCGGTGTCTCAGATTTCCATGCTGATCAACACGCAGATCGCCTCCCACGTGGCGGTGGGGGCGGTGTCCTGGCTGACCTATGCCGACCGGCTGATGGAGTTTCCCACCGCGCTGCTGGGCGTGGCGATGGGCTCGGTGCTGCTGCCCCAACTCGCGGCGGCCCGCGCCCGGCAGGACAGCCAGGGCTACTCGGCCATGCTCGACTGGGGTTTGCGGCTCGTGGTGCTGCTGTCCGTGCCCTGTGCGCTGGCGCTGCTGATCTTCCCAACCGCGCTGGTGGCGGTGCTGTTCCACTACGGGCGCTATTCGGCGGCTGACGTGGCCATGACCGCCGTGGCGTTGCGTGGCTACGGCGTGGGCCTGCTGGGCCTGGTGGCCATCAAGCTGCTGGCCCCGGCCTTCTTTGCTCAGAAGGACGTGCGCACGCCGGTGCGCATTGCCGTTGGCGTGCTGGTCGCCACGCAGGTCATGAACATGGCCCTGGTCCCCTGGCTGGGCCATGGCGGGCTGGCCCTGTCCATCGGCCTGGGCGCCCTGGTGAATGCGGGCCTGCTGCTGCGTGGGCTCCTGCGGCGCGGCAGCTACCAGCCGAGGCCCGGCTGGGGCCTCTACGCGGCGCGCTTGCTGCCGGCCAACGTTGCCCTGGGCGCGGCGCTGTACTGGGCCGCGGGCCACATCGACTGGATCGGCCTTCAGGCCCATGGCGGCCAGCGTGCTGCGGCCATGGCCGGCGTGCTGGGCGGCGTGGCGCTGCTGTACTTCGTCGTGCTGGCGGCCTGCGGGCTGCGGCCCCGGCACCTGTCCCGCGGCGGCTGACCTACACTGGTGCCGATGGCCGGACCCTTGCAATTCGAAGCGCCGACGGCGCTGGAGTACTTCGCCGCGCTGGTGGCCGACGACGGCAGCCTGTCGGTGCTGGAGGCGGCCGTGGCCGTGGCGCAGGACGACGAGCCGGGCCTGGACGTGCAGGGCGTGCTTGCCCACATCGACGCGCTGGCCGAGCGGCTGCGCAGCCGCGTGCCCCCCGACGCCGCGCCGCTCCAGCGCCTGCGCCTGCTCAACCAGTACTTCTTCCACGAGCTGGGCTTCGGCGGCAACGTCAACGACTATTACGACGCCCGCAACAGCTCGGTGGCCTCCGTGCTCGAGACCCGTCGCGGCATCCCGCTCACGCTGGCGCTGATCTACATCGAGATGGCCACGCAGCTCGGGCTGCAGGCGCACGGCATTTCGTTCCCGGGTCACTTCCTGGTGAAGGTGCACATGCTGCGCGGCGAGGTCATCATCGACCCGTTCAGCGGCCGTTCGCTCGGCCGCGAAGAGCTGGAAGAGCGCCTGTTGCCCTTCCGGCACCAGCGCGGCCTGACGGGCGACGACGAGATTCCCCTGGGCCTGTTCCTGCAGGCAGCGTCCCCGCGCGAAGTGGTGGCCCGGCTGCTGCGCAACCTCAAGGAGATCCACCGCAGCACGCGCGACTGGGCCCGCCTGGCGGCCGTCACGCAGCGGCTCGTGATCCTGCTGCCCGACGAATGGACCGAGCGCCGCGACCTCGGCCTGGTGCTGTCGCGCAACGGGCACACCGAGCAGGCCATCCGCGAGTTGCAGCTGTACCTGCAGAACTGCCCCGATGCCGCCGATGCGCCCTCGATGCGCAAAGAGCTCGCCGTCTGGCGCAGGACCCGCTGACATGCAGCAGCTGCCCCTGGCGATCGGCCCCGTGGCGCAACCCGCCTTCGAGAACTTCCTGCGTGAAGGCGGCGCAGCGGCTTTCGACCACCTCAGCGGCCTTCAGGCGCCGGGTGTGCCGGTGTACCTGTGGGGCCCGCCGGGCAGTGGCAAGACGCACCTGCTGCACTCGCTGGCAGGGCGTTTCGTGGCGGCAGGCAAGGGCGTGTCGTGGTTCGATCCCACCGATGCGCCGC
>CAIJPE010000033.1 GCA_903822435.1 uncultured beta proteobacterium | reverse complement strand
TCTCCAGCGAACGGGCAACTTGCCTGATGGCTCGGCCTACGTCGACCACCTGGCTGACCGCAGCTGACCCGGACCCCATCCGTGTACTTCCGATCCTGTCCTGACTTCTTCGTACATCCTCAACAAGGTCAAAAATAGCAGACCTTGTGGTGTCCGTTTCTCGGAGGCCAGTTCAACACCAGGTCGTGGCGGATGGGGGCGCTGGTGGTACTCCAAGCGGGTCTCGCCGCGATGAACATCCGGGGAGCAAGTCAAAACGCGGAGTAACGGCCCGTGCGCAGCCATCGCGACGAATTGGATCGGAACAGCGCAATCGCGAAACCGCTGATTGAATGTGCGGCTACGCTTTCATCGCCCAAGTCATCGCAGCCTTGCCAGCGCCCGCAGCCGCCGCACTGAGCGCCCTGCCCCAGGCCATATCCATCAAGGTCAAACGAATGGGCCAGTTCTTGAGCGTCGCAAGGTTGCTGAGGTCATAAGTGGCATAGGCGAAGAAGCCGAAGAGTGCCCCCATGAAGGCGGCTCTGCCCCGAATGACAGCTTCGGCCTGCTGCGCCAATGCGAACACCACCAGGCCAAGCGCAAAAGGAGCGTAGAACACGATGGCCGCCAGGACCTTGGGCTGCTCTGCCATCAGGTGTCCGATGGCTTGCTGGTACGTCGTCTTGGCGACCACGCCAAGCCACCGTATGTCGAGGACGACCATCACCAAAGCGGCAGCGAGGTAAGCGGCAAGGTATTTGTTCATCCAGCCTCACATTTCATGGTCACTCCTGTTCGCACCCATACAAATGGCCATCGCCTGCGGCGAGGAGCTTGCCCGCACCCGGGCCGGGGCGGCCGCTGCTGAGGGTCCGCCAGCGATTGACCCGAACGTTCCTAAGCCCAATCTTGCGGTCGGTGCGCTGATCAGCTCTGTACGGCACCGTACCGGATTGAGGCAACTTTCGCCTGATGACCCGCCCCTGTCGTTGAGCCATTCGGACCCCTGGCTTTCGGGTGCGCCACCGCACAGACTCAACAACTCGAGTACGCGAAGGTCCGCCATCTCATTCACCCTTTGGACCTGCGCGCTCTCAACGGGGCTGCAGATCCAGTGCAGGAGTCTCGATGGCCCTTTCCACTGCAGCGACCACTGAAGAGCTGGTCCGCATCCGAGGTACGAACGGCGGCTTCGCCGAAGGCACCAGGTCGCTCAGCAGCGCCGTCTCGTGGGGTGCGATCGCCGCGGGTGCCGCCGCAGCGGCCTCGCTCTCGCTGATCCTGCTGATACTGGGTGTAGGACTCGGGCTGTCGTCGGTTTCGCCGTGGGCCAGCGACGGTATTGGTGCTACGACATTCGGTGTGTCCACCATCCTGTGGCTTACGGTCACGCAGTTGTTCGCCTCCGCCATGGGGGGCTACCTCGCCGGGCGACTGCGCACCAAGTGGACCGAAGTGCACACCGACGAGGTGTACTTCCGCGACACCGCCCATGGCTTCCTGGCCTGGGCCGTCGCCTCGCTGGCCACCGCCGCGCTGCTGACCTCGGTCATCGGATCGATCCTCAGCGGTGGTGTGCAGGCCGGGTCTTCAATGGTCGGTGGGGTCGCCAGCACCGCAGGTGCCGCTGTGGGCGGAGTTGCGGCCCCATCCCGCATGGCACAAGGCAGCGATGGCGGCCCGATGGGCTATTTCATCGATTCGCTGTTCCGGCGTGATGCATCCACAGCACCCATCACGGGAACCGCAGGTTCGCCGACGGGCATAGACACCATCGAACGGGAATCCGGGAAGGACAGCGCCGAGGTCAGCAGGATATTCATGAATGTCAGTCGCTCCGAGCCGCTGCCGCCCGACGACGTGCGCTACGTCGGCCAGATCGTGGCCCAGCGCACCGGCCTGTCGCAGCAGGACGCCGAGAAGCGGGTCACCGATATCTATGCGAAGGCACAGGCCAAGGTTCGCGATGCTGCAGTGGCTGCGCGTGAGGCTGCCGACAAAGCGCGCAAGGCTTCGGCCTACAGCGCACTGTGGCTGTTCGTGTCGCTGCTGATCGGTGCCTTCGTCGCCAGCCTGGCTGCCACGTTTGGCGGCCGGCGTCGTGACGCCTGAGCCTCGCCCCATCACTCATCACGGAAGGTCGCCATGCGCTCACTTCTTCTACTGTTTCTCGGCATCCCCATCCCGATCGTCATTTTGATCGCCCTCTTCGTGCACTGAATGCATAACTCGCTCCCAAAGCTCTACAAGGACTCGCCATGACCGCCGCCAAGACCAACCCGCGCACAAGGCGCCACCTGCAGCCAAAGAGGCCAAGGCCTCGTCGCTCGACATGGTCGAGTTGGGTGCACGCATGGCCGCTCGCAAGGCTGAGCTGATGGCCCGGGCAGCCTGAATCCGACGGAAAGCCTCATGAACGAAACCACCCATATTGACGGCGCATCTGATGTGCCAGTTCCAATCAGTCATCACCCGGTTCGACTGCCCGAAACGCCGATGTCACCCGGCAGCGAGAAGTCAGCACCGGCAGTGGTCGGCGCCTTGAACAGTGCTGTGCTGGGTGCGCACGACACCATAGATCGCATTGCCGACAGTGTGGCGCCGGCAGCGCGGCAACTCGACGAGCGCGTCTCGAAGGTCGGGGACGCGATTGATGCGAAGACGGTCCAAATGCGCGACACCCGGGACGAATGGGCGGAGAGCCTGCGCACCACGGTGCGCGACAACCCCCTGGCATCCATCGCAGCAGCAGTTGCGCTGGGCGCGGTGATCGCCCGCCTCACCCGCTGACATGAACCCAACGAAGAGCTCGCCATGAACGCTGTCTCGATACTCATTGCGGCCTTGGGCGGCCTCTATGCGCGTGAGATCGGCAAGCTGATGGCGCCGCGGCTGCGGCAGGTGCTCCCCGTCAGAACGCCCTTCAGCGCCGGCGCCGACCACATCAACGCAGGCAAGCTGTTTCGCCTGCTGAGCAGCAGTTTTTCAGCACTCGGTCCGGCACTGAGCCAGCGCCTGCGCACACCGCCGCCACTACGAACACCTCGATCTACAGCCGCGCGGATGGCGTCGACGCTTGGCCGACATGCCGTCACGACACGCGTTCGAAGCGGGTGCATGACAGCGGAGTCAACGGTAGACACATCGGCATCGGATGGAACCCCGAAGTCCTCAATGCCGTGACGGATGGTCTCGCGCAGGCGCCCGGCCTTTGGAGGCGGTCTGTCCAAGCGAGCTGAAGCCTTGACCGAGCACGTCAAGCCGAAGTTTTTCTCTTTGCAACGCAGGGAGAGCTCTTCCGTTGATGGCGCTCGTGACGATCGCTTGCAGCAAGGAACCTTCGATGTCTGCCATTCCCATGTCAACCGCCACGCGAATCGAGTCCTCACCTGCACGGATCGGATCCTCGGACGCGTCGCTGCCCGAAGCTGGGTCTGTGCAGGCTCCGAGCGCTGGGCCCAAGGCGGACCTCACCGCAGGTCGGGCGAATGGTGCGATGACCCGGAGCCAGGAGTCCAGCGCGATGCCAATGCCGGGACAGCACAACGACCACCCGGCACCCGTTAGCCCAGCCAAGCCCGCCAGTTCACAGTGGCGCTCGCCACACCCAATTTGACAGAAATCTGCCCATGTCACGCACCCAGATCCCCAAGCCACAGCGCCACCAGCACGACGTGCCCGAAGAATGGGAGCCGCCTGAGCTGCCCGTCGAACCCGACGAAGGGCCGGTCGCGCCGCTCATCCCCGATGACCCCGAGCATGATCGCCTCATCGACCCCGCTACCACGCGGCCACCGGAGGGATCGCGCCGCGCGAAGGCGCCCGAGTCGGCGGCGGGTCGGCCGCTTTCCCACGAGCGCGACGAGTCGTCCGACCCCGCTGCCGTCGCGCCAGACCCCGTGATCGCGCAGGCGAAGCGTGACATCGACGCCGGCATGGTCGACACCGACATGCGTGCCACTCCCGGCCTCGACGCCGAATTGCGCGCGCGACTGGTCCCTGGGCCCAGCGGCAAGCCGCCGTCGGGTCGCTGATACCTCGCAGCAAGCCGCAACACGTGCGCCGACTTCTGCATCCACATCACGAGACCCCCCCAATGAACTCAAACCCCAAGGCAACCTGCAGAAGCGGACCGCCGTCCGCGCCGGCGCCGGCGCCGAGCGTCAGGTTTAAGTGACCGCCGACATTCACCCGGGAAATCCGACCGTCAGCACTCAGTCTTGAAGCGACGCTCGCCAAGAAAGCGGATAACTCGGCGGCATTCCTTCGAGGAGACAAAGGCTCCATATTGGTCCGCGTATTTCGCAGAACCGCGGCCTTATCTCGTGTGCGCTCTCATCGGCGCGGTTCCGCCGCTGACGATCCTCGCGCGAGGCCGGCTACATGCGGGAGCGATGTTTGCCGTGGAGACGGCTCCGAAAATCTGCTGCTCATGAATACGGATATCGATTGCGCGAGCTCCCGATCCCCCGGATCTGAAGACGTAGCGAGTGCCCTGCCAATCTCCGTCCAGGCTTCAACAGCTTGCGGCTGCATACCCTGGAATTGTCCACTGCTTCGGTAGGTAGGAGGGTTCCCCGACCGCAGGCGGCCTTCTTGCTGCGCCTTGATACGCCAGAGGGCCTCGTCATTGCGATCACGCGATCGTGGGACCCGCCGAGTTGCCTCCGCCTCGATTCCGCGCTCCCTGAGACTCTCCGCGAAAACCTCCCTCCAGCGACGAAGATCCGCCTTCCGGGGATTCAATCGCCTGCCGTGCCTGGACTCGGCCCTGACGCTGATGTGCACATGCGGGTTGGCCTGGTGGTCATGCAGCACCATCACATACTTGTGATCCGACAACTCGATCCGGGCGAACTCACGCGCCGCCCATTGGACGGTCAACGGATCCGTGCCCCGGGGCATCGACAACATGATGTTGAAGGCCTCCCGGCGCTGGCCGGGCTCCGGGCGGTCGTCAATCAGTGTGCCACCG
The DNA here is from genome assembly GCA_903822435.1 of uncultured beta proteobacterium. GTDB lineage: Bacteria > Pseudomonadota > Gammaproteobacteria > Burkholderiales > Burkholderiaceae_C > Rubrivivax. Next base: position 3,297 of record CAIJPE010000033.1, on the reverse strand, counting down.
AAGCGCCACTCATCGATGAGGTCGCGCAGCGACTCACGACCTCGCAGGATCTGCCCCCGGTCGTCCTCGATCTCCAGACGCCCGTTCTTGCTGATATACCGAAAATGCGCCGCGATCCCCTTCATGCCGCGGCCACCTCCGGTGACCTTGACCATCACCTGGGGTGCCCTGCGCGCCATGGCAGCCCGAATATGTCCCCGGATGACCGCGGCACGCTGGCTATCCGAGCCGCCAGTGAGCCTAGGCTGCGGCTGGCCTCTGACGATCCGATTGCCGGGGTAGAAGATGCGGTCGCCCCACTGGATCAGGATGCCGTCGATGTTGGGTGCTGCGGACATGGATACCCCTGGAACCACTGTGCGAAACGAGTCAAGCCCTGCGGCTTGGGCGCGGTTGCAGCGCAGACAGCACTGCCGCAGCCAACTTCAAGTGCGAGCGAACTTCGCCATCGACCTCATCCAGGACCGCGCGATAGGCCTGCGCCTGACGGACATCGCCTTGACGCAGCAACGCCGTCAGCTGGTGGATGTTTCGGCTCAAGCCGGCCAGTTCGTAAGAGGAGGCCACCAATGCCGACAGGTACTCGGGGCGACTCGCACCCAAGGTCAAGGCCGGCACATTCGCGATGAGGCCGGACAGGTAGGCGCCCCGCGATAGACCCGCCGATCGAGCACCGAGCGCCAAGTGGTATGCCTCGGCCTCAGTCATGCGAATCGACAGCTTCACCCTGCCTGCTCGCCCTCCTGTCGCTTCTGTAGGCAGATCCGAGGCTGACTGGGCGAACTCCCTCACCCCAAGGAATGCCGCTACGGCCTGACGAACCAGGTCAGAGACGCTCACCTGCTCGGTACGGGCCTGCGCCTCCAACGCGACCTTCAGCTCGCGCATATCGACCGTGACGAAGTTCGGAACGCTCTTGCTCATGACGCCAGGAATGAAGTGAAGCGGAGCGGTTGTGAAAACGGCGGCACCCCGCCTATCTCTGCACTCACCCATGCATTCAGTATTGATCCCTTTCGAACCCAAACACGCGACGAAATAGGGCCTCGAATTCATCGACATTGAGTATCGGAAACAGAGGGTCACTTGCCCTTCCCGCGCAGCCGGATCGGTTCGATCAGTAGATTGTGAGATTCGCAGTCAGGCCAGCGGGTAGACCTGGACGTTTGACGCGTCAACCGGTGCCGGAACACTGACCGAACCATTGGCCTGTTTGACGCGTCAAACAGTCGTCCCTCACGGCAAGCCGCCGGGCCTTGTATATCTAGCCGGGCCGACACCCAGCAGGACGCTTGGATCGGGCTCGACATCGGCCAGCCAGCTGCACCACAAGGACGCGATCGGTTCGCGTCACCGGCCATGCCCGGCGCCCGCCGGCCCTACGCTTTCCGGATCCTTCATCTCAGCGCACACATGCTGCATTCGCATGAGGTGCCGACCTGCGCGGAACCCCACAATGCCGAACCGCATCCATTCGAGCACGTCCGCCTCGTGGCGAGCTGATCCATTCTTCGCACGGAGACCCCCATGAAGTCCACCCCAAACCGTCTGTCCAAGCTTGCCGCCCACCTCTTCCTGGCCTGCAGCCTTCTGGGCACTACGGCTGTCGCACACGCCTGGGGTGACGAAGGCCACGAGATCGTCGGCGACATCGCCAGCCACTTCTTGCAGCCAGCCGTGCGCAACCACGCATTCGCGCTCCTGGCCTCCGACACGGATGCCCTGACCGCGCACGACTTCGCCAGCGAGACGACCTGGGCCGACAAGTTCAGGGACTCCGACCGCAACACGACGCAGGTGCACTTCCTGCAGACCCGTCAATGGCACTTTGTGGATATCGAACTGACGCAGCCGAACATCGACGTGGCGTGTTTTCAGCATCCGGCTCTGCCTTCGGGCACGTCAGCGGAAGCTGGCGCGGCCGCCGACTGCGTTGTGGACAAGATCAACGAGTTCGCCATCCAACTCGCGGCGCCGGGTACCACCCCCGCCGAGAAGCTGATTGCCCTCAAGTTCTTGCTGCACTTTGTGGGTGACCTGCACCAGCCTTTGCACGCCAGCGACAACAACGACGCTGGCGGCAACGGCAAGGCCGTGACAGCCGCCGGCCTGGGTAGCGGCAAGCTGCACGGGTTCTGGGACACGCAGTTTGTGCAAAGGCTGGGCACGGACCCAGGCACCGTCGCACAAGGCATCGTGACCACGATCACACCTGCACAGGCGCAGCAATGGGCTCAAGGCTCCCCCGCCGACTGGGCCCAGGAGGCGTTCCAGGTGGCCAAGACGCAGGTCTACGGCAAGCTGCCCAAACCCGGCAAGACCGGCACCTACACGCTGCCGGCGACCTACGTCACTGCCTCTGGCCCGATCGTCTCCACGCAGCTCGCCAAGGCAGGCGTGCGGCTGGCCCAGGTCCTCAACCAGGCGCTCGCCACGCCCTGAATCCCACGACAACTGCACTCAGGGATGCCGACATGGGCGTGCTGTCCTGGTTCCCTCGGTCGGGCAGGCACGAGCGATGTCGTTTGACGTGTCAAACAGCCCGAACGGGAACCGGGTCTGCTTGCCCTCCCGGCGCTGGCTAACTGGCCCCGCGGCCACGCCCCAGATCCGAGCCCCCGGCACGGACTCGCCCAGAACGCCTGCCCATCCCTGGCGGCGGTAGGATCGTCATCCGCGACTGGCCGGACAGCGCTGCAGCTTCGAACTCCCAAACCGAATGATCATCACGGACGCCCAACATCTTCTGGACGACAAGGGCGCCATGGCTGCGCTCCGCGGTCCAGCCAAGGCTTTGGCGGAATTTCATGCCGATGTCATCGCCTACGCCACCGACTTCGACGATTCCGGGGTGCGGCAGCCCCTGTGCTTCAAGTGCAAGAAGGACACCGTCAAGGCAGGGCTGGCCCAAGACGACGCCATCGTCTGGCGGTGCCCTCGCTGCGACGTGGAAGGCCGCATCTCGAACTGGCAAGGCACACTCTGGGACCTGAGCGATCGACCGGAAACTCCGACTGGGCGGCCGGTCTAGGTGTGAACGGGAGCGCAACCGATGGGATACGGCTACCGACAGTTCCTCGTGGATTCGCAAGGCGTCATCGTTTCTCTGAGCAATGCCGTCTTCGAGCGCCTGCTGCGCAGTCCCGAGCAGAACCCGATGGCTGACTTGGCCGGCCAGCGCGTGAGAATGGCGTCAATCACCGTTGAGCTCAAGAACCGCAAGCCGGTCCAGGTCGTCCTGCGTGCTTACTTCCTGGTGAGTTTCGACAAGGACGGCTGCATGGACACGACGCTGTT
>CAIJPE010000032.1 GCA_903822435.1 uncultured beta proteobacterium | reverse complement strand
GAGTTGACGGTGTCGTACAGCCGCACCAGCGCCTCGGTGCGCGGCACGCCGACCTTGAACTGCACCGTGATGATGGCCAGGCCGGGTCGCGACACCGACATCACGTGTTCCACGCCGGAGATCTGCGCCAGCACCTGCTCGGCCGGCCCGGCCACCATCTGCTCGACGTCGCGCACGGCCGCCCCGGGGAAGGGGATCAGCACATTGGCCATCGTGACATTGATCTGCGGCTCTTCCTCGCGCGGCGTGACGCCCACGGCGAACAGGCCCAGCAGCAGGGCCACCAGGGCCAGCAGCGGCGTGATCTGCGCGCGCTGGAAGAAGGCCGCGATGCGGCCGGATACGCCGAGGCTGGAGGTCGAAGGTTTGGACATGGTGAGGGCCGGTTCCAGGCTTTCAGCGCGCGCGGGCGGCGGCCTGCGGGTCGGCGAGCACGCGCTCTCCCGCCATCAGCCCTGAAAGGATCTCGACCTTGTCGCCATCGACCCGCCCCAGGCGCACCTGGCGCAGCACCGGCTTGTTGTTGGGGTCGAGCACGTACAGGCCGGTCATCTCGGCGCGACGCACGATGGACGCCGACGACACCGACAGCGGCGCGTTCGGCCCATTCGCACCACGCACCGGCACCGGCAGCCAGAGCCGGGCGAACATGCCTGGCGCGACACCCACCTGGCCAGCAGGCAGGTCGGCGCGCAGCTGCACCGTGTGTGTGCCCGGGTCTACCGTGGGCAGAATCTGCAGCCGCAGCGGAACGACCCACTGGCCCGCAGCCGCTTGCCCCGGCAGTTCGACGCGAGGCACCTGGCCCGCGGCCATCTGGGACGCCACCGTCTGCGGAACCGACGCAGTGACTCGCAACGCAGCCGGGTCGTACAGGGTCAGCAGCGGGCGGCCCGGCATGGCCATGTCGCCCAGCGCCACCGGCACCTCGGCGACCACACCTGCGAACGGCGCCCGCACGACATAAAAGCCGCTCTGCGTCCGGGCCGCGCCAGACTGCGCCATCTGGGCCGTCACCTGGGCCTGTGTTGACTTGAATTCGGACTCGGCGCGCTCCAGCGCCGCCTGGCTGATGTAGTTCTTCTGGAAGAGCTGCTTCTGGCGCTCGAAGTCCCTGCTGGCCACGTCCAGCGAGGCGCGGGCGGCTTGCACCTGCGCGTCGCTGGCGGCCGCGTTCTGGTCCGCGGCGCGGGCGTCGATGCGCACCAGCACCTGGCCGGCAGCGACGCGGTCGCCCACCTTGGCGTTCAGCTGGACGATGGCGCCAGGCACCTGAGCGGCAAGCACGGTCGTGCGCACGGCCTCCACGACCCCATCGAAGGCGGAGGCTGCGGCGCCTGAAGCGGGTTGGGCTGCCACCGCGCTCAGATCGGCTGCGTGGGTCCACGCGGGCACGGCCAGCACGAAACACGCTGCAAAGGCCAGGGGACGGAATCGAATCGGTTGCATGAAGCTCTTTCGGATCCCTGAGGGCGCTCGGGCCTGGGTCAAAGTCACAAGTGAATATAGTATTTGCGCAAGCAGCTAAAGAGTCAAGTAAGATATTGCACAAGGAACAGCAGAGAAAGGCTGAACGAGGCATCATGGCGTCTGCTCAACATCCGGCGTGCCCCAGCATGGAAGGTCTTCCCGACGAAGCGTTGGCGCAAGTGGCTGCGTATTTCCAGGCGCTGTCCGAGCCGACGCGACTGCAGATCCTCAACCTGCTGCGGCAGGGCGAGCGCAGCGTGGGCGAACTCGCGCAGCTGTGCGGCTACAGCTCGGCCAACATCTCGCGGCATCTCGCTCTGCTGACCCAGCACGGCCTGGTCCGGCGCGAGAGCCGCGGCAACAGCGCCTTCTTCAGCATCGCCGACGCGTCGGTCTATGCACTGTGCGATCTGGTCTGCGGAAACATCGCACGGCAGTTCGAGCGCACGGCGCAGGGGCGGGCGGCCTTCGTGGTGCCCGCTGCGAAACGCACACGCTCCCGCTCGCCGGCCTGATCGCGACAGGCGGCAATCACGAGCAATCGTTACCGATCCGCCGCCTCCCTCAGCATCGTGCCGACGTCTTGCCATCGCAAGGCTCGCAGTCGGGGTTGACGATGTTGTGTCCGGTGCCGGCGGGCACGACCACGGCGTACCCGGCCTGAATCGCCGTTCGGACACCATCGAGCACCGCTCCGCCACGCCCCACCTCGATCCGAAAGCACGGGACGCGCTTGTGGACTTCGGCCCCGATCTCTGCCTGGGGCTTCAAAGCCATCACGACGGGTTGACAGTTCCGCGCGGTGTACAGAACCCGTCGAGAGTCTTCGTTGCTGGTGGCGATGCCCTCCATCTCTTGCACACAGCCCTCAATGCCAGCTTCTCGGTGGTTGACATGCGCCCTAACGGTTCTCGTGATGCTCACGACGCGGTACGACTGCCAATCGCCGACATCACTCAGGGCACGCTAGGTCTGAAGCGCGTGAGCGTCTGTGCGAGGGCGAACAGAGGAACCCGGGCCCCGTGGCGCGGCTTTGGAGGGTGCGGTGTCGAGCAGACCCGGTGCCGTGCGGCCGGCAGCCTCAACGCGGGAGAAGGCTGCTCTGTGGCGGACAGGCGCGCACCCGGTACGGATTGACGACCCTGCTCAACGGCATCACTCGATGAGAACCGGCGCAGCTCTCGGGTTTATGCAGAAATTCCTGCCATGCGAACTTTGATCTGCAGAGAAAGTCTGGGACGTCTGGGACGATCCGCGAAAAAAATGGCCCTAGGACATTGATTTCCAGGGGCCCTTTCTGATCGCTGAGACGCTTTAAGACGGCCTGGAACTATCAGGTGGCGGACGAGGAAGATTCAGATCGGGACGGAATGTGGCGTCTTTGCTTGACTTCTACGGCTTGATAGGCGGAGGCTGCTGCACGAGTTGCTGCACATGTTGGGTAGAGGATCGGCGGTTGCCTTCTACGGGCTGCAGATCGACGCAGGCTTGCCCGCAGGCGCTGCCACCGCCTCGGTGACGGGCCGCTTTCCTCCATGCGCCACAACGGGCTGTAGGAGGGATCGGCGTTGCCGGGCCCGGTGGGGGCAGGGGCCGACTGGAACACGGTGATCTGCGTATCGTCGGCGAACTTGTAGACGCGCTCGACGACCGAGGGACGCCCCGGCGCCGCAAGGGCCTGCGCAAGTCGCGGCCCGAGATTGACGCGCAGCGCCTGTGCCATCGCGGGGTCGGAGATGTCGGTGGTGATGTACTCGGCCTTGCGGCCATCCATCCATGCGAAGTCCAAGGCTAGGGACACGACGGCTTGTGAACGTGCGCCGCCCAGCGAAGCGCATCTGCTCGGGGGTTGCGGGGATGGGCAGCACCCATTGGCCGTTGCCATTCAAGGTGGGCAGGTCGTTGCCGACCTGGCTATGCAGCGCCACCAACTCGGGGCTCAGGGTAAAGGCGATGCCGAAGGCCTGGGCCGCCGCCAGGCTGCTGTGACCAATGGCCCGGTGGCGTTCGGAGCCTTCAGTTCCACCGGCTTGCCGGTGGCGTCGGGCAAGCTCAGGGCGGGCAACTCGGCCCCGACCCGCAGTGCACCGGATTCAATGCCTGTCGCGCGCAACTGCGTGGTCGCGGCTTCCATCATCGCCACGCGCTCGGCCCTCGCGCGTTGCTTGAAGCCGGCCTGGTAGTCGGCGAGTTGCTGGGTCAGCGTTGACATTTGCGTTTCCTTGGTCGGTGGGCGGCAGGGGATGGCGAGTCCGCGCCAGCGCGTGCTGCTGCCGGCTGTCACCGTGATCAGCATCCCGGTCACCGGGATGAGCGGGCCCGCAGCCTCGATGCCGGTCGGCCCAAGCCCGAGCACGGTCCGCGCGAGGAAGGCCGCGTTCCGGTCAGGGGCGGCTCCGATTTCGATTGCGTCGATCAGGCGTCCAGCGCAGGTGCTGGCGGGAAGTCCACGGCAATCTGCGTGGCGCCGTGCAGGAAGTTGCTGATCATCTTGTCGCCCACCACAACCAGGGCGTCGACGAGGTTGCCTTCGGTCCAGCCGGCGGCGAAGAAGGCCTGCACCAGCGCCGGGTCTGCGTGGCCGCGTTCCAGCGTGATGTTGCGAACAAGCTTGGCCAGCGCGTCCAGGCGCGCATCGAAGCTGGCACCGCCATGTCGGATCTCCAGGATCTGCCCGGCCGTGAAGCCCACCATCTTGCCCAGCGCCGTGTGCGCCGCCAGACAGTAGGCGCAGTTGTTGACCTGGCTGACCACGAGGTTGATCACTTCGCGCGCTTTGGGGCTCAGCGAGCTCTTGGCGTTCTGCAGCGCCAGGTAGGTGGCCAGCGCCGTGTCCGAATGGGCGAAGGTCGCGTACAGGTTGGGCACGAAGCCCAGGCCCTTCTTCAGGTTGTCGAAGATGGCCTGGTTGGCGGGCGAGACTTGTTCGTAGGTGGGGACGTTGATGGTCTTCATGAGGTGCTCCGGTTCAGCCGTGGTTGAGGGTGCAGGTTTACTGGGCGGTGTAGCCGCCGTCGACGGCGATGCTCTGGCCCGTCAGGAAACGCGCCTTGTCGGACGCGAGGAAAACGATGGTCTGGGCGATCTCCTCGGGCGTGGCGCCGCGCTTGGCGGGCATCATTCCCAGCAGGCCGGCCTTGGCCTCGTCGTTGCCGCCGGTGAAGCGGGTCAGCATCGCGGTCTCGACAGGGCCCGGGGCCACGGCATTGACGCGCACGCCGGCAGCCGCCACCTCCAGCGCCGCGGTCTTCGTCAGGCCTTCGACGGCGTGCTTGCTGGCGACATACACCGAGGCGCCGGCCATGCCGAACTGGCCCGCGATGGACGACAGGTTGATGATCGAGCCGCTGCCTTGCTTGAGCATCACGGGGATCTCGTGCTTCAGGCTCAGCAGCGTGCCCAGCACGTTGGTGTCGAAAGTGGTGCGGTAGTTGGCGGTGGTCTGTCCGGCGATGGGGCCGAGTTCGCCCTCGACGCCCGCGTTGTTCACGGCGACATCCAGGCGGCCGAAACGCTCGACGGTCTGGCTGACCAGCGATTGCACCTGCGTTTCGTCGGTCACATCAGCCAGCAGGAATTCGGCCCGCACGCCCAGGGCGCGCAGTTCGGTCGCGACTTGCAGGCCGGCTTCTTCGCGGCGGCCGGAGACGACGACATCGGCGCCTTCGTGGGCGAAGGCCAGGGCCGTGGCGCGGCCGATGCCGGTCAGGGCGCCTGTGATCAGGACGGTGGGGGTGGTCATCGAAAGCTCCTTCAGCGAGGGGGGTGGATCGGTGAAGTGAACTGTGATTGCTGAGCGCGCATGGCGGTAGTCCAGCAAAAGGCCTAACATCCATTCCAATTTGGACTGAGTGGGTCGGGGTGATGGATCGGCTGCTGGCCATGCAGACCTTCGTTCGTGTCGTGGAGACGGGCAGCTTCTCGGCCGTGGCGCGCGAGCAGGCCAGCACGCAAAGCGCGATCAGCAAGCAGGTGGCGGCGCTCGAAAAGCATCTGGGCGCAAAGCTGCTGACGCGGACCACGCGCACCTTGGCCCTCACCGATGACGGCCACCGCTACTTCGAAGATGCCCGGCGCCTGGTGGCCGAGGTGACCGAGGCCGAAGGCCAGTTGCGCCGCGGCGAACAGCAACTGGGCGGATGGTTGCGGCTGGCCTCATCCGTCGGCTTCGGCGTGCGCGTGCTGCGTCCGCACGTCCACAGCTTCCTGGCGGCGCATCCGGGGGTGAAGGTCGACCTGAAGCTCAACGACGGCTTCATCGATCTCGTCGAGCACGGCATCGACGTGGCGGTGCGCATCGGCAACCTGGCCGACAGCACCCTGGTGGCGCGGCGCATCGGCCGAATCCGCCGCGCCGTGGTGGCCAGCCGGGCCTATGTGCAGGCTGCCACGGCCCAGGGGGCCTTGCCCAGCATCCCGGAAGACCTGAAGGAGCACCCCTGCATCGTCTACACCGAACTGCGCACTCGCAACCTCTGGGACTTCAGCACGCCCGATGGATCCACTGTCTTTGTGCGGGTCGAGGGCCCGCTGCAGACCAATGCGTCGGACATCGTTCGTGCTGCTGTGCTCGATGGGGTGGGTATCGCCTATTCACCGACCTGGCTGTTCCAGGACCTGATCGACAGCGGCGAAGTGCAGGTCTTGATGCCAGGCTGGCAGACCAGCCCCTTGCCGCTGCACCTGGTCAGCCCGCCGGAGCGGCGCCACGCGGCGAAAGTCCGGGCGTTCTCGGAGCATCTGGCCCACGCGTTGGTCGATTGCTCGATGTGCAACTGAAGGCCGCTTGCACATCCGGCGTTCAAGCCGGCTTCGCCGTCGACCGATAACCCTTGGAGCCAGCACCCGAGGGCCCGGGCATGACCAGCGTCACCAGTCTCAACGTCCCCTCCGCCGCATCCACTGCGGCCCGGCACGCCTCACAGGCCGCGCCCTCGAGCGCCGGCGCGGAATTGGCGAAGTACGAGAGCCAGCTGTCCGACTGGGTCCATTGCGCGTCCAGCAAGACATCGGAAGGCAAGGCGAAGATCGCCGAGATCACCGACAAGATCGAGTCCATCAAGGCCCAGGTGAAGCGGGCGGAAGACGCCAGGCTGCCGACGCCAACCCAGCAGGCGGCTGATGCGGCGGCCAAGGCGCCCCAGCGCCAGCTTCGCCTGGATCAGCTGGGCACCTGGCTGGATGCAAAGGCCTGATCCTGCACGACCCGCAAGGGGTACCAGTTGCGGCCAAACCGGCAATTCTTGTCCCTGTCCCGCTGGAGCCGGCGCCGTGACCGTGTTTTCGGTAGGACCGGCGCACGCACTCGCGTAGTCCCAGCCGCGGGCGGCGTGGCGCTGGGCGCCGTGCGACGGGCGCGCAGTCGCTGCCTTCGACACTATTGCAAGTGCTGGAGGATCACCGCCTTGACCTGCGCGTAGCGCGTCCAGGGCAGGAAGTGGTTCATCTCCGGAATGCGAACGATGTTCACGGACGCGGCGTGGGTGAGCATCTTCTGGGCGAAGTCGGCGTTCTCCGGCGGCACCAGGTCGTCCTTGCCGCCCTGCATCACCGTCACGCGTTGAGTCACCCGGGGCCACAGCGGCAGCATGGCCACGAGTTCATCCTTAAGGGCGCGGATTTCGCGGTTGGTGACCACCAGCACGTCGGGCAGCATCCAGGAGATCACTGGCCAGTCGGCGGGATACTGGTACCACGCGGTGTGCTCCATGGCCGGGTCGACCGAGCCGGCAAGAATCACGAGGTCGGTGACCTTGCTGCCGTTGTCCATCGCCAGCCGCGCCGCCAAGGGGCCCCCGAAGGAATGACCGACGAGCACCACCCGGCGCCCCGAGGTCATCTTTTCCAGCAGTGGCGAGATGTCACGCGCCTGCTGCACCAGCGAACGTTCGACGACGCCTGCGCCGGAGCCGCCGAAGCCCGGCCTGTCCACGGCGATCAGTTCAGCCCGCTGCGTCAGATCCGGATCGATGAGGTAGTCGGCCCAGCCGCGCCAATCGCCGGGCGAGCCGTGGATGAAGACGACCAGCGGCTTGTCGGGTCCGCGCCCGACGTCGACGTAGCGCATCTGCCGGGTGCCGACCTTGTAACTGACGAACGCCGCCGGGTCGTCACGCTGAAGTTTCAGCGCCTCGGCGCTGGTACGCGACTCCATGTCGACAATCTCCGGCGGCATCAGCAGGCTGCAGCCCGACACCAGCCAGGGCAAGAGCGGCAGCAGCAGCCGCGGCAGTGGCCGACGCCGCCGCTGGGGGGAGGGAAAACTGAGCTCTGTTTCTGGCATTGGAGGCATCCTCAGGCCCATCGCGCCACGGAACTGCGACGCCCGGCACAGTGTGTCACCGGGGCATGTTGGCCCAATGAATGCGCTGCTGCGCGCCGCGAACCAAGCTGACGGCAAGGTCGACCCAAACCAGGAAGTCCACGGTCTTGAACTCGCGGTCCAAAGCCGGGGGGTCGCAGATCGCTGAACCCAGTGCAAGGTACGCAGAGAGCAGGGGTGGGATGCGCGGGCCCGGTGCCGCGACGGTCTCCAGGGGGCAGGCGAAGCCTGGCTCCGGCTGAGTCCGCCACGCCGGCAGCGCCAGATGAACCAGAAGCTGTCGGTAGGCTGCGGCACCCACGGCCGGGTCTTGGGTGGTGATTGAGCGGCAGCCGACAAGGTAGCGGGCGCCGTGGTCGCGTGCGCGGGTCCCGATCCCCTTCCAGAGCACATTGAGGACCGCGAAATTGCGGTGGCAGGCGTGGATGCTCGCACGCCCCAGTTCGAGGATCGCACCGCGGCTGAGAAGCGGCCCGGCCCAAGCGCGGGAGCTGTGAAGCAGGCCGTCGCCGCTCCTGTCCGACAGTCAGCCCTGCTGTCGATCCGTCGATAGGCGCTGTTCGCCAGGGCACGCCATGCATACATTGAGCTCACCCCTTCACGGAGAGCCCCCATGAACCCGCATCGTCTTGTTGCCTTGAGCCTGCTAGCCCTCCTGCCCGCGCTTCAGGCTAGGGCAGATCCACCCGCTCAACCTGGCGCACCTTCCGCGCTGGTGGGCGTCTGGACGGTGGATTTGCGGCCCACGCCGCAGTCAGCGCCGTACCTGAGGAAGCTCGTGATCACGGCCGTCCACGGCACGCAAATCGAAGGCAACTTCTACGATGGCAGCCCGTTGCAGGCCGGTCGCATGAATGTCACCGCGGGGCCGCTGCCCGTCTTCGCTTTCTTCACCGATCCCGGAGAGGGTGTGTACCAAAGCTCGGGGCGCCAGGTCGGCCCCGACAGGTTGGAGGGCATGACCCTGTCCACCACCCGCGGGTTTGTGTTGCCCTGGGTGGCGGTGCGCGATACAGCGCCGCAGCCGCCGACCTTGCCGGCGGGCCAGTGACCCGATGGGCCTGCCCCCCTCAGGGGCTGGCCTGCTGCAACGCCAGCTCCGGCTGCCTCGGTGACCCTTCCCGAGCGATCGGTGATCTTCGCCACGTCCGTATCGTGATGATGGATGGCAAGCTGATGGATGCGGACAGACTTCGTGCGGCGGTGGGGATCAGCAGGAGGCCGGCTTCTGCGACCGTCGAGTAGCGCCCGGCAACAACGCATGACCCGGCCCCGCTTCCTGTCTCCAAGGCCGCTCCCGGAGCGGACCGAAGCAAATTTGGGGCTTGCTCGCCTCCTGTATTGCCGGAGGCCCTCAGTTTGGATGCAGGACCCGAGCGCGCAGTAGGCCGAGGGCAGCTCTGCTGTACATCCGCCGCTTGAAAACTGAAGTCGAGCGTGCTGGCCTTCGCCCCAGAACAGGGTGTGCCCAGTCCGAAGTGAGATTGACCAGACCGGGGCCTGCAGGGGTCGTTCCAAGACCCAGCGGAAGACTACCCATCAGCAAACCGCGCTTGAGCTTCCGGCCACCGGCTTCAGTGGCAGCTCAAGACTGGGTGCTGCTGACCGGATTTCCCCGGCCAAGGTCGGCGGTCGCCGATGGCTGCCGCTCAGGGGGGACCCGCGCGGCAAGCCGCTTTGGTCGGTCGGGATTTTCCGGTCCAGGGTCTGGCTCCATTGAATGTCGGCATCGGGCTGAATCAGCGGGCTGTACGCTGTCGTCGAGGGGCAGATTCAAGACCCCGGCCAAGCGGCCACGGCGCGCTCAAGCAGATGACAGATCTCTGCCCGACGCAGCCGCTGGCCCGCGCCCTGCAGCGCGGTCTGGTCGGCGGGCCGGAGCGCGGCGGCGACGCCGACGCGTGCCGCGGCGAGCAGGCGCCCTCGGCCCAGTTCGTCCGACTCCACGCCGACGCCCACGCCTGCGTCGTAGGCGCCCAGCACGCGCGCGGCGTCTTCGGCGCGACCCAGCATCAGCAGCACATGGGCGCAGCCCCCCAATGAAAAGCGAGGCATGCGGCGCAGCGCCGGCAAGGCCTGGCGCGCGACGTCGAGCGTAGCTTGCGGATCACCCATCTCGCTGACCACCAGCAGCCAGGTCTCGAATGAGTCGACCAGCTCGAAGTCCGAAGCAGGACGGACTTGCATGCGCTGGACGAGGTCGTGCAGCAGGGCGGCAGACTCGGCGTGACGGCCTGCCAGCCAGTGCAGCTCGGCGAGATCGACCAGCGAGATGCATTCCAGCCGCCAGTCGCCGAGCACATCACGCGCCAGGCGCGCCCCCTCCTGATAGGCCCACTCAGCACTTTCCAGATCGCCTGACAGTTCCGCCAGGTAGCCGTCCACCCGCAGTAGGCCGATCTGAAACTCGGGCGGCCAGTCGGCGTGCAGCAACTGCCGGGCTTCGTCGATGGAAGTTCGGGCCAACGCGTGGTCACGCGCTCTCAAGGCCCAGATCGCGACGCGGCGCAAGGCCGAAAAGACGCGCTTGGGCCAGCCCAGTTGCCGGTAGAGGCCCGCCGACCGCAGCCCCGCGGCCAACAGCTCTTCCGTGGGCGCGAAGCCGTACATGTTGCTGGCCGCCAGGCCTCGCCAGAAGCGTGCGGCCGTGGCCGCATCGACGGCCACCGTTTCGATGGGCCCGCGTTGCGCCAGTATCCAGCCCGTGAACTCCAGGCTGTAGTCCACCAGCGGGCTGACATGTGCGGCGAGGCCAAGGGCTATGGAGCGGTCGCCGTCGGGGCCATCCGCCCAGGCATAGGCGGCGCGCAGGTTGTCCAGTTCAGGCAACACCAGGGCGGCATACTCGTCGGTGCGCAATTGCCCGTCCAGGTTGGCGTCATCCACGCGCTTCAGGAACTGCAGCATCGTCTGCGCATGTCGCTGCAGGCACCGAGGTGTCTGACCGGCTGCCGCCAATTGCTCCAGTGCGAAGGCCCGCGTCGATTCCAGCAGCCGGTAGCGCTGGTTGCGGGCCGTGTCCAGCACCACCAGCGACTTCGCCACCAGCATCGCCAACTGGTCCAGTACTGCCCACTCGTCACTGGGCCCCTCAGCGCATTGCGCCTGCGCCAGAGCCATCGTGAAGCCGCCGCTGAACACGCCCAGCCGCATGAACAGGGCGCGCTGCCCGTCGTCCAGCAGGCCGTGGCTCCAGGCCATCGCTGCGCGAAGCGTCTGGTGCCGGCGCAAGGCCACTCGTGAACTGGCGGTCAAGAGCCTGAAGCGCTCGTGCAGGCGGTCGTGCACGGTGCGCAGGCCCAGCAGGGGAATGCGCGCCGCGGCCAGTTCGATCGCCAGGGGCAGGCCGTCCAGGCGGCGACACAGGTCGATGGCGATCGGCAGGTCATCGTCACTCAGGCCGAAGTTCGGCGCCGCGACGCGCACGCGTGCCACCAGCAAGGCCAGGGCGCCGAACGCGCGCGCATCGGGCGTGGCGGCGTCGCGCGGCACGGCCAGCGGGTTCAGGCGGTATTGCTGCTCGGCGTTGAGCCGAAGCGGCTCCTGGCTGGTCGCCAGCACGCGCAGCCCGGGTGCGGCGTTCAGCAGCGCTTCCACCAGTTCGGCCACGGCTTCCAGCAGGTGCTCACAGTTGTCGATGATCAGCAGCGCCTCGCGGTTGGCCAGTGCCGCCGCCAGCGAGGCAGGGCCGGCGTTGCGCTCCGCGAGACTGATGCCCAGGGTCTGCGCCAGTGACGTGGCCAGCAATTCCGGGTCGGCCAGACCGGCCAGTTCCACCCACCAGACACCATCGCGGCCATGGCCTGCCAGATCGCGCCCAACAGCCAGGGCCAGGCTGCTCTTGCCGATGCCGCCGGCACCGACCACGGTGACCAGGCGCTGCGTACGCAGCCACTGTGCCAGGGCCTGCCGTTCCTCGTCGCGGCCCAGCAGTGCGGCACTCACGGCCGGCAGATTGGTTTCGGTCGGCGTCGGATGCACGGCGCTGGTTACCGGCAATATGAAGCGGTAGCCGCTGCCCGCCACGGTGGCGATGGCTGCCGCTCCCAGCAACTTGCGCAGCACGCCCACTTGCACGGCGAGGTTGTTTTCTTCGACGACCACGCCCGCCCACACATGCTGGAGCAGTTCGTCCTTGCCCACCAACCGGCCGGCGCGTTCCACCAGGAACAGCAGCACGGCGAACGCGCGCGCCGTGAGGGGCAATTCATGGGGCCCGCAAAGCAGTCGCCGATCCGCGACCAGCAGCCTGAAATCGCCAAAATGGAACTCGGTCGCCATGTTTTAACGTGTGGGTTGGCGGCAGGGGTGCCGCGGGCTTGCACGTCGCCAGCGGGTGGGCCTGCGGGTCCATCCTAACGTGATGCGCGGCCCTGCCCGGCGACACAGGCTCACGGCAGGCGATGCCGGCGTGAAGGCGTGGCCCACACAATGCGCGCTGGTCTTGCAGCCTGGGGTAAACCGAATCGCTCAGCGTTACGCCTGACTGTGGAAGCCCGCCTCCGTACGACCTTTTTCGGCCGCTTCGGGGAAGCAAGTTCAGCGCCGCGGACGTCGCTTCGGGGTTGGGGGCGCGCCGTCGCGCCGGGCGGCATTCGTTGGGCCCCACGGGGTCAGGTCCAACGCGACCCGGGCTGAACGAAAAGCGTGTTTGAACGACCGATCCTCGTTGCGCTCAAGATCCGCCGGGCGCAGCCGAAACATGATGACAGGGCATGGCCGCCACTTTCGTGAAGTCTCTGGCAGGCAGAGCAGGCTGCCCCTGTTGCGTCCTTCCACGATCAGCGCGGCCCACACCCATGTCCCTTGCGACCGATTCCAAATCTGCCACCCAGCCCGGAACCAGGCTCGATGTCGAATCGCTGATCAAGAGCATCGCGATCCCACCCAGGCCCGAACTGCTGACCCAGGTGCAGACCGAGCTGGCGCGGCCCGACCCCGACCCCGCACGCATCTCGGCCTGGATCGCCAAGGATGTAGCGATGACAGCCGGCGTCCTGCGCATCGTGAACTCGCCGTTCTATGCATTGAGTCGGCCGGCCAGCACGCTGGAGCAGGCGCTATCGTTGCTGGGCCTGCGCCAGATCGGCACGCTGGTCACTGGCTTCGCGCTGCGCCAGGCGGTCAAGGGCGAGCCGGTCGGGCTGACGCGCTTCTGGGATGTCTCGGCCAAGCGGTCCTATGCCATGTTACGGCTGGCGCGCGGACTTCGAGGTGTCGATGTCGACGCTGCACAGTCCTTCGGCCTGTTCTGCGACGTCGGCATCCCGCTTCTGATGCAGCGCTTCGTGGACTACCCGGTGACGCTGAAGGCGGCAAACCAGGACCCAGTGCGCTCCTTCACCGAGGTTGAGCAGGCTTCCCATGATGCGGACCACGCGATGATCGGCGCGCTGATGGCGCGTTCCTGGGGCTTGCCCAAGCTGGTCTGTGACGCGATCCGTCGGCATCATGACTACAGCGTGCTCCGCGACCTTGCAGTGGCGCCTGAACTCGGTCGCCTCATCGCGATGGGGCTGGTCGCCGAACTGGCGATCCAGCGCTTCGCCCGGCTCAACGCGAGCATGGAATGGGACAAGGGCGGCGAAGATGCCGCCAGCCTGCTGATCCTGAGCAGCGTCGGACTCGAAGACTGGATCAGCGACCTCATCGACGGATTTGCGCTCGGCGTCGCCTGAAGACTGCCATCCCTTCCACAAGGCCTGGCGCGCCAAATCGACTGTGCGGTTGCCGCCGGAGTAGCTCGGGTGGCGCCCAGCTGCGCCGGTTCAGCGGCCGTTGAGGCACCTGCGGACGATTGGGTCAAGGCGCTCAATTTCAGGGATCGTCGGTCCGCGGTAGGTCGTGACTTTCCGGTCGATCGGCCGAGCTCGGCGCCCTGAAGCCATCATGCTCCCTGATGATGGGGATCCCGTTGCCTGCCTGACCCGGCTGCTGAGCTGATGAAGGCCCGGCAGCTCACCGAGCTCGGGGAGGGGGTCACCGAGATGGCCCGGAACCTGGGCTATGAATCGGGACTTTGATTTTGCGCGGCGTTCAAGCGGGCCACCGGACTCCCGCCTCGCCATTCCGCGGAAAGCGCCCGTCGCCGATGCCCGCATCGGCGAAACCAATGCCTGCGAGGTGGTCGCGTCCGGTAGCCCGGGCTGACGGGGCTGCTCCAGCCGGGCGCAGAAGTGGACCCCCCGGCCTGCAGCTTGCCGCTTCCATGGGCAGAATGCTTGCTCCCTGGAGGGCTGACATGTTGGTGGTGCGCTTCACTCTGGCCGCGGTTCTGGCGTTCCTTGTTTCCTGGCCGCAGGCCGTCGGAGCCCAAGGCGCCGATGGGGGGTCGCCGATGAAGGTCCTGCGCTATGCCTTCCCCGTCGCCGAGACCAATTTCGACCCGGCGCAAATCAGCGACCTGTACTCCGCGACGGTGGCCGGCGGGCTCTTCGATGCACCGTTGGAGTACGAGTACCTGGCCCGCCCGGTGCGCATGCGGCCCAACACGGCTGTCGGGATGCCGGAGGTGTCCGCCGACTTCCGCACGGTCACGGTGCACATCAAGCCCGGCATCTACTTCGCCGACGACCCCGTCTTCAAGGGCCAGAAGCGCGAACTGGTCGCCCAGGACTATGTGTTTTCCATGAAGCGCTTCTACGACCCGCGCTGGAAGAGCCCGAACCTGTACCTCCTGGAGAACGCCAAGATCCTGGGCCTGTCGGAGCTGCGCAAGAAGCTCATGGCGGAGAACAAGCCCTTCGACTACGACACGCCGGTGGAAGGGCTGCGCGCGCTGGATCGCTATACCTTCCAGATCAGGCTGGGGCAGCCCGACCCGCGCTTCCTGACCAACCTCGTGGGCGGCGCGGTCTTTGGTGCGTTGGCGCGCGAAGTCGTGGAGTTCTATGGCGACAAGATCGGCGACCACCCCGTGGGTACGGGGCCATTCGTGCTGAAGGAGTGGAAGCGCAGCTCCCGCATGGTGCTGGCCCGCAACCCCAACTACCGCGAAGTCCTGTACGACGAACATCCGCCGGCAGGTGACGCGCGCCTCGAACGGATCGCGGCGCAATTCAAGGGGCGCCACCTCCCCATGGTGGATGAGGTGATCATCTCCATCATCGAGGAGTCCCAGCCCTCCTGGCTCTCGTTCCTGAACCAGGAGCAGGACCTGATACGGGGCGTGCCACCCGAATTTTCGGGCATCGCGTTCCCGAACAACGAGCTGGCCCCCAACTTGGCCAAGCAGGGCATCGGCATGTCTCGCTTTGCGACGCCCAGCGTGGCCATGACGTATTTCGGCATGGACAACCCGGTCGTGGGTGGGTACGAGCCGGCCAAGGTCGCGCTGCGGCGCGCCATCTCGCTGGCGGTGGACGTGGATCGGGAAATCCGGCTGGTGCGCCGCAACCAGGCGATTCCTGCGCAAGGCCTCATCGCGCCCGGGCATTCGGGCTACGACGGCGCCAAGACCGAAATGAGCGAGTTCAACCTGGCGCGGGCCAAGGCACTTCTCGATCTCTACGGCTACGTGGATCGCGACGGGGACGGCTTGCGCGACCAACCCGACGGCAAGCCGCTGGTGCTGGAATACGCCACCAGCCCGGACCAGCTCAGCCGTCAGCTCAGCGAACTGTGGCAGAAGAACATGACGGCCCTGGGCTTGCGCATCGAGTTCAAGACCGCCAAGTGGCCCGAGAACCTCAAGAGCAGCCGGGCGGGCAAGTTGATGATGTGGGGCGTGGGCTGGACGACCGGGGCCCCTGATGGCGACCAGTTCCTCTCGCTGGCCTACGGCCCCAACAAGGGGGGCGCCAACCACTCGCGCTTCGATCTGCCGGCCTTCAACGAGTTGTATGCGCAGCAGAAGGTCATGCCCGACGGACCGGAGCGCGAGGCAGTCATGGCGCGCGCGGCGCGGCTGCTGGTGGCCTACATGCCGTACAAGGCGCATGTGCACGCCATCGGAACCGACCTGTCCCAGCCTTGGCTGCTGGGCTATGAGCGCAACGTCTTCTTGAGCGCCTTCTGGAAATACGTCGACATCGACACCACGGCGCGACGCTAATCGCTAAACGAAGACGTTGTGCGCCCAGACCCAATTCCGTCCATGCTCAGCTGGCAGTCCCGCCTTGGAACGTATTCGCAAATCATGTCGATGGCCAGCGGGACCTTGCGGAACGCGATCATCGCCGCTGCGAGTTGGTTCAGGGCCATGATTCGGGGGATGGCGGGATCCCCGTATCGCGGTTCAACGCAGAGCGCAGCGCCTTCGGCATTCGCTGGAACTGGGAATGAGCCAGGCATGGCCGACGCATGGGCATGGCACACTCAAGTGCGGAAGGCGACCGAGCCGTCCGTGGTTGCCTTTCGCCTGAGCGAGCAGCGCACGGTCGCGTTCATGGTGGCGGCATTCCAGACAGCCGCCCCACGCTTTGCTGGGACTTTGCCGTGCGGTTGATTCACGGAAAGTACAGTCAGCTTGAGTCGGCAGCGCGTCCCGACATTGGACACGGAGATATCACCCATGAAGCAGTTTCAAGGCCTCCTGGCCGCTGGCGTGCTGGCTTTGACTGGCTGCAATCTGGGCCCCAGCCCGAATGGCCAGATCGTCGGCCACGCAGCGACACGCACGATCATCATGGTCTGGGATGGCCTGCGGCCCGACTCGGTCAATGCGACGGACACGCCGAACCTGTACGCCCTCCGTCAATCGGGGGTCAACTTCAGCGATAACCACTCGACTTATCCGACGTTCACGATGATGAACGGCTCATCGCTTGCGACGGGTTCGTTCCCCAAGACCAGCGGCTTCTTCGGCAATACCTTCTGGACACCCCCGCAGGGCAGCGGCCATTCGATCCCCGCCGGCAACAGCGCGGCGGGCGCGGCGCAAGACTACGTGGACCCGGTCTTCACGGAGGACTATCAGGTCCTGAACACGCTGAACGCCTACTACGGCGGACAGCTGTTGCTGGTCAAGAGCCTGTTCTCGACGGCGCAGGCGGCCGGGCTGGTGACAGCGACGATCGGCAAGTCGGGAGCCGCCTACATCCAGGACCTGGGCAAGGGGGGTTACTTCGTCGACGAGAACACCATTCAACCGCGCAGCCTGGTCGCAGACATGCAGGCAGCCGGTATCGCGCTGCCCGTCAACGTGGTCAAGGACTATGCAGGTGCCGATGCGGTGACGCTGGCGGCGAACAACGGCAACCCGACCGCACGCGCCGGCTACGTGACTTTCAGCACCACGGCCTACGATCCCAACGGCGCACTCGCGATTGCCGCGCGCGACTCGGGAGACACCACTCAGGGTGCGCCCGAGGATGCCTCCAACAAGTACATGATGTCGGTCTTCACGCAGTACCTGCTGCCGCAGAAGAAGCCGATGCTGTCGCTGATCTGGTTCCGTACGCCCGACAACGTCGAACATGGCTATGGCCCTGGCAGTGCCAATGCGGTCGCGGGCCTGCGCTCCCAAGATGCGCGTCTCGGTGAGTTGATCGCCGGACTGCGCGCCAACGGCATGGACAGCACGACGAACATCATCGTTGTCTCCGACCACGGCCACAGCAGCGTTTCGGGTCCGCTGGCCCTGTATCCCCTGCGTGGCATCACTTCCGGGGGCGTGCGACCCAACGGGCCGCTCGTCAATGGCTCGACCAGCGGTAGGACCCGATCAATGGTCGGCCCGGTGGCAACTTCGGGTGGTTACTCGTTCTCAGGTGACGTGCGCTCGGCAGACCTGTTGACCTACCGTGGGTTCAAGGCCTATGACGGATCGGGTTGCACGACCTCGGCGATGTACGGCCTGGACGCCGGCGGCAGGCCGACCGTGCCGGTGAAGAGCGACACCAGCGGCGCGCTGTGTGGCGCAGCCAACACCCCGTACCAGGCGATCAGCGCCTCACTGAGCACGCCGGTGGCCAGCTTCAAGGTGCCGGCGCCGGGCAGCCTGCCCGCCCATGGCATCGTCATCGCAGCCAACGGCGGTTCCGACTACTTCTACGTACCCAGCCACGACGCAGCCACCATCTCGGCCGTGGTCAAGGTGCTGCAACAGCGCGAGGAATACGGTGCCATTTTCGTGGATAGCCGCTATGGCGCACTGCCCGGCACCCTGGGCATGGCGCAGGTGAACCTCGAGAACGCGAGCCGGCTGGGCAACGGGCAGCCCGATATCGTCGCAAGCTTCAATTGGGACTACACGTCCTCGATCCAGGGCATGCCGGGCATCGAGTTCGAAAGCGCCGGCGGCCAGCGCGGCATGCACGGCAGCTTCGGCATCTCTGACGTACACAACACCTTGATCGCCAGCGGTCCGTCCTTCAGGACCAAGACGACGCTGACCACGCCAACCGGCAACGTCGACGTGGCGCCGACTGTGGCCCACATACTGGGTCTGGGCATGCCGCAGGCCGACGGTCGCGTCCTCAACGAGGCACTGGCCCGGCCAGCCAGCACGAGCACACCCACCGTCACGGCCACCACCGTGACACCGTCGACACCCGCCACCGGCCTTCGCTTCGAACTTCCCACCGACCCGACCGGTGCCAGCACCGACACGGAACTGAGGATGGGCTCCTACAACGTGAACCTCGCCGTCAAGGACTTGGTCGTCGATGGCAAGACATACCGCTATTTCGACCACGCAAAGGCGGTCCGCCAATGAGTGTGCGAAAGGCCTGGACGTTGCTGGCTACAGTGTGGGCCGCGACAACGGCTCTGGCAGCCGAGAGCGCCCAGGTCACGGCGCCGGCGCCGCCAGGCCTGCGCTTCGAGCAGGTGTTCAGCGACCACGGTGAACCGCGCGCCCTGCATTTTCAGGCGCGCTTCAGCGCTGGCGGCGTTTCGCACAACCTCGAAGTTTGGCGTGACGGACAGGAGCGGCTGTTGCGGCGTACCGATGACGCCATCGAGACGCACGTCGCGCGCAAACCCGGCACCCCATTTTTCGAGCTGGTCGTGCTGGACCTGCGGCGCAAGATCGAGACCCGCATCACACGCGACGATCTCTACCGTATCGGCAGCTTCACCGACTGGTTCGACCTCGCGCATGGTTTGCGTTATCCGAAGGGCGGCTATCTCTTGACTGCCAGCGCAGCCCCCGCACAGGCTCCGCAACCCGTGGAACCTTGCAACTGGTACACGCTGGTGACGGGCAGCCGCCGGACCGCCCTGTGCTGGGATACGGGCGTGCATTTGCCCCTGGTGATGATCGATGAAGCCGGTCGGTTGCTGTGGCAAGTGACGAGTGTCGAGCGCAAGCCACCGCCGGCTGCCGTATTCGAAGTCCACGATCATGGCTTCGTAAGAGCCAACGCGAGCCAGGACATCGATCGCGACTGAGTACGTTGTAACCGCTTTGCGAACCTTGACCGGATGTCAGCCCAGGGTCGGGAAAAGTCCTTCGACTTGCCGCCCGACAGGAGCGACTGGTGATCGCTGTCTCGATCCCGCGCTCGCAAGTGCTCGGTACCATGCCGGGCACCGATGGCTTGCTTTTGGGACAGGCAAGCAAGGAAAGCGCGGGATATCGTGGGGACTTGGACCCAAGAAAGCACCGGCCGGGAGGCCGGGTTTCATCGGTAAACGTGTGGTGGAGACGAGGAGGATCGAACTCCTGACCTTCGCATTGCGAACGCGACGCTCTCCCAGCTGAGCTACGCCCCCACGAACAACCACCAGTTTATCAGAGCCCATCAGGCAGGCAGG
>CAIJPE010000031.1 GCA_903822435.1 uncultured beta proteobacterium | reverse complement strand
TCCATGCTCACCTGGTGAAGCGGGGCTTCCAGGGCGTGCAGCTGGCTGGTCAATCCCTGCACGAAAGCCCTGTCGGGTGAGGCCACCGCGTGCGCCCCCAGGGCATGGTCGGCGGATGCGATGAACCCGTCCAGCTGCTTGAGCAGGGCGTCGTAGGCCCGGTCATCGGCCAACAGTCGCCGAGCCCGATCGGATCGCAGCAGCGCCACGCGGTCGACCCAGAGTTCGTAGCGTTCCCGGAGGGCGGCGGTGTCCAGCGCCTCGCGGTCTTCGGCGGCTGCGTGCCATTGCTGACGCAGCCGCAGGAACTCGGTTTCGCTTTCGAACAGCGTCAGGATGCCGAAGTCGTTGCTGGAGGCCAGCGTCTCGCGCATCACTGAGAACTGCCGCGCCTGCACCAGCACCACGGCCAGCAAGGCCAGCACGAGCCCGAAACTGACCAGGCCGAGCCACGAAGGCCGGTAGGCCGGGCGTGGCCTGGGCCGGCTGTCCAGCACCGAGCGAGGGTCTTCCGCGACGGTGTCAGAAGCGCTCGAGTCCATGGGGCCCCACGTTGCCGGACCCTCCATTCTAGGCTGCCCGGACCCTGCGGCGGGGCCTGCGGATGACCTCGGTTGCCCCTGGCTTGCGGGGCCGGGTCAGCCCTGCATCATGTCGCCGAGCTCGAGCCCCGTGAGGGACTTGGCCCCGCGCGCGAGCCAGAACATCAGGCCCATCATCATCAGCATGGAAGGGATGGCGATGATCGGGTAGCTCAGCAGGGTCAGGCGGCCGAGTTCCTCGTTGAAGGCCGGCGTGCCTGCCGGGCTGTGCACCACGTAACGTGCCAGCATGTAGTTGGCCACCGCCGAAAAGAAGAAGGTACCCGCCAGCAGGATGGTGCCGGCGCGCAGCTGTTGCTCGAAGGCCGGCACGTTCTGGCGCTCTTCCAGGGCCTTGTGCACGCGGTCGACGTCGAAGAGCGTGGCGTTGAACACGAGCATGCGGATCAGCGGTGACCGGGTCCAGGCCGAAAAGAGGATCACGATGCCGATCAGGCCGGGCACCGCGGCTTCCTTCACCGCGAGCCATTGCGCGTCGAGCGCGAGCAACCCGATGCCACCGGTCAGCAACGTGCTGATGACGCCCAGCACCGACAGCCAGTTCAGCTTGCGGCGGCGCCAGCCGTCCCACAGCCCCCAGGCCAGCGGGAAGGCCAGGGCCAGCAGCAGCGCGCCCAGCGTGCCCAGCCCTTTCTCGCTGCTGAGCTTCATCAGGATCAGCGCGGGCACGATGATGGTGACCGCGATCTCGATCAGCGGGTTGGGCTTGGGCGCGGTGGAGGGTGTGGACATCGGTTGAGGAGGCTAGCGCGCCTTTGGAACAGCGGGATGCGGCTTAGTTCACGGGCCGGGACGCAAGGGCCCGAACTGTGCCACGGCCGGCCGCGCTCAGTCGGCGCGCGGCTCCAGGCTCTGGCGCAAACGGCAAGCCACTTGGCGCAAGGCCGCGTTGGGCATGGCGGCAGCGAAGTCGAGCAACTGGCGGGCATACTCCGGGTCGCGCTGCAGTTGTTCCACGTGCACCCGCACGCCGTGGGCCGCAAAGAGCCACTTCAGCTCGATGATTTCGACCAGAAGGGAGGAGTCGGCCCTCGGAACCGTGGTGATAGGGTTGTGCATGCGCCTGCGCTCGGTCAGACGTTAACGGCATTTCGCGCCGTTCAGCTGACAACGATTTGTATCGGCGCCCCTTAATCGGGGGTTGCCGTTGTTTTCCGTCACTTGCCCGCTTCCCGTTCCCGATGAACCCACCACCGCCCCTGACCGCCCTGGCCGACCTGCCCGAACAACTGGGCACTGCCGGCTGGGCGGTCGTCGACGCCGCGTCGCTGTCCAGCCTGTGCGGGCTGGATCCGGCGGCGATGCAGGCCTGGCTGCCCGTCTGGCAGAGCCTGCCGCCCGACCCCCACCTGCGCGACGGCGGCCGCTACCGGCGGCGGCGCCATGGATGCTTCATGGTCTCGGCCGAGGGCGTGCATGCGGCCCCCCACAGGGCGCACTGGCAACCGGTGGCCTACAACGCGCTGCACGGCGGGTTCGAGCGCTGGTTCGAGGCCCTGCCTGCGCCCTTGATGCAGGATCCCGCCTGGGCCCGGTTGATCCAAGGCCTGGCGGGCTTGGCCACCACACTGCGCGGGCCGGCCACCTGGTACGTGGAAGCGCACCCCTTTCGCATCAGCACCGAAGGCGAAGGCGCCATCGGCCGACCCACGCCCGAGGGCGCCCACCGTGACGGCGTCGACCTCGTGGCCGTGATCTTGGTCGGCCGCAACAACGTGAAGGGCGGGGAAACGCGCGTGTTCGACGCCCGCGGCCCCCAGGGCGTGCGCTTCACCCTGCGCGAACCCTGGAGCGCGCTGCTGCTCGACGACGAACGCGTGATCCACGAAACCACGCCGATCCAGCCGCTGGACCCGACACAGGCCGCAGCCCGCGACACGCTGGTGCTGACCTTCCGCCGCGGTGGCTTCCAGGGCCCCGAAGGAGCTTGAGACCATGGCCGCGACCCACCCCTCCACGGCCGG
Source organism: uncultured beta proteobacterium (assembly GCA_903822435.1). Classification (GTDB taxonomy): domain Bacteria; phylum Pseudomonadota; class Gammaproteobacteria; order Burkholderiales; family Burkholderiaceae_C; genus Rubrivivax. The sequence goes on along the minus strand of CAIJPE010000031.1, from coordinate 22,302 downwards.
TCTGGCCATCGGCTACGACGACATCGCGGCAGCGGCTGACCGGCTTGCCGGCGTGGCCCACCGCACGCCCGTGCTCACCTCGCGCACGGCCGATGCCCTGACCGGTGCCAGCCTTTTCTTCAAATGCGAGAACTTCCAGCGCATGGGCGCCTTCAAGTTTCGCGGCGCCTACAACGCCCTGGCGCGGTTCACCCCTGCGCAGCGCAAGACCGGCGTCATCGCCTTTTCGTCCGGCAACCACGCCCAGGCCATCGCCCTGGCGGCCCGCATCCTGGCCATGCCTTCGGTCATCGTCATGCCGCAGGACTCGCCGGCCGCGAAGCTGGCTGCCACGCGCGAGTACCAGCGCGGCCAGCCCGGCAGCGAGGTGGTGCTCTACAACCGGTATACCGAAGATCGCGAGGCCATCGGCCGCGCATTGGCCCAAGCCCGCGGCATGACGCTGGTGCCGCCCTACGACCACGCCGACGTGATGGCCGGGCAGGGCACCGCGGCGGCTGAACTGCTGCAGGAGACCGGTCCGCTGGACAAATTGCTGGTGTGCGTGGGCGGCGGCGGGCTGGTGTCGGGCTGCGCGGTGGCGGCGCACCACCTCAGCCCCGGCATCGAGGTCATCGGCGTGGAACCCGAAGCCGGCAACGACACGCAGCAAAGCCTGGCGCGCGGCGAGATCGTGCACATCGATACACCCCGCACCATCGCCGACGGCGCCCAGACGCAGCACAGTGGCCGGCTCACGTTCCCGGTGATCCAGCGCCTGGTCTCGCGCATCGAAACCGTCACCGACGAGCAACTGGTGGCCGCCATGCGCTTCTTCGCGGAACGGATGAAGATCGTGGTCGAGCCCACCGGCTGCCTGGCCGCTGCGGCCATGCTCTCGGCGGTGGTGGCGGCACCCGGCCAGCGCGTGGGGGTGATCGTCAGCGGCGGCAACGTCGACATGGACCGTTACGCCGGATTCATCCAGCAGGGCCTGCGTCAGGGCCTGTAACTTTCACACCCGAGGACACCCATTCATGGCCAGTGCCGAAGCGACCCCCGCCAACCCAGCCGCCACGCCGGCCGATGCCGCCAAGCGCATGAAAGAGCACATGGAGGGCCTTCTGGCCCGGCCCGCGGCCCAGGGCAGCGGGGCGGTCAGCCTGGGTGGCCGCACCTTCGACTACCGCACCCATGCGAGCTTCGTGCCCGTGGCCGGCGCCGACGGCGAGCCCGAAGCCGCGGTGCTGACCATCGCCTACCTGCTGGACGGGGCCGTTCCTGCCGAGCGGCCGGTGTGCTTTGCCTTCAACGGAGGCCCGGGTTCGGCCTCGATCTGGCTGCACCTGGGTGCGCTGGGCCCCAAGCGGCTGGTGGTGCCGGACGATGGCAGCATGCCGCAGGCCCCGTTCGCGGTGCAGGACAACCCGCACAGCTGGTTCGAGCACTTCGACCTCGTCTTCATCGACCCGCCGCATACCGGCTGGTCGGTCACGGGCAGCGAGGCCGCACGCAAGAAGATGCTGTCGGTGGATGGCGACATCGATGCCCTGGCCGAGGTGATGCGCTCGTGGCTGACGCGGCACAAGCGCTGGGGATCGCCCGTCTACCTGGCTGGCGAGAGCTACGGCACCACGCGCGGCGCAGGCCTGGCCGACAAGCTGCAGGTACTGGGCGTGTCGCTCAGCGGCTTGATCCTGGTGTCTTGCGCGATGGACCTGCAGACGCTCGTCTTCGCACCCGCCAACGACCTGCCGTATGCGCTGTTCCTGCCGGCCTTCGCCAACGTGGCCCAGTTCCATGGGCTGCTCCAGGGGCCGCTGGCCGCTTCGCCCGAGGCAGCCCGGGCGGCCGCCGAGGCCTTCGTGCAGGAAGAATATGCCTCCGCGCTGCATGCGGGTTCGCGCCTGAGCGAGCGCCAGCGCACGCGCACTGCCCGGCGGCTGAGCGAACTGACGGGCCTGCCGCGCGAACTGGTGGAGGAGAAGAACCTGCGCATCAGCGACCAGACCTTCTTCTTCGAGGCGCTGCGTCCGCGCGGGCTGATCGTGGGACGCCTGGAGGCGCGCTCCACCGGCCCCATGGCCGCCAGCCGCACCCGTGAATGGGAATTCGACCCCGGCATCGAGGCCATCGCCGCGCCCTACACGATGGCTGCGATGGCGTACTTCGGCGCGCAACTCGGGCTGGGCATGGAAGCCCGCTACCAGGTCATCAATGGCGAGGTCAATCGCGGCTGGAACTGGAACCGGGGCGATAGCTCGCGCATGGGCTTCACCTCCACCAGCCCCGACCTGGCGCGCGCCCTGCGCCGCAACCCGCACCTCAAGGTGCTGGCCGCCAGCGGCCGCTACGACCTGGGCACGCCCTACAGCGCCAGCGACTGGTCACTGGCGCAGCTGGACGCCCCTGCCGACGTGATGCAACGCGTGCAGCACCGCTACTACGATGCCGGCCACATGATGTACACGCGGCAGGCCGACCTGGCCAAGCTCAAGGCCGATCTGTCGGGCTGGCTGGGTTGATCGCCCGGCGCCGCCGGCGGCCTCACAGCAGCCGGCGCAGCACCGGCTCCAGTTTGTCCAGGGCCTGCAGCAACGCCGCGTCTTCGCGGCCGAAGGTGAAGTCGGCGAAGTCGAAGCCCGGCCCGACCGTGGCGCCCACGTAGGCAAAAGCCGCGGTCGGTTCGGCCGCCTGCCACCAGCCGGCCGGCACGATGCAGCGGGGCTTGCAGGCCCGCTGGGCAGAATCCAGCACCCCGGCCCTGTCCAGGTCCACCCAATCGAAGCGGTCCAGTCCCGGGCTGGCCAGCCACAGGCGCAACGGTCCGCCTTCCAGCAGATGCCAGGCCTCGTCCGAGGCCACCCGGTGCCAGGCCGAGAACTGCCCCGCAGCCAGCAGGAAATCGATGCTCGTCAGACCCGGCCGTTGCGGCCGCCCGTCGAGCGGATCCACCGCGCGTCGCGACCGGAAGACCTCGCCGTAGGCGCCGCCCTCGGGGTGCGGCGCCAGGCCCAGGAAGCCTGCGAGTTCGGCCGCCCGGGCCGGCCCCTCGGCCGTCATCAGGCCCCCCGGACGTCGGCGACGGGTTCGTTGCCGAAGTCGGCGCGGTCGAGCACCCGCAGCACCTTGGCGGCTGCCTCCGCGGGGGTGTCGAGCTGCCCTCCCGTCTTCAGGCCGATGAAGCGCTCGCGTTCGGGGAACAGCCCCGGATCGGCCTCGCGCAGCTGGATCTGCATGTCGGTATCGATCACGCCGGGCGCCAGCGACACCACGCGGGCCCCGTTGGGGCGGGCGGCCTCTTCCAGCGCCAGCGCCCGGGCCATGTGGTCCATGCCGGCCTTGGCGGCACAGTAGGACACGCTGCCGGCCATCGGCCTGCGGCCCAGGCCCGAGGAAATCAGCAGCACCTTGCGCGGCGCCTGCCAGTGCGAGGTGGCGCGCAGGAAGGCGGCCGTCAGCAGCAGGGGCGCCTCCAGGCCCACGCGCAGGGCCTGCGACAGGTCGGGCCCCGTCACGCTGGCCAGCGGCGCCAGCCTCGGGACCACGCCGGCGTTGTTGATCAGGCTGGCCGACCGCCAGGCGGTTCCGTCCTGGCGGCCCAGCCAGTCTTCCAGGTGTTGCGCGGCGGCCAGCGGGTCGGCCAGGTCGAGCGACCACGTCAGCAGTTCGCTGCCGGAGGGCACGGCCACATCCGGGCGCCGCCGTGCAATGGCCACGACGAAATCGCCGCGCGCCAGCCGCTGTTCGGCCATGGCCAGGCCCAGCCCCCGAGAGGCTCCGGTAAGGATGGTGAGGTGCTTGCTCATCCGCGAACTGTAGCCCGCCCGCGCAGGGCTAGAAGGGCGCCGGGCTGTGGAAGGCCAGCGGCGCCTGCGTGGCCGGGTGCACCAAGGCCAGCCCGGTGGCGTGCAGCAGCATGCGCGGCGCGGTGGGGGGTTCGGGTGCGTAGAGGGGGTCCCCACTGATCGGGTGCCCGATGGACTGCAGGTGCACGCGCAGCTGGTGCGACCGGCCGGTGAGCGGCTGCAGCGCCAGCCGCGTTCTGCCCTCGGCCCGCGACAGCACCTGCCAGCGGGTGAGCGAGGGCTTGCCGAATTCGTGGTCGACCTTTTGCCGCGGCCGATCGGGCCAGTCCGCGGCCAGCGGCGCATCGATCTCGCCTTCTTCGCCGGCCACGAGGCCATCCACCACGGCTTCGTATCGCTTGTCCACGCGCCGCTCGGCAAAGGCCGCGCTCAGGCTGCGCTGCACGGGCAGCCCCCTGGCGAACAGCATCAGACCCGAGGTGGCCATATCCAGGCGGTGCACGATCAGCGCGTCGGCCCAGCGGGCAAGCAGCCGGGTGTGCAGGTTCAGCTGCCCGGCCTCGCCGCGCCCTGGCACCGAAAGCAGCCCGGCGGGCTTGTCCAGCACCAGCAGCCACTCGTCTTCGTGCAGCAGGTTCAGGGGGGGTGGCACCGTGATCGTCATGGATTCACGATGATCCACCGGGCGGGCCCACCATCCCCCCACGGTGGGACAAATGCGCAACACCGGGCCGTGCAGGCGCCGAGCACGGCTTGACGGGCAGGCCGTGTCGGCGCACATTGCGGGCTCCCATCCACTGACCACAGGAGACTGCCATGAAGAATCCCCTTTATGCCGCTGTTGCCCTCCTGTCGGCCCGCGCGCTGTAGTCGCCACCCCCGGTGACCCCTGGCTGCCCTGCAGCCTGAAACCAGCCGTTGCATTGCCGCGACCCAGCGTCCCGGCCGACACACCGATCTTCACTGAAGCCGCCATGGGCTCGCTGCCCGTGGCCGATGTGGGTTGCGCCCGCACGATCCCTCGGCCATGGGCCGGGCCGTGCGTGGCGCGTTGCACGGAATGTGTCCATCCATGATCGATTCTTCGACATTCGAACGCCTTCGGGTGATCGGCCTGTCTCCCGCTCTCCAGGCCCAGGCCTCGGCCATGGGCCTGGCACAGTCGCCGGGAGAGCTGCTGCGCGTGACCGAGGTCCAGCGCGAGGGCATTGCCCTTCACGATGGCCAGGCCGAGCGCCCGGCGCGCATGCTGCCGGCCCTGCGTCACCAATTGGCTGCCCAAGCCGATGCACTGGCCGTGGGCGACTGGGTGATGGCCGAGCGCAATGCGCTGGGCGAGTGGTGGGCCCACGCCCGCATCCCGCCCTTGAACCAGTTGGCGCGGCGCCTGCACGACGGCCGCGACAAGGTCACCCGCACGGTCATCGTCAGCAATGTCGACACTGCCCTGCTGGTGATGGGCCTGGACAACGACTTCAACCTGCGCCGGCTGGAGCGCTACGTGGCCCTGGTGCGCATGGCCGGTGTGTCGGCCGTGGTGGTGTTGACCAAGGCCGACCTGAATGCCGCGGCCGCGCAGCGGCTGTGCGAAGTGCAGGCCGGCCTGCCGGCCGACGTGGCGGCCGTGGCGCTCAACGCCCTGGGAGACGAACCGGCGCAGGTGCTGGGCCCCTGGCTGGGCACCGGGCAGACGCTGGTGCTGCTGGGCTCCAGCGGAGCGGGCAAGAGCACACTGACCAACGCCTTGGTGGGCGCTTCGGCGCAGCGCACCGGTGCCAACCGCGGCGACGACAGCCGGGGCCGCCACACCACCACGGCGCGCTCGCTGCACACCACCGCGCAGCAGGCCTGCATCATCGACACCCCGGGTTTGCGCACGCTGCGCCTGGACGGCGACGCCGACGGGCTGCAGGAGGCCTTCGGCGACATTGCGCAGTTGGCCCTGCAGTGCCGCTTCCGCGACTGCGGCCACGGTCAGGAGCCCGGGTGTGCCGTGCGCGAAGGCGTCACGCCCGAGCGCTTGCGCGGGTTCCAGAAGCTGCAGCGCGAAGCCCGGCGCGACACCCAGAGCGCCATGGAGCGCAAGGCCCAGGTGCAGCAATGGAAGGCGCGCGGCCGCGAGAGCCGCATGCGCATCGAATCGAAATGGGGCGAGGGCCGCTGATGCGCGCTGTGCCCGTTGTCCCCCTCAGGCCCCGCCGCTGCTGGCGGGGCCCTGGTTCCCGGCCCGTGCCCGAGCCCGCGGCTCGCCTGTGCCGGCCGGGAGCAACCCATCGCGCCGGGCGAGCGCGGGAAAGAGCACGGTCCAGAGGCCCGCCACCAGCAGCGTGCCCAGGCCGCCCAGCAGCACCGAGCCGACGGGCCCGAGTGCGGCTGCCGTCGCCCCCGATTCGAATTCGCCGAGCTGGTTGGACGCGCCGATGAACACCGAGTTGACCGCGCTGACCCGGCCGCGCATGGCATCGGGCGTTTCCAGTTGCACCAGCGTCGAGCGGATGACCACGCTGACCATGTCGGCCGCGCCCGTGGCAAACAGGGCCAGCATCGAGGCCACGAGGCTCGTGGACACCCCGAAGGCGAGCGTGGCAGCGCCATACACCGCCACCGCCGCCAGCAGCACGGTTCCCGTGCGTCGCCGCACCGGCCAGCGCGTGAGCAGCAGCGACATCAGCAGGGCGCCGCCGGCCGGTGAACTGCGCAACAGGCCCAGGCCCCAGGGCCCTGTGTGCAGGATGTCGCGCGCGAAGATCGGCAGCAGCGCCGTGGCGCCACCGAAGAGCACGGCGAACAGGTCCAGCGAGATGGCGCCCAGCACCACCTTGCGCTGCCACACGAAGTGCACCCCGGCCAGCAGCGTCTGCCAGCTCACGGGCTCGGTATTGCGGGTGGCCACCGGGTAGCGCAGCCGCGCGACCAGGCCGGCGGCCACCGCGAACAGCACCGAACAGGTGGCATACGTGACGCCTGCGCCCCAGGCGTAGATCAGCCCGCCCAGGGCCGGCCCGGCAATGATGGCGCCCTGCAGCCCGGCCGAGCTGAACGCCAGGGCGCGCGGCAGCAGCACCGGGGGCACCAGCAGCGGCGTGAGCGCCTGCTGGGCCGGCATCTGGAAAGCCCGTACGGACCCCAGCACCACCGACAGCCCCAGCAACAGCCCCCGCGAGGTGAAGCCCCAGGTCGCCCCGGCGCACAGCACCAGGGCCACGCTGCATTGCACCGACAGGCACAGCGCCACGATGCGGGCGCGGTGGTGGCGGTCGATCACGTGCCCGGCCACCAGGGCCAGGGCCAGGGCCGGCGCGAACTGCACGAGGCCCACAAGGCCCAGGTCCCAGGCCGAACCCGTCAGGTCGTACATCTGCCAGCCCACGGCCACCAGCAACATCTGGCCGCCGGCCACCCCCCCGAGTCGGGCGACCCACAGTCGCATGAATGCGGGATAAGCGCGCAGCGAATCGCTTGCCGTCACAGGCCGGCCTGATAAGCTTTGGCCTTCATGTCAGCCGAAACATCGCCACCCCGCCGTGCCCCCACCGACAACGCGTTGCCGCCGGGCTCGCGGCTGGGTGAGTTCGAAATTCGGAGCGTGCTGGGCATCGGCGGCTTCGGGATTGTGTACCTGGCCTTCGATCATGCCCTGGAGCGCGAAGTCGCGGTCAAGGAGTACATGCCCGCCTCGCTCGCCGGCCGCACCGAGACCCTGCATGTCACCGTGCGCTCGCAGTCGGATGTCGAAACCTTCGCCCTCGGATTGCGCTCGTTCGTGAACGAGGCGCGTCTGCTGGCGCGCTTCGACCATCCTTCGCTGCTGAAGGTGCTGCGGTTCTGGGAAGCCAACGGCACGGCCTACATGGCCATGCCCGTGCTGCGGGGCCGCACGCTGCGTGACGTCCGGCTGAGCCTGTCCGACCCCCCCGCCGAGGCCTGGATCCGCAACCTGATCGAGCCGCTGCTGGGTGCGATCGATACCCTGCACGCCGCAGGCGTCTACCACCGCGATATCGCACCCGACAACATCCAGATCGAGCCCGATGGCCGGCCCGTGCTGCTGGACTTCGGCGCGGCGCGCCGGGTGCTGAACGACAAGACGCAGACGCTCACGGCCATCCTCAAGCCGGCCTACGCCCCCATCGAGCAGTACGCCGAGTCGGGCGCGGTCAAGCAGGGCCCGTGGACCGACATCTACGCCTTCGGCGCCACCTTGCACTATGTGTTGCTGGGCCGCCCGCCGGCGCCGGCCACCACCCGTGCCGTGCATGACGACGCGTCGGCCCTCACGGCAGAGGCCTTGCCCCAGATCGGCGAAGAGTTGTTGCGGACCGTCGAATGGATGATCTCGCCGCGCCCGCAGGACCGCCCGCAATCCGTGGCCGAACTGCGCGAGGTGCTCGCGGGCCGTGCTTCGGCACCCCGTCGGCGCGTGGCCGAAGCGCTGGCCGAATCGACCTGGGAATCCACCGTCAGGGTGTCCGGCGCGGGCACCCCCGCGCCGCTGCCGCCCGCACCCGAAGACCGTTCCGACAGGACGCTGGTGGCGACCATGAAGCTCTCGCGCCCCAGCGAAGGCGCGGCGCCGGCGGCCAGCCCGCCGCAGGCGCGGCCGGCCTGGCTGCTGCCGGCTGCAGGGGCCGCAGTCGCGGCCGTGGCCGCCGTGGTGTTCTTCTGGCCACGCCAGCCCAGCCCGACGCCCGCCCCTGCTGCGGTATCGGTGCCCGCTGTGCCGATGGCCTCGGCCGAGCCTGCGTCTGCCCCGCTAACGGCGGCGCCTGCCGCTGCCCCACCGGCCGTGGCGCCCACCATCCAGGCCGCAGCCACGCCGCCCGTGGCCGAATCGACGGTGCCCATGGTGGTGCTGCCAGGTGCGGCTGTTGCGGCCGGCGCCAGGCAGGGTGCCTCTGCGGCAGCCCGCCCGGGCACGCCACCGCGGCGCGCGTCCGCCCCGCCTGCCGCCACACCGGCGGTGGCCGTCGTGCTGACACAGCCCCCCGTCGAGGCGCCCACACCGCGGCCTGAGCCTTCCACACCCCCTCCAGTGGCCGTGGTGGCGCCGCCGCCTGCAGCCCCTGCGGCCACGAGCCCCGAGGCCGAGTGCCGCAAGATCCCCAAGCACCAGCTTGCCTACGTCACCTGCATGACCAAACTCTGCCGCGTGCAGCCCAACTTGTCCGATTGCCTGGCGTTCTACAAGAACTCCCACGCCGACTGACCAGGGCAGCGCAAGGCACGATGACGGCGGGCCTCGTTGGCGTCAAGGCGCTGGGCAGTCTTCCTGAGCGTTCGGCGCCCGCTGCATCCCCATCATCTTCCCTCGACACCCCAATACCCATGGACAAGCCGTTCTGGCCCAACCGCCTGCCCCGCGCCCTGGTGGTGCCCGAGAGCACCCTGTGGTTCAACCTCGAGGTCGCGGCGCGCCGATATCCAGGCAAGGCGGCCTACCTCTTCTTCGGCCGTTCGCTGAGCTTTGCCGAATTGCGCCGGCAGGCCGAGGCCGTGGCCGGCTGGCTGGAAGCGAAAGGCGTGAAGGCCGGAGACCGCGTGCTGCTGTACATGCAGAACTGCCCGCAGTGGGTGGTGGCCTTCTACGCCATCCAGCGGCTCGATGCGGTGGTGGTGCCGGTCAACCCGATGAACCGCGAAGACGAGTTCGGCCACTACATCGTCGACCCGCAGGCCCGCGTGGCCATCACCACGGCCGACCTGGCCGGTATCGTCATGACCGCCAACGAGCGGGTGCCGGCCGCGCAACGGCTGGCGCACGTGTTGGTGACGCGCTTCACCGATGCGATGCCGGCCGAGGTCGCGCCCGAAGAGCAGCCGAATGCGGCCCTGCTGGGCTGGCTGATGTCCGACCCCCCGCTGCCGGCCGGCGCCACCCGCTGGGCCGAGGCCCTGGCCGCCAGCGCACCCACGCACGTGCCGCAGGCCAAGCCCGACGACCTGGCCTTGCTGCCCTACACCTCCGGCACCACGGGCATGCCCAAGGGCTGCCTGCACACGCACCGCACCCTGATGCCCAACGTCATCGGCGGTGGCCTGTGGGGCCATGCCAGCGCCGAGACGGTGAGCCTGGGCGTGGTGCCCATGTTCCACATCACCGGCATGCTCTACAACGTGCTGGCGCCGGTCTATGCCGGCAGCACGGTGGTGGTGCTGCCGCGCTGGGACCGTGAGCTGGCGGGCCGCCTGATGTCGCGCTACCGGGTGTCGCACTTCACGTGCATCCCCACCATGATCATCGACCTGTTCGGCAGCCCCAACTACAAGAGCTTCGACCTGTCCAGCCTGCGCTACCTCTCGGGCGGGGGCGCGGCCATGCCGCAGGCCGTGGCGGAGCGTCTGCAGACCGAATTCGGCCTGACTTTCGCCGAGGGCTACGGCCTGACCGAGACTGCCGCGCCCACGCACGCCAACCCGCCGGAGCGCGCCAAGCTGCAGTGCCTGGGCATCCCCATCTTCGGCGTGGACAGCCGCATCATCGATCCCGAGACCCTGGCCGAACTGCCCCCCGGTGAAACCGGCGAGATCGTCACCCACGGGCCGATGGTGTTCAAGGGCTACTGGGGCCACCCGGAAGCCACCAAGGCGGCCTTCATCGAGATCGACGGCAAGGCCTTCTTCCGCACGGGCGACCTGGGCCGCCGCGACGAAGAAGGCTACTTCTTCATCACCGACCGCCTCAAGCGCATGATCAACGCCAGCGGCTTCAAGGTCTGGCCCAGCGAGGTCGAACTGCTGCTGTTCAAGTGCCCGCTGGTGCAGGAAGCCTGCGTCATTGCCACCCGCGACGCCTACCGGGGCGAGACCGTCAAGGCCGTGATCGTGCTGCGTGACGCTGCCCGCGGCAACACCACCGAGCAGCAGATCATCGACTGGGCCCGCGAGCACATGGCGGTGTACAAGGTTCCGCGCATCGTCGAATTCGTGGACGCGCTGCCCAAGAGCGGGTCGGGCAAGGTGATGTGGCGTTCTTTGCAGGAGCGCGAGCAGGCGGTTCGGCCAGCGGCTTGAGCGCCTGACGCAACGCCACTGGCGGCCGTGGCCGCCACGGGGCCCTTCAGCGTGTGGCCCTCAGCAGGAAACGGGTGCTTCGAATCTGCTGAGCGAACACGCGGCTGTTGACCGCCTCGAACGCCGCGTCGGGTACGCCGTCGTTCTGGGCGAGGGCGGTCAGCGTGAGGTCGCATGCGGCAATCGCGCCTCGAGGAAATCTCGTCTCGAACTGCAGCCGCAGCAGCGCCGCTGCCAAGTCGACGGTGTAGCTGGCGCCGCTGGCGTCCGCCGCCGGTGGGGTCGTCGGCGCCAGGTCTCCGATGCCGTTGCCCGTCGACGCATTGCCGTTGGAGTCGCTGCAACTGCCGGCGGTCGCGAAACGGTAGTTGCCGGGGCTGGTGACGCGCACGGTGAGCGTTGGCGCGGCGATGTCGCTCGTCGAACCTCCTGCCGGCAGGGCGATCTGGAACGGCGCCGGCATCGTGACCGTCTCGCTGATGCCACCGGCATTGCGCGTCAGGACAAACCGGTAGTCGGCGGCCCCCGAGGGGAGCGCATCGACTTCACTGAGGTACGGGCGGGCGCCTGCGATCAGCGTGGTCAACGCGTCGATGAGGATGGTGCCGATGCTAGACGCCGGCACATGGAAGCCCTGGACCCCCTGGGGCGTCAGCAGTTGCAGGCTGTCGCCGTTTTTCAGCTCGACATTGAAGCGCAGGTCGCTTCCGGTGCTGAATCCGGCCTGAGCCTGCATCGCGACGCCATCCGAGACCAGGGCGTAGGCGTGGCGCAATTGCGCGCTCGGCACGGTGCTGGAGTCGGTGCAGGTCCGCGGGCACACGAGCGCCGTGCCCTGGCCGGAATCGGGGTTGATGCCGCCGCCACAGGCCACCGCCAGGATGGCTGAAAGCGATGCCGGGAGGTAGCGTTGGATCCGGTTCATGCCGTGTCCTCCTGCGTCCAAGCCGAACTGACGCGCCCGCGGCCTCAGATCGGCTCGGCCACCCTCATCAGCGCACGCTGCAGGGCGCGTGCATCGTTGCTGGCGCGGTGGCGCCTCAGGCCCATCTCGGCCATGGCCTCTCGGCGGGCCTGGTCGAGTTGCGACAGCGAATGTTCTCCCAGCAGCTTGCCCACCGATTCCAGATGGAACTTGGGCCGCATGTCGGCCTCTTCATACAGCGCATTGAGCCAAGCGTAATCATGCGCCCAGCCGTCGCAGTACACCGTCAGCCCACCGAGTTCCTGGTTGAGCACCTGGGCCACTTCGCGCGGCGTGCGGCCGTGTGCGGCCAGCGTGCTGCGCGTGATGCCGTGCATCTGTTCGGCGTGGCTGTCCCAATGGGTCCAACCCTCGGCGGGCCTGACCAGCATGCAGGTGGCGCGGCCATCGGGCAGGACGAAGCCGATCTCGATGGGGTAGCTGTTGCGCCCGAAGCCCGAGGCTTCGATGTCGAGCACGCAGGGCAGAGCCGCCGGGTTGAAGGTGGAGTCGGGCACTTCGCTCACATTCGCATTCTGCGGCGGCAGACCTTGCTTCGAGGGCCATGCCCCGAGACATATTCAATGGCTGGCACCACGCTGACGGCAAACGGGGCGCCGGTGCGGCATTTCGCACGCTGTGGCCCGCTGCGGCCTGCGGGTGCGCCGCCGCACGGACCGGCGCAGCGGCTGCCGCGAAGATCGACGGTCTGGCCCGCGTCCGCAGGCCGGCCAAGCAATGCCATCGAGGGAGCAGCGATCATGTCCAAGGGTCAGAACGGCAACAAGGAAGCAAAGAAGCCCAAGAAGGCACCGGCACCGGCGGCGCCCGCAGGCCCCGTTGCGGGCCTTCCCACGCTGGGCTCGCTGCCACCCGGGCGGAACAAGCGAAGGTAAGGGCCCGGGGCATCAGACCCCACAACCGCGCAGGATCAGCGCCACGACATGGTCGGCGGCGCGGGCGTGATCGGCCGCACTCAGGCGCTGGCGACCGAGCACGCCGCGCACTTGCACGTCGAAGTCGGCATAAGTCTGTGTGGCGGCCCACATCGTGAAGAACAGGTGCGTGGCGTCCACCGGCTCCATCCGGCCCGCGGCGATCCAGCCTTCGATCACCGCAGCCTTGGCGGCCACGGCTTGGCGCAACTCGGTGCGGATGAGGCTGCCGAGCACCGGCGCGCCGTGCAGCAGCTCGTTGGCGAACACGCGCGACGCATCCGGCCGGCGGGCCGACAGCGCCATCTTCTGCCGCAGGTAGGCCTCGATGGCGGCCGCCGGGTCGGCCTCGGGCACCAAGTGGTCCATCGGGGCCAGCCACGCGTGCAGCGTGCCGGCCAGCACCTCGCGATACAGCGCCTGCTTGCTGCCGAAGTAGTAGTGCACGTTGGCCTTGGGCAGGCCCGCGGCTTCGGCGATGGCGGCGGTGGTGGCGCCGCTGTAGCCCTTGCGGGCGAACACCCGGTTGGCCGCCCGCAGGATCCGCTCGCGGTTGGCCTGGCGGATCGTCCCGCCCACCGCCGTCTCGGCGCTGCGGACGGCCCCGCCCAGGGCCCGGTCCGACCGCGCTCCGGTCACGGCCTTGTCCGCCGGGCGGGGCACAGGGTTCACTTCTTCGAAGCCGCTTCCCACACGACGTGGCTGTAGGCCGCCGCGCCGGGGTCCTTCTTGATCACCGGCGAACTGCCGGCGGCCAGCAGCACCTTCACCGTGCGGGTGTAGGCCTCGGGCTCCAGGTAGCCCATCTTCGGTGTGTTGGCCGCCGTCACCAGCTTGGCCACGTTCTCCATCTGCCGCTGCTGGACCTTCAGCGTGGCGCTGCCCGAGGGGTCCGCTGCCACCACGATCTTGGCCGCCTCGGCCGGATTCTTCACGGCGTCGTTCCAGCCCTTGAGCGTGGCGCGCAGGAACTTGGCGGTACGGGCCACGAAGGCCGGGTCCTTGAGCTTGCTGTCCAGCACGTACAGCCCGTCTTCCAGCGATGCCACGCCCTGGTCCTCGTAGAAGAAGGTGACCAGGTCGGACTCCTTCACGCCGGCGTCGATGACTTGCCAGTACTCGTTGTAGATCATGGTGGAGATGCAGGCGGCCTGGTTCTGCAGCAGGGGGTCGACGTTGAAGCCCTGCTTGAGCACCTTGATGTCGGTGTCGGGCTTGAAGCCGAGCTTGGCCATCCAGTTCAGGAAGGGATATTCATTGCCGCCGAACCACACGCCCAGGGTCTTGCCCTTCAGGTCGGCCGGCTTGCTGACGCCGCTGGCCTTCTTGCAGGTGAGCATCAGTCCCGAGCGGTTGAAGATCTGCGCGATATTGACCAGCGGCACGCCGGCTTCGCGGGCGGCCAGGGCGTCGGGCATCCAGTTGACGATGGCGTCGGCCTGGTTGCCGGCGATGACCTGCACCGGCGACACATCGGGGCCACCTGGCTTGATGGTGACGTCCAGCCCTTCGGCCTTGTAGTAGCCCTTGGCCGCGGCCACGTAGTACCCGGCGAACTGGGCCTGCGGCACCCACTTCATCTGCACGGTGAACTTGTCCTGGGCCTGGGCGCTGAAGACGGGTGCCAGCGCCAGCAGGGCCGCGGCAAGGGTCAAGGATGAACGCATGGTTGCAAAGCTCCTGGGGGTTGTGATGGGTGGTGGATGGGAAGACAGCTCAGCGGGAACGAACGGAAGGGTGCCAGAAGGCCAGGCGGCGCTCCAGTGCGACGAGCAGGGCATAGGCCACCGAGCCCGTGGCGGCCGCCACTGCGATGGCGCCCCACACCAGCGCGCTGTTCATGCGCGCGGCCTCGGTGCTGATGCGAAAGCCCAGGCCCACGGTGGGCGAGCCGAAGAACTCGGCCACGATGGCCCCGATGAGGGCCAGCGCGGCGTTGACCTTCAGCGCGCCGACGATGAAGGGCACCGCGCAGGGCAGCCGCAGGTCGAGCAGCGTGCGCGCGTAGCCGGCGGCGTAGCTGTGCATGAGCTCGCGCTCCAGCCGGCCGGCGGCCTGCAGGCCCGCCAGCGTGGCCACCAGCATGGGGAAGAAGGTCATGAGCACGACCACGGCCGCCTTGGAGGGCCAGTCGAATCCGAACCACATCACCATGATGGGCGCCACCGCCACCAGTGGCACGGTGCTGGTCAGCGAGGCCAGCGGCAACAGGCCGCGCTGGAGGAAGGGTGCGCGGTCGATGGCCACGCCGACCGCGAAGCCCGATGCACCGCCCAGCGCCCAGCCGGTCAGCACGGACTTCAGCACGGTCTGCACGAAGTCGCGGCCCAGCGTGGCCGCGTTGTCGGCCAGGGTCTGGGCGATGGCCAGCGGTGCCGGCAAGAGCACGCGCGGCACCTGCCAGGCCGTGACGCCCATCTGCCAGAAGTACAGCGCCCACGCGCCCAGCAACAGCGCACTGAAGGTGGCGGCCCAGCGCGGGGCGTCCAGGGCGGCCCACTGGCGCACGCTCAGCGCGGCCATCCACAGCGCCGCGGCCAGGGCCAGCAGCAGTGCCGGGCCGGGTGTCGCGTCGCCAGCGCGCGCCTGCAGTGCTGCCGCGCCGAGGGCCAGGGCCAGCCCGGTGGCGCTGAACAGCAGCGCCCGCTTCATGCGCGCCGCCCCGCCAGCAGCAGCCGCTCGGCACCCGCCACCAGCCCCGTCAGCGCCAGGCCCAGCAGCGCCGACATCACCAGCGCCGACCAGATCGCCACGGTGTTGCCATAGTACGAACCCGTGAGCAGGCGCGCCCCCAGCCCGGCCTGCGCGCCGGTGGGAAGCTCGGCCACCATGGCCCCCACCAGGCCCGCGGCGATGGCCACCCGCAACGAGGGCAGCAGGTAGGGCAGGGCGGCCGGCAGGCGCAGCATCCAGAAGGCCTGCCAGCGGCTGGCGGCGTAGGTGTGCAGCAACTCGGTGTCGATGCGCTGCGGCGAGCGCAGGCCCTGCACCATGGCCACCGTCACGGGGAAGAAGCACAGGTACATCGCGATGGCGGCCTTGGGTGCCACGCCCGAAAAACCCAGCGACCCCAGAATCACCAGCACGATCGGCGCAATGGCCAGCACCGGCACGGTCTGCGAGGCCACGATCCACGGCAGGAGGGCCCGGTCGAGCGTGCGCGAATGGACGATGGCCGCTGCCAGCGCCACGCCCAGCAGGGTGCCCAGGCCGAAGCCCACCAGCGTGGATTGCGCCGTCACGGCCACATGCAGCAGCAGGTTGCGGGGGGAATCGAGCGGCCAGTCGGTGATGCTGCTCCACAGGTCCAGCGCCACCTGGTGCGGCGCGGGCAGCACGGGGCGTTCCATCGACCAGGTGGCGGCGACGAGCTCGCGCGCGCCCCAGCCGGGTTGGTTGACCAGCACCCGTTCGATGGCGCCGGGGGCGTTCAGGCCGACGCACCCCAGGTACCACGCCAGCAGCACGGCCAGCGCCACCACGGCCACCGGCCCTGCGCGGCCCGGCGGTTCAGGTTTCATCGGCGTGCCCCTGGGCCAAGGCCTGCCGCACGCGGTGGGCCAGGGCCATGAATTCGGGCGTGTCGCGCAGCCCGAGCTGCCGCGCGTCGGGCAGGGTGGAGCGGATGTCGTCCAGGATACGGCCCGGCCGCGGCGACATCACCACGATGCGCGTGGCCAGGTACACGGCCTCGGCAATCGAATGGGTGACGAAGGCCACGGTGCGCTTTTCGCGCTGCCACAGGCTCTGCAGTTGTTCGCCGAGGCGGTCGCGCGTGATCTCGTCCAGCGCGCCGAAGGGCTCGTCCATCATCAGGATGCGCGGCTCGAAGCCCAGCGCCCGCGCGATGGACGCGCGCTGCTGCATGCCGCCCGAAAGCTGCCACGGGTACTTGCCCTCGAAGCCGCCCAGGCCCACCCGGGCGAGCTGCTCCAGCGCCACCGCGCGGCACTCGGCGGCCGGCCGGCCCTGGATCTGCAGCGGCAGCATCGCATTCGCCAGCACCGTGCGCCAGGGAAACAGCGCCGGCGCCTGGAAGACGTAGCCGTAGGCGCGAGCCAGGCGCGCCTGCCGTGGGCTCATGCCGTTGACTTGCACCTGGCCGTCGGTCAGCGGCTCCAGGTCGGCCACCACACGCAGCAGCGTGGTCTTGCCGCAGCCCGAGGGGCCGATCAGCGCCACGAATTCGCCGGGCGCGACTTCGAGGTCGACCTCGTGCAGCGCCCGCACCTCGCCGTCGGCCGACGGGTAGACCACGCTGGCGCCGCGCAGGCTGATGGCCGCTTGCGCGCCGGGCGCTTGCGCGGGCCGGTCGTGTGGGGTCATGGGGCGGGGAGGAATCCTGTCCGAACGGTCAAGTGATGCGGGAGGGTGCAAGCCATTTCCGTGCCATTTGCGCCTCATCTGCAGGCCATGGGGGCCTCGCGCGGCACGGGCTATGGTGCGCAGCCGCGGCACCCGGCGCGAGGCGGGTGTTCCCCGATGGGGCTGGCACGCCGGTTGCGTACGATGGGGCGGAAACCTGACCGGACGGTCAGGATCGCGACCGACCCCGGAGTGCCGCCCATGACCGAGCTCCCGCCCCCGGATGTCCGCGCCGGCCGCCGCACCGCGGCCGACTACGCGCAGGCCTTCGCCGATGCCGCCCCGCGGCTCACCCGCACGCAGGCGATGGTGGAATCCGAGCGCTGCCTGTACTGCTTCGACGCGCCCTGCATCCAGGCCTGCCCCACGGGCATCGACATCCCCAGCTTCATCCACCGCATCGCCGACGACAACCTGCGGGGCGCCGCGCGCGCCATCCTCGGGGCCAACCCGCTGGGGGGCACCTGTGCCCGGGCCTGCCCCACCGAGGTGCTGTGCGAGGCCGTCTGCGTGCGCACGGCACAGCAAGGCAAGCCGGTGGAGATCGGCCGCCTGCAGCGCTATGCGGTCGACGCCGTGATGGACCAGCCCGTCACGGCCCTGTTCTCCCGGGGCGCAGCCACGGGCCGCCGCGTGGCCGTGGTCGGCGCCGGCCCGGCCGGCATGGCCTGTGCCTTCACGCTGGCGCGGCTGGGCCATGCCGTGGTGCTGCACGATGCGCAGCCCGCCGGCGGGGGTCTGAACGAATACGGGCTGGCCAGCTACAAGATGGCCGGCGGCTTCGCACAGGCCGAGTTCGCCTGGCTGATGGGCATCGGCGGCATCGAACTCAAGCTCGGCTGGCGCCTGGTGTCGGCGGCCGATCTGCAAGGGCTGATGGCCGGCTTCGATGCCGTGTTCCTGGGCCTGGGCCTGGGGCAGACGCCCCGGCTGGGCATCCCCGGCGAGGGGCTGGCGGGCGTGCGCGATGCCGTCGAGTTCATCGCCGAGTTGCGCCAGGCGGCCGACCCGGCCGCACTGCCCGTGGGGCGGCGCGTGGTGGTCATCGGCGGCGGCATGACAGCGGTGGATGCCGCGGTGCAAAGCCGGCTCCTGGGGGCCGAAGAGGTGCACATGGTCTACCGGCGCGGGCCTGCGGAGATCTCGGCTTCGCTGGAAGAGCAGCACTGGGCGCAGACCCACGGCGTCGCCATCCACCACTACCTGGCGCCTGCCGAGATCCTGGGCACGGGCAGCCATGTGCGGGCCGTGCGCTTCGTGCGCACCGACGGAGCCTCGGGCGGCGACACCGTCCTGACGGCCGACACGGTCCTGCGCGCCATCGGCCAGAAATTCGATGCCGCCGTGCTGGCGGCCAGCGGCGTGCTGCTGGAGGCCGGCCGTGCCGTGGCCGACGAGGCGTGCCGCACTGGCGTGCCGCGCCTGTACGTGGGCGGAGACTGCCGCGCCGGGGGCCGCGACCTCACGGTCGAGGCCGTCGAAGACGGCAAGCGCGCTGCCGCGGCCATCCACGCCGCACTGCAGGCCGAGCAGCCAATCGCCTGATCGCCCGGCTGAACATCCAGAAGGAGCCCCCATGGCCGACCTGCGCAACACCTTTGCCGGCATCACCAGCCCGAACCCCTTCTGGCTGGCTTCGGCACCGCCCACCGACAAGGCCTACAACATCCACCGCGCCTTCGAGGCCGGCTGGGGCGGCGTGGTCTGGAAGACGCTGGGCGAGGACGGCCCGCCGGTGATCAACGTCAGCGGCCCGCGCTATGGCGCCCTGCTCACGCCCGACCGGCGCCTGCTGGGCTTCAACAACATCGAGCTCATCACCGACCGCCCGCTGCAGACCAACCTGGACGAAATCCGTGCCGTCAAGCGCGCCTGGCCCGACCGCGCGATGGTCGTTTCGCTCATGGTGCCGTGCACGGAATCGGCCTGGAAGGCGATCCTCGCCCGCGTCGAAGACACCGGCGCCGACGGCGTGGAGTTGAACTTCGGCTGCCCGCACGGGATGAGCGAACGCGGCATGGGCGCCGCGGTGGGGCAGGTGCCCGAGTACATCGAGATGGTCACCGCCTGGTGCAAGGCACACAGCAAGCTGCCGGTGATCGTCAAGCTCACGCCCAACATCACCGACATCCGGCAGCCGGCCCTGGCTGCCCGGCGGGGCGGGGCCGATGCGGTCTCGCTGATCAACACCATCACCTCCATCATGGGCGTGGACCCGGCCACGCTGACCATGAGTCCCTCCACCGGCGGCATGGGTTCGCACGGCGGCTATTGCGGGCCGGCGGTCAAGCCCATCGCGCTGAACATGGTGGCCAGCCTCGGCCGCACGCCGGAGCTGGCGGGCCTGCCCGTCTCGGGCATCGGCGGCGTCGGCACCTGGCGCGACGCACTGGATTACCTGGCCCTGGGCGCCACCAACGTGCAGGTGTGCACCGCCGCCATGGTCTACGGCTTCAAGATCGTGCAGGACATGATCGACGGTCTTTCCGAATACATGGACGGCATGGGGTTTGCCACCACCGCCGACTTCCAGGGCCGCGCCTTGCGCACGGTGACCGAGTGGCAGTACCTGAACCTCAACGCCACCAGCAAGGCCGTCATCGACCAGGACCTGTGCATCGAGTGCGGCCGCTGCCACATCGCCTGCGAAGACACCTCGCACCAGGCCATCACCGCCGTGAAGGACGGCAAGCGGCACTTCGAGGTGATCGATTCCGAGTGCGTGGGCTGCAACCTGTGCGTCACCGTGTGCCCGGTGCCCGAGTGCATCACCTTGCGCACGCTGCCCCCGGGCGAGATGGATGCGCGCACCGGCCAGCCTGTGCCCGCCCGGCCGCTGGACTGGACGCAACACCCCCACAACCCGATGCGGCAAGACACGCCCGTCACGCCGTGATCGCCCCTTGATCTACGATCCCGCCCACACCCACCGGAGACCGCCATGACCTCTCTGCTGATTCGCGGGGGCACCGTCGTCAATGCAGATCGCGCCTTTCGGGCCGATGTGCTGTGCGCCGAGGGCCGCATCGCGGCCGTGGGCGACAAGCTCGACGCCACCGGCGCCACGGTGCTGGACGCCGACGGCCGCTACGTGATGCCCGGTGGCATCGATCCGCACACCCACATGCAGTTGCCCTTCATGGGCACCACCACGGCCGACGACTTCTACACCGGCACCGCTGCGGGCCTGGCCGGCGGCACCACCACCATCATCGACTTCGTCATCCCCGACCCTCAGGAACCGCTGATGGCCGCCTTCCGCAAGTGGCGCGGCTGGGCCGAGAAGGCAGCTTCCGACTACAGCTTCCACGTGGCGGTCACCTGGTGGGACGACACCGTGCACCGCGACATGGGCTTGCTGGTGCAGGAAGAGGGCGTCAACAGCTTCAAGCACTTCATGGCCTACAAGAACGCCATCATGTGCAGCGACGAGACGTTGGTGAACAGCTTCCGCCGCGCGCTGGAGCTCGGCGCCATGCCCACCGTGCACGCCGAGAACGGCGAGCTGGTCTTCCTGCTGCAGGCCGACATGAAGGCCCTCGGCATCACCGGGCCCGAAGGCCACCCGCTGTCGCGACCGCCTGCGGTCGAGGCCGAAGCCGCCCAGCGCGCCATCGCGATTGCCGACGTGCTCAACGTGCCCATCTACGTGGTGCACGTGTCGTGTGCCGAATCGGCCGAGGCCATCGCCCGGGCCCGCGCCCGCGGCCAGCGCGTCTACGGCGAGGTGCTGGCCGGCCACCTCACCCTGGACGACGGTGTGTACCGCGACCCGCGCTTCGAGTTCGCGGCGGGCCACGTGATGAGCCCGCCTTTCCGCCCCAAGGGCCACGCCGAGGCCCTGTGGCGCGGCTTGCAGGCCGGCCACCTGCACACCACGGCCACCGACCATTGCACCTTCTGCGCCGATCAAAAGGCCGCGGGGCTGGGCGACTTCACCAAGATCCCGAACGGCTGCGGCGGCGTGGAAGAGCGCCTGGCCGTGATCTGGGACGAAGGCGTGAACACCGGCCGCCTCACGCCCAGCGAGTTCGTGGCCGTCACATCGGCCAACGCGGCCAAGCTGTTCAACATCTACCCTCGCAAGGGTTGCATCGCCCCCGGCGCCGATGCCGACCTGGTGCTGTGGGACCCCACGGCCACCAAGACGCTGTCGGCCAGGACGCAGCACTCCAAGGTCGACTTCAACATCTTCGAGGGCCGGACGGTGACCGGCCTGGCCACCCATACCGTGAGCCAGGGCAGGGTGGTCTTTGCGGACGGCGACCTGCGTGCCGAGCGCGGTGCGGGCCGGCACATCAAGAGGCCCCCTTTCGGGCCGCAGTTCGATGCCCTGGCGCGCAAGGCGGCGCTGGAGGCCCCTGTCCCCGTCGCCCGATAGACAAGGATCCGCCATGGACATGAAAGTGCCCAGCCCCCGGCTGGAAGACCTGCGCATCGACGGCGACCGCCTGTGGGCCGCCCTGATGGAGTTGGCGGCCATCGGTGCCACGCCCAAGGGCGGCGTGTGCCGCCTGACCCTGACCGACCTGGACAAGCAGGGCCGCGACCTCGTCACCCGCTGGGCGCGCGAGGCGGGCATGACGGTCACCATCGACCAGATCGGCAACGGCTTCATGCGCCGCCCGGGCCGTGACAACAGCCTGCCCCCGGTGATGACCGGCAGCCACATCGACACCCAGCCCACGGGGGGCAAGTTCGACGGCAACTACGGCGTGCTGGCCGGCATCGAGGTGGTGCGCACGCTCAACGACCACGGCATCCAGACCGAGGCGCCTATCGAGGTCGCCTTCTGGACCAACGAGGAAGGCTCGCGGTTCGTGCCGGTGATGATGGGCTCGGGCGTCTTCGCCAAGGCCTTTACCCTGGAGCACGCCTACGCCGCCAAGGACACCGCCGGATTGACGGTGAAGGGTGAGCTCGAGCGCATCGGCTACATCGGCACCGAGGTGCCCGGCGCCCATCCCATCGGCAGCTACTTCGAGACCCATATCGAACAGGGACCGGTGCTGGAGGACCACGACAAGACCATCGGCGTGGTCACGGGCGTGCTGGGCATCCGCTGGTACGACTGCACCGTGACGGGCATGGAAGCCCACGCCGGCCCGACGCCCATGGCCTTGCGCAAGGACGCCCTGCAGGTGGCCGCCGCCCTGATGCAGGAGGTGGTGGCCTGCGCCCACCGCCACCCGCCGCACGGCCGGGGCACGGTGGGCATGGTGCATGTGCACCCCAACAG